>JBGAVL010000100.1:0-17949 GCA_044228145.1 Obscuribacteraceae bacterium (SeqCode)
ATGCTCCAAAAACCGGCAATACTGACCTCTTACAGAATCGGGAGGAAGTAGCCCCTTTGCTAATATACAGTACTATCTATAGATTCGGCGTTTTCTACTTGACGCGACTTTACCTGGCGTCGGGGCCGGGCCGGATTTGAAAAGAGGTAGTGCGTCTGGCCGCCCAATTACCGGGAGATGGAATCCAAATTCTTGTCGTTATGGGCGTTTCCGGCTCCGGCAAGAGTACGGTCGGGCAGGCCCTGGCTGAAGCGCTCGGCTGGACTTTCATTGAAGGAGACAGGTTTCATTCAAAAGACAATGTTGCCAAAATGGCCACCGGCACACCTCTCACAGATGACGACAGGGTGGCATGGCTTGGCGCAGTTAAGGCTGAGATGGAAAAACTTCTGATTGAAGGAAAAGGGGCAGTGGTTGCCTGCTCGGCACTCAAGGCGAGTTACAGAGCTCGGCTTAAAATCGACAATCGAGTGCAATTCGTATTTCTGAATGTTTCTCATTTGCAAGCGAAGCAAAGGCTTAGCTTGCGAAAAGGGCATTTCATGCCCGTCAGCCTGCTTGAAAGTCAATTTGAAACTTTGGAGCAACCAGATGGAGACGAATCAATCAATGTTGATGCACAACAAACACCGGATCAGATCGTAAATCAAGTTGTTGCGAAACTTCAAAACAGACTTTCCTGACAGATGCAATATCAGGACGCCATTTTTTCATCGCCTTCTTTGATCGGCAAAAAGAAGATTGTGATGATGCCTGGAATAGAAGCCAGAAAGCTGACGAGAAAGAAATTCGGATAACCGAGCCATGTAGTCATATAGCCACTTATGTAACCTGGAACAACCAGACCCAGAGCCATTATTGCCGTAGCGATTGCATAATGCGCCGCCTTGTATTGCGGCTTTACAACGGACAGAAGAAAGACGGTATAAGCTGCTGTTCCTAATCCGTAGGAAAATTGCTCGAAAGAATTGGCGGCATATATCCAGGCATGGTCATGAGGTTTGAAGTACGCAAGCGCCCAATAAAGAGGAATGGCTCCACTCTGAACGAGAGCGGTCGGCAGCAAGCACTTTTTCAAGCTGAATTTCGCTACCAGATAACCACCGAGCAAGCCTCCCAGAAGCAGAAAGATCGGCCCGACCGTTCCATATATTAGGCCCACGTCTTGAGTGGATAGGGATAATCCTCCATTTTTCTTGGCGTCAAGAAGAAAAGGCATCGTCATTTTCAACATCAAGGCGTCGCCAAATCTAAATATAAGAATGTACAGGCAGGTAATGCCGATGCGGTCCTGGTCGATAAAGGTTTTTACTACACTGCCGAAGCGCCTCAACCCGTCCATAAGGTCGGGTTTCTCCTCAGAGGTCGTCTTTTCGCACGAAGCTTCCATTTGATTGGCCAGTTTTGGCAATATAAATAGATGCAAAACACCAAAAATCAAAAACATAGCGCCACAGACAGAAAAGGCTGTTGCCCAGCCTAACTTGTAGTCACTCGCCCCTCCGAAAACGGCGATATACCCGGCCAGCATTACCAGCGGCCCTTGCCCGACAAGGACCGCTATCTTGTAGATGGCATTTCTCACACCAACGTAGACAGCTTGCTCTCGTTTGTTCAAAACATCCATGTAGTAGCCGTCAATGGCCACATCCTGCGTCGCTGATGCAAGGGCAATCAAGGCCAGCGCAGAGACGGACAGAGCGACATTGTCCGGAAGGAACGCCGAGCCGGCCAGAAGGGCGCACATTAAGGAAAGCACCAGCTGTGCCACCACTATCCAGCCGCGCCTGGTTCCATAGAGATCAACCAATGGAGCCCAGAGGAATTTCAGCATCCAGGCCAGGGAAAGCACGCTCGTGGCAGCGCCGATGAATTCATTGGAGGCGCCCATGTTCTTGTAGAACACTACCGCCATCATGTTGACGATCGTGTAGGGCAGCCCTTCCATAAAATAGAGGCTGGGGATGAAAACAAAAGGTGGCGCCGCATAGCGAATTGACGCCTGCGATTGCCCGGCATCAATTTCGGCAGTTTTACCGGCAGACGATTCACTTTCTGTGGTCATGCAAGACTCATGGGCAATCCGTTATTATGTGAAAACTCGTCAAGCGGTGAATCACGGTCCGGAGAATGATCATACGTTGCTGGCTGCACATTACCATCTGAAAAAAACGACTTTTCTGAATATTCTCTTAGTAGCCGTCTTAGTTCAGACTTCGGCAATTGCACTCGAAGAAGACTCGCGAAAAGCTTCGCGCCTTATTCCAGGGACACAAAAAGCGGCAGTGCCGACTGCAAAAGCGCCGCTTGATCCAGTGGAGGTGCTTTCTTGTAATACCGAATTCAATAAAGCTGTTCTTTGCGAACTAGACAGACATGTTAGAGAATCACTTTACTCCAGAGAATTGAGCGCAAAGGTCTGGCCCAAAGCGCTCGAAAAACAGAGAGCGAAAATCCTCGCTGCCAAAAATTTGATTGAATTGTCTGAGGCGGCCAATACTGCTATTGATGAGTTAAAGAGCAGTCATTGTCGATTCCTGACCATCAACGACGATACTTATTATTTCTTGTATTCGCTGTTTCCCGGAACTCCAGGCAGCAGTCATGACGATAAAGGCATTTCGGTGTTTCCGGGATTTGTAACCGGCTCTGTGGGCTTTGAACCGGACAGGGTGCGCTATGTGCTGGATGATTCCCCGGCCGACCAATCACGCATTATGGTTGGTGACAAGATCATTTCTGTAAATGGCTGCAAATACATCGGACAGTCGAACTTTTTCAATCTGGAAAATCGCTCCGTAAATATTGAATTGATGCGACAGAATAAAAAGCATACGGTTCAAATCAAATTGATCAAAAAACCTATGTACGACTGGTACACGCACGCCGTCGGAAAGAGCGCTCGCAAGTTTGACAAAGACGGCTTGAAACTGGGCTATGTTCACTTGTGGTGCGGCGGCCGCAAAGCACAAGAAGCAATGCAGAACGCATTGGATGATCCGCCCATCAAAGATTGTGATGGTTTGATCCTTGATTTGAGAGACGGGTATGGTGCTTGTTCTCCTGATGCGCTCGATCCTTTCTTCCGCCAAGCGGCTGCCTATCCGGATTTTGAAACAACTAGTCGCAAGGGAAAGAAGCGTACTTCGACAGTTGTTTTTAAAAAACCGATTGTGGCAATAATCAATGGTGGCTCCCGCAGTGGCAAGGAGCAGCTGGCATATTCCTTGAAGAAAACAAAGCGAGCGCTGGTCATAGGCGATCGCACGGCCGGTTACTTTCTGGCCGGCTCCATTCAGCCAATCAACGACAAATGCTTTCTCTATCTTGCAGTTCTTGATTGCTCGCTGTCCGGCGTGCGCCTGGAGGGCGTCGGTGTAGAGCCGGATTTGAGAGTGCAAAATGACAAAACCACAGCCGCTGATAAACAGCTCGAAACAGCTAAAGATGAACTTGTAAAACGGATCATAGAAGCGAAGAACAACGAAAATAAAACGGGAAAAGTTCCACTTGATTAGCCGTCACACCTCCTCACATCTCCCCCACGAAAAAGTCGTAGACTCAAGGCCAGCAAGGGAATTAGAGATCAAGGGAGGTAGATAAGATTTGATAAGCGGCAATTAAAGAACTCGTAAACTCTCATCATGCCTGGGATAATTGTGCGCATTGCAAAACAAAAATGAAGGCATCCCCTTCTCGCGCGCATTGCGAGACTTTCGCAAGCAATAAGGCGTAGGAGGATTTTCAAGATGAAATCACCGAGTGGCTCACTTTATGCTCGCTCGCTTCTTTCGGCATTATCGCTTGTCGCCCTCTGGTCGACAGCAGGTATCTGCGCTCCAACAGCTGATCCATCCATGGACGCTGTCAGAAACGCAGAAAACCTGATGAAGAAGGACAAATTCAAAGACGCGCGCAGCAAGCTGGACGAAGCGATCAAAGCCAACGCCAACAACGCCAAAGCGTATAGCGATCGGGCACTGGCCAACGATCGCCTGGGCCGCTACAACGAAGCGATCGAAGACGCGACCAAAGCACTCCAGATGGACACCAAATCCGCAGCGGCATATATCAACCGCGGCTGGGCTTACAACAAAACCAGAAGATACAAACAAGCGCTGGAGGATCTCAATCACGCCATTGAAATCGATGCCAACCTGCCCATGGCATATGTCAACCGCGCCCATGCCTACAACGGTCTGGGACAGTATGACAAGGCTATAGCCGATGCCGACAAAGTAGCAGAAATGAAGAGCCCCCACGCTCGTGCCTTGGCTTTGATCAATAAGTCGCACGCACTGCACATGCAAGGCAACAACAATGATGCTGCCGATGCAGCTACGCTGGCCCTGCAAATCAATGCAAAGCTTCCTACAGCTTATGTCAACAGAGGCCGTTCGCTGGCAAAACAGGGATATCACGACAAAGCAGTCAATGACTTTTCGAAGGCTTTGAAATACAACGGACGTTTAGCGCATGTCTATCACCATCGCGCCGTCAGCTACAAAGCATTGGGCAGCGAGAAGCAGGCGCAAAGCGACATTGACACCGCTAAGAAGATGGGTTTCAAGCCTTCTTCGGTGACCAAAGTCGCTGACCCCAGATAGGCAACAGCAAACTTTTCTTTGAGAGGAAATATAGATGTTGAAACTAAATGCACACATTACATTAATGGGAGCCGCAGCTCTGACTTTGAGCCTGAACCCATCAGCCATTGCCTTTGACAACAGCTTCGGGCAGACTACATTGCCGGCTCATTCACCTCTGAAAATGACACAGCTCGAGTCAGAATCGGGCGGAGTATTTTTCGGCGGCGGTGAGTCAGAATCGGGCGGTGTCTATGGCGGAGAAGGCGCTACCGAATCCGGCGGACCTACAGATCAGGGCGCTTCGACCGAAACCGGCGGCGCTTTCAATTCGGGCTCTTCGTCAGAAACCGGCGGACCCGGAGCGACAGGTGCGGAGTCTGACTCAGGCGGTCCGGGCAATGCCGGAAGCTCGACTGAATCAGGCGGACCGGGCGTAGAAATCAGAAACTACTAAGTCTTCAAGCGAGACTGTGGCGGTTAAGAGCCAAATCAATTTGTTTGGAAGAAGGGAGGCTGGTGTTTTCAAGACCGGCCTCCCAAATTTTAGATTTGCGCAATAACCCTAAATTTTGGGGGGTTGAGCCACTGTTTGCAGTAAGATCAATATATCCATATATCGAACGGAAAAGAAGAGGGCACGCCGATGACTGACACACTCCATGAAAGTTCCGCCAGAGACATCCAAAAACTGTATGAATCTTTGCCGGAGAAGCACAATGAGGCTCGAAAACGTTTTGGACGCGGTCTGACCCTGGCGGAAAAAATCCTCACCGCTCACCTTGACCACTGGGATGCCTCTGAAAAACATCCCAAGCGTGGAGAAAGCTATGCCCTCTTGCGCCCGGACCGAGTCGCCATGCAAGATGCGACCGCGCAAATGGCAGTTCTTCAATTCATGCAAGCCAAACTGAAAACGGTGGCAGTCCCAACGACCATTCACTGCGATCACTTGATTCTCGCCAGAGTCGGCGCCGACAAAGACATGGAAAACGCGCTCAGTGAAAATGCCGAAGTTTATAACTTCCTGCGCACGGCAGCCGAAAAGCACGGCATCGGTTTTTGGAAACCAGGATCGGGCATCATCCACCAGGTGGTCCTGGAAAATTACGCTTTTCCAGGCGGCATGATGATCGGCACTGACTCCCACACACCAAATGCTGGCGGTCTGGGCATGGTGGCCATAGGCGTAGGCGGAGCTGATGCTGTCGATGTGATGGCCGGCGAGGCCTGGGGCGTCAGATGGCCCAAATTGATCGGCGTGCGTTTGACCGGCAAATTAAACGGCTGGACAGCCCCGAAAGATGTGATTTTGAAACTGGCAGGCATTCTCACAGTGGCCGGCGGAACCGGCGCCATCATTGAATATTTCGGACCGGGAACCGAATCAATCAGTTGCACTGGCAAAGGCACCATTACAAATATGGGTGCAGAAATTGGTGCCACAACATCGCTGTTTCCATTTGACGATCGCATGGCCAAGTATTTGCGCGCTACAAAGCGCGAAGACGTAGCCGCACTGGCTGAGCAATACCGCGAGCATTTGGTCGCCGACCCGGAAGTGGAAAAAGACTATAAGAACTACTTCGATCAAGTGATCGAAATCGATCTCGACACTCTCGAGCCGTATGTTGTCGGACCGCACACTCCCGACCTGGCCCGCCCGATCTCTGCCCTGGCCAAGGAAGTCGACGAAAAAGGATATCCGGAACATCTCAAGTATGCACTAATTGGAAGCTGCACTAATTCTTCCTATGAAGATATGGGCAGAGCTGCGCATGTGGCTAACCAAGCTGGTGCGCATGGAGTAAAAGCCGATATCGGTTTTCTTATCTCACCTGGATCTGAACAAATTTACAAAACAATTGGCCGTGACGGTCAATTGAAAAAGCTTGAAACCATAGGCGGAACGGTTCTTGCAAACGCTTGCGGGCCGTGTATCGGTCAGTGGAAACGCGAAGACATCACCCCCGGAGAAAGAAATTCGATTATCACTTCTTTCAACAGAAACTTCCAAAAACGCAATGACGGAAATGCAGAAACACTGGCATTCATCGGCAGTCCCGAGATCGTTACGGCTTTTGCCCTGGCAGGGTCACTGAAGTTCAATCCCCTTACCGACACCCTGAAGGGAACGGATGGCAAGGAATTCAAATTGACTGCACCAACCGCTGACGAATTGCCGGAAAAGGGTTTCATCGCCGACGAAGAAGGCTTCATTCCACCGGCCAAAGACGGAGACAAAGTTGTAGTCGACGTCAAACCCACATCAGAAAGACTGCAATTGCTGGAGCCGTTTGAAGCGTGGGACGGCAAGGACTACACCGATCTGCCCATTTTGATGAAAGCGCTGGGCAAATGCACAACCGATCACATTTCGGCTGCCGGACAATGGCTGCGCTATAGAGGGCATATTGACAAGATTAGTGACAACATGTTCATCGGTGCCACCAATGCTTTTTCCAAGGAAATCGGCGCCGGACTTGATGTTTTGGACGGCGAAAGAAAGCCTTATCCTGCTGTTGCACGCCACTATAAATCCGAGAATCTTGGCTGGGTAGCGATTGGCGATAACAATTATGGTGAAGGTTCCAGCCGCGAACACGCAGCAATGTCACCGCGCTTCCTCAATTGCAAGGCTGTCGTAGTGAAGAGCTTCGCACGTATCCACGAGACAAACTTGAAGAAGCAAGGCATCTTGCCTTTCACTTTCGTAAAACCGGAAGACTACGACAAGATTGGCGAAACCGACAGAGTCAACTTCTCTGACCTGATGAGTCTGGCTCCCGGCAAGAATGTTGAAATGATAATCCGCCATGCCGACGGTACTGAAGACAAAATCGAAGTGAAGCACACCATGACCGAAGAACACATTGGTTGGTTTAAAGCCGGATCAGCTCTGAATTTGATCCGCTTGCGTCGTGAAGGCGTGCCGGCAACGGTGTAAAAGTCCAATAATTTCGTTCTGAAATTGACCGGGCGCATGGCCGGGCGACGCATGGCGTCGCCCCTACAGAAGGGTGGAGAGAAACTCTGTTATGGCTGCCTGGAATTTCTCAGGCGCGCTTACGGTAATGTCACTGTGAGCGCTTTCCGGTAATTCCAAAAGGATCTTCTTTCCAACTGCAGTTTGAAAAAGATGATGGGCGTGATCGAATCTGATTACGGCGTCGTTCAATCCATGAGCGATCAAGACCGGCGGATGCGGCTGTTTCAGAACAGCGACATTGTTCAAAAACGACTGGGGGAAAAGAAAGTCCGGATAAATACGCAAAATAGGCATCGACTCACGGGCAATACGCTCCAGAGAGGCAAAACCAGACTGCAGAATCAATGCCTTCGAGCGCCTGACCTTTGAAATGTATCCGGCCACAGAAGCTCCCAGTGATTCGCCATAGAGAATGATGTCTTCCTGGCGGACGCCCTTCTCAGCGACCAAAAAATCATAAGCAGCCTCGCCGTCATAACAGATGTCGGGAACGTCAGGTTTTCCCTCGCTTCGTCCATAACCCTGGTAGTCGTAGATAAAAACGGACACGCCGGCTCTTAAAAGCAAGTGCACCAACTCGGTGCGATTGACGATATTGCCCGCATTGCCGTGGCTGACCAGCATCCAGTCTTTGGCTTCTGGATTCTCGTAAATCCAGCCGTGCAAGCGATTGCCTCTGCGCGAAAGGAAATAGACGTCCTCGCCTTGAATGGCGCCAAGCTTGGGCGCAGTTTCAACATCATGCGGATATGGATCAGGATGGAACAGGAATTGCCGATAAAACGGGCGAGCCATGCGCGGTGCAAGGGCGACATAGATTCCCGCTGCCACTGAAATACCAGATAGAAACACGCGCAACAATGACCCCTCACAGGCTTTTCCTTATGGTAGCGCGTTTGTAAGCGTCTGTCTAAAATAGGTTAGATGACGGAATCCGGTCAAAGATGATGGTATCGAAGTCCAGCAAAGACACAGCCGGAAAGTATGTGACAATGGTGCTCCTGGGGTTTGCGCCGCTGATTTTATTGGCCCCAAAAGCACAGGCTGAAAGCATGCTCAGCCTCTACCAGCGCCATCGAGCCATGGGTGATATTGAAGTCGAAATAGCAAAGGATTGCGCCAGGATCACTCAAAAGGACGGTAGTCGTTTCGTTATTGCCGGTCCCAGCTTTGATGTTTACGTTTTCAATCCGCGCAGCAAAAAGATAGCCCGGCTCACTTACAAGAACTTTATGCGCAATGGTCCAAAGCATATTGAGTACCTGGAAGGCGCGACCGAATGGCCGCTTGTCGTCGAGAAAAACTCCGCAGTCTACAAAGGGCTTAGAGCAAGACTCTATGCATTACCTTTCAAACACAAGAATGGGAAGCTGGTTGACTTGAAGCAGGGCAAGGCCGGTTCTTACTATGTTGAGACCGATTTCAAAGTCGATCAGCACATTCAGAATTTTCTCTTGCAGATGTTCCACCTTCAGCCGGTAGAAGGAATCCCGCTCAAATACGTAAAAATTGGCATTCCCTTTGTCTATGGTCAGGGTTTGGCTTACAACAGGCAGGAAGGACTAGTCACCATGCTTGATACCATCACTGCAAAACGCAAACCGTTTGAAAAGAGCATATTTGCCATCCCCGGCGGTTACACGACAACCCACGAAAGCGACGTAACCATGGGTGATAAAACCGAACACCTGCGCGAGATCATCGAGCAACTGGACTGATATTAAATTTGTCCCTGCAACGCCCGCTCCGGCTGCGTTTCGGCAAAAGTGTCCTTATCGGACATGCGGAGATGTGCGAAGCCCAATCCTGAGGGGAACAAGACTATTGGGCATCTCAACCAGTAGAAATGACCGAAAACCCGTCTACAAATCAAGAGAGAGATGAGCGTTCTGAGGATGAAAACCCTCTTCGCACCGGCGTGGGCGGGACAGGCAGTTCGACATGGCTTGAAGAAACGACCACTCCGGTGGTTCTTGAGCCGGGCACAATCGTTCTTGACAAGTTCAGAGTTGTGGAGTTGGTGGGATTAGGCGGCATGGGCAGCGTCTTTCGCGTCACTCACGTCCATCTGGGCACTGTTTTTGCGCTCAAGTGTCTCAATAAAGAACAGCCCAAAGACCATACCTGGCGGCGATTTCAAAATGAAGCCAAAGCAGCTCACATTCTTGACCACCCCAATTTGATCAAAGTTCACGACTTCGGGCTCCTGCCAGGCAGGCGTCCTTACTTTGTCATGGACTTCGTGGACGGTACGACTGTCGCTGATGAGGTGCAGCGAATGGGCAGGCTGCCTCTGAAGCGATGCCTGAGAATTTTCATTCAAGTAGCCTTTGCAATTGCCTATGCCCATGAGAACGGGGTCATCCATCGTGACCTCAAATCAAGCAACATCATGGTCGTAAAAAACAAAGCAGGTGAAGACGAGGAAGAACTTGTCAAAATCGTCGATTTCGGAATCGCCAAATTGACAGGTGTTGATGAATTCAACCAGCAGACTTTGACTAAAACCGGAGAAATCTTCGGTAGCCCCCTCTACATGAGCCCGGAGCAGTGCATGGGTCTGGCGGTGGACTTGCGCAGCGACCTCTATTCTCTGGGCTGCATGCTTTATGAAGCGCTCACCGGTGCTCCTCCTTTCATAGGTGAAAGCGCGCTGGCGACAATGATGAAGCATCAGTCCGAGCAGCCTCTGTCGCTCAAAGAGGCTTCCATGGGCATCGACTTTCCGAAGGAGCTGGAGAGAATCGTAGCCAAACTTCTTGAAAAAGATCCCAGTAATCGCTACCAGAATGCCAGTCTTCTGGCCGCCGACCTAATCCAGCTTGAAAACCAGCTTAAGGGCGACAAAGCGGACTCAGGTACGGTCGCCGCCGGAGAAAGAGGCTCGGGCAAATCGGCTTACCTCGAAAAAACATCTTCGATTTTTGCAGGCAATCCAATCGGGCAATCAATTATTGGAGCTCTTGCTTTTCTTGTCGGCATGGGCGTCAGCTATTTCCTTTTGCATAACGAATTAGAAGCGGAAAGAGCCCGCAAGCGCCCCATCCTTTTCCAGCCACAACCGAGAATCACTGCACCAGCCATCGAAGAAAAGCAATTTTCACACTTCGATCAAGCAACGAAAGAACGTGTTTTTGAATTTCCGAAAAATGCCATCGGAGCCTTTATTTTCTCCGATCGCCCTGGTGTCAATTGTGTCGGTGAAAAGCGAGTGAAAGACGGGGTTCTCATCGGTTTCAACCCGAATTATGAAGCGCTCAACAAAAATCCTTTCCTATTGAAGAATTTTGCTCCCAATGATTTGACGCTTCTCTACTTGTCGAAAAACGAGGCAGCTGTTTCTCGCGTTTTTTCTTCACTGCCTCACTTGACTGGACTGAAGGCGCTCAATGTCAAATTCTCAGATTTCAGCGATGCCGATTTAAAGTATCTCGACCCCCTTTCCAATTTGAGTTACCTCAATGTCACTGCCACCAACGTGACAGGAGACGGGCTGGCCAGAATGAAATATCTGAACAAACTGACCTCATTGCATGCAGGTAGCGTGCAAAACATCGCTACGCTGCTGGAGAGAGTAGGCGAGATACCGAGGCTCTACCAGCTCAGCCTGCATGCAGACTTACTGGACGATGACTCATTGAAGGAGGTCTCGCGCTGTCAGAACTTGAAGGTACTTTCATTAGGAATGAACCGTAAAATAACCGACAAAGGCATGCAATATCTTGCCAATCTCAAACACCTGCGATATTTGGATTTAAGCGGTACTACTGTCACTTTGCAATCACTTGCCACTTTTCGCCGATTGCCCAATTTGAGAAATTTAGTGATTCCGGCGGCATTGACGTCTCCTAATGCAGTAGCAACAATCAGAAAAGCCTTACCGAAAGTAGAGCTGTCCGTCGGCAGTCCGGAAAGTTTTTCGCCGGACGATTGCCTGGATTTCGATTGGAAAGGAGAGGGTTTGTAACTGCGGATGTCGCAAGCGGAAGAGCAAAATGCAGAGGTTAAACGAGAGCAGGCTGAAGAAACAGAGCTTGGCGAAGGGCTTCCGTTTGCAGATACGACCATGTCTCTGAGCGCGCAGGCGCCGGTGGAATTGCAGCCCGGCGTCATCCTTTTGGAAAAGTTCAAAGTCCTCGAACTGCTTGGTGTAGGCGGTATGGGCAGTGTTTATCGCGTCAATCATTTGTTTATGAACCAACAGTATGCGCTTAAATGCTTGAACAAGTGCCAGCGCAACGATATCAACTGGCGCCGTTTTGAAAATGAAGCAAAAGCCGCCAATATGCTGGACCACGCTAATCTTTTGCGGGTTTTCGATTTTGGCCTTCTGCCCGGTGGGCGGCCATATTTTTTGATGGAATTGGTGGAAGGCGTCACGCTTGCCGACGAAGTGAAAAGATTGGGTCGCCTGCCCATGAAACGCGCCATCAAGATCTTCATCCAGGTCGCCTTTGCCATTAACTACGCACACGATCATGGCATCATCCACAGAGACTTGAAGCCCAGCAACATCATGCTGGAAAAGAAGGAAGGCGAGGAAAATGAAGCCGTCAAAGTGGTCGACTTCGGCATTGCAAAATTGACAGGCGTTGATGAATTCAATCAGCAGACTCTGACAAAAACAGGTGAGATATTTGGTAGCCCGCTGTATATGAGCCCTGAGCAGTGCAGCGGAACGGGCGTCGACAACCGCGCCGATTTGTATTCACTTGGCTGTCTTTTCTACGAAGCACTCACTGGCGCGCCTCCATTTATCGGAGAGACGGCACTTGCCACTATGATGAAACACCAGAATGAACAGCCCCTTTCACTCAAAGAAGCATCGATGGGAATTGGCTTTCCGACTGGGTTGGAGAAAGTCATCGCCAAACTTCTGGAAAAGGATCCCAATTTGCGGTATCAAAAGGCCAATTCGCTGGCTGCCGATTTGATCGAGCTCGAGCGCACCTTGAGCGGTGACGCAGTTGGCACAACTGCGACTCAACAAATTGGCGAGTTAAGAGCAGACAGGGGGAAAGTTTCCGCACAAACGCCCGCAGATAATGCCATCAACACTATCTTGATAGCCACTCTGACAGCGGTGATTGGAGCTGTCGCGGGGGCAGGAATTTGCTACATGGTTTTAAGCGGTCAAATCAAAGACCTGAAAGCATACTATGAGGCCAGAGAAGCCAGCGCATCTCCTTTTGCGGCCGCCCAACAAAATGCGCCTCCATCAAAAGTGGGTCCGGACCAAAAGGTAAAGCCGCAAGCCGGAAGCTATTCGAAGATAGTCGGCGACGAGAGAATTCTCACATTTCCCAAAGGTATGTGCCTGGGGACAATCATCGACGACTTTGCTTTTGTCACGGAAGCGGAAGGAGAAAAAAAATTTCCCAAGCAAAGAAGGCTTTCTTTGATGGTGAGAAACAACGCGCTTGAATCGCCGGAACTGCTGGGAGGTTTTGCAGCAGACGACCTGGTTTTTCTGAACTTTTCTTCGGCGCCGACTTTCAAATCCGATGGCTTTTCAGCCATAGAAAACCTTACCGGTCTCAAGGCAATTAACTTGAAACACACGCTCTTCAACAATTCTGCCCTCTTAAGTCTCGAGAAGCTGGTCAATCTGCGCTATGCCAATTTCAATGACACCAGAGTTCACGGTGACGGACTGGCCAAATTGCCGATCTTGCCGAACTTAAATGCCATGGACGTTTCCAATAATTCAGGCATGCTGCCGTTTTGCCAGACTCTTTGCGAATTGAAAAACCTGTATGAATTGCAAATGCAGAACTGCCAGCTGGACGACGTCACCGCCAAGGACATCTCTCAATGCCAATCACTCAGGGTGCTGTGCATCTCCCAGAACAAGGATATTACCGACGCCGGGGTAAGTTATCTCAAGGATTTAAAAAACCTTGCCTGGCTTGACCTTACAGCCACAGCCGTATCGCCGAATTGTCTGGAAAGCCTGGTCGAAATGCGCTCGCTTAGAAAGGTGGAGCTAGGTGAATTGGACTGGACGGACAGCCAGAAAAAAGCTTTCGAGAAAAAAATAAAGGCGAAGTTGCCGGCGGTCAAGATTTTTTGGAGCGACCAGGAAACTTCCAATCTCGGGCAAAATCTGCCCGACTTTAAGTGGGAAGCCGGCAATTTGAAATAGAGAATATACTGAAATAGCCGCCCAGTTCTCCCCATACGGCCGAGGCGACAAGTGACGCAGAACCCCAAACAACCGAACGATAACTTCGACTTGTCGCTTGACCAGGCGGAAGCTTTTGGCGAAACCACGCTCAATCTTGCTTCGCAACCGCCTGTGGTGTTGGAGCCGGGCGAAATTCTTTTGGAGAAATTCCGCATCATAGAACTTATTGGTCGAGGCGGGATGGGTAGCGTTTTCCGCGTCGAGCATTTGATGGTAAGCAGAAATTATGCGCTCAAGTGTTTAAGTAAATCACAGACAAATGACGGCACTTGGCGGCGCTTTCAAAACGAAGTCAAAGCCGCTCACATGCTCGATCACCCTAATTTGATTCGTGTCTTTGAATTTGGACTTTTGCCAGGTGGGCAGCCATTTTTCCTCATGGAAATTGTGGATGGACCGACGCTTGCCGACGAGATCAAAAGGCTGGGCAGTTTGGATTTGGAGCGCGCGCTAAAAATTTTTATACACGTTGCCTTTGCAATTCAATATGCGCATAACCACAAAGTCGTGCACAGAGACTTGAAACCAAGCAATATCATGCTGGCAAAACCGCTTTACGAGCACGAACCAGAGATCGTGAAAGTGGTTGATTTCGGAATTGCAAAACTGACAGGTGTTGATGAATTCAATCAGCAGACCCTGACCAAAACCGGTGAGATATTCGGAAGTCCGTTCTACATGAGCCCTGAGCAGTGCATGGGTATCGCCGTCGATCACAGAAGCGATCTTTACTCTCTGGGCTGCGTTTTCTACGAAACCCTTACCGGCGCGCCGCCATTCATCGGTGACAATGCTCTGTCGACTATGATGAAACATCAGTCGGACAGCCATCTTTCCCTGAAGGAAGCATCGCTCGGCAGGCAATTCCCGGAAGCAATGGAAAATATCATTTGCAAACTGCTCGAGAAAGATCCTGACAATCGCTACCAGAACGCAAATGCATTAGCAGAAGATTTGATCGCTCTGGAAAAGAGCATGAAAAGCGAAGAAGCGCCGGTTATGAAGGCAGCGCTTGCAAGCGCTGCACAAACATTGGAGAAGGAAAAGGAAAAACTTTCCGCCGGACCGAATATCTATCACATGCTTTGCTTCGGCGCGGCTGCATTTGTCTGTGGGTTGGTACTTTGTTATATGATAATCAACTTGCAAAGCTCGGTTCCTCAAGCCCGAGTCGCCATGCTGCCTATGAACCTCTACTCAAAAGAATCGGTGGACCCAGCATTTGTTGATGCTCACTCAAGCGGTTTGAAAAATGGTCAAAAAACTCAGCCCTTGAGCATTCCACACTGGGCGACCAGAACAGATAAATACCTTGAATTTCACTTTCCTTCAAATCAATCTCTGGGGCTAATTGAGTTCAAAGACGGAACCCAAAAAGTCGCAACCGGTCTTGTGTCTATTCCATTGGGACAGCCGTATGGATTTGTGCCAGGCAATTACTTGCTTCAAAATCCACAGCTTTTTGATGGTTTTCGAGCGGATGAAATTCCCATCCTCGATTTTGGTGGGGGAAAGATGATAAATCTCGAGGTCTTTGCTCGATTGAAGCGATTGACCGGCATGCAGATACTGAATTTAAGCGGCACCGACTTTGGAAATACTGAACTCGAATATATCGCCGGGTTGACCAATCTCAAATATTTGAATCTGGCCACGACACGAGTTACATGCAAGGCTTTGCTTTCTTCTCCAATTTTGAAGACTGTCAAATGTCTGGACACAACCTGTCTGGATGGTGGAAAACTGATTGCGCGCCAGGTTCCCAATCTACCCAATTTGAAGCAACTAATAATGGGCGACAACAATATTCAAGACGAAGACTTGAAATACATTGCAAAAAGCAAATCTATACAGATTCTGTGCCTTGCTCAAAATCCGGTCACTGAAAAAGGAGTGGCAAACTTGATTCCTTTGCGGACGCTAGAATGGTTGGACCTTTCTCAAACCATTGTGGAACCCAAATGTTGTGAGTCCATCGCTCGAATGCCAGGTTTAAAAGTAATTGAAGTCGGCAAAATGTTTGACAGCAATGCGCAAGTTAAGTTCGCCAGTTATTTGCGCCGGCGCAAACCAGAGCTAAAAATACTTTGGAAAAACGTTTTCACCGGCGATTTGGCATCTACATTGCCCGAATACCCCTGGCAAGGAAATATGGTTGACCCACATCTGGATTTAGGCTTGGACAAAATGATGGAGCTTCCGCGTCGTTGAATTGTCCTCTCCCAGCTGCCCTGTAACCCGGAGCCCGAACATGGTAAGAAGTATGCATGGATCGTTCCTATCAAGAAACAACCCCCTCAGGCGGCGAAACCACCTACTCCATGAATCCGCTAGCGGCTCCGCCAATTGAGCCGGGCACGATTCTTCTGGGCAGATTCAAAGTAGTCGAACTTCTGGGCGTGGGCGGGATGGGTAGCGTCTACCGCATCGATCACCTGCTCATGGAGAGGCAGTTTGCCCTTAAATGCCTTAACAAGTTTCAGGAAGCAAACGCCAGCTGGAGGCGCTTTCAGAATGAAGCAAAAGCCGCTCAGCTTCTCGATCATCCTAATCACCTGAAGGTTTTCGAATTCGGGTTATTGGAAAGCGGGCAGCCGTTCTTTCTAATGGACCTGGTCGAGGGCGTAACTCTTGCCGATGAGATTAAGCGGCTCGGACACCTGCCCGTCGAGAGGGCGGTCAGCATTTTCATTCAAGTAGCTTTTGCGATGGGTTATGCGCACGAGCGCCGGATTATTCATCGTGATTTGAAGCCAAGCAATATTATGCTCAGTCACCCAAAGAGTGAGCTTGAGTCGGAGGGCGTCAAAGTCGTCGATTTCGGTATCGCCAAGTTGACCGGAATTGATGAATTCAATCAGCAAACCTTGACAAAAACAGGCGAGGTCTTCGGCAGTCCTTTCTACATGAGCCCGGAGCAATGCATGGGCTTGCCGGTCGACCATCGGTCGGATCTTTATTCTCTGGGATGTGTCTTCTATGAAACCTTGACGAGCGCGCCGCCGTTTATGGGCGAAAGCGCTCTTTCAACTATGATGAAACATCAATCCGACATCCAGTTGCCCCTCAAGGAAGCGTCACTTGGACTGAGCTATCCGCAAGCATTGGAAACGATCATCAGCAAGTTGCTGGAAAAGGATCCCGCCAAGCGCTATCAATCGGCGGCGCCATTGGCCGGTGACCTGATTGCGCTGGAAAAAGGATTGAGAGAGCAAAAACAGGCAGTGAGCGGTCCAAGCAGTCCTGTACCCCCGCAGTCGAGAGGCACTGCAAAGAGAAATGGATTCTCGCTATCAACCAATGCAAGGGTAGTTTCAGCCTTTGCCATTTTTGGGCTAATCATGTACTTCCTTGGCGCAGCGACAAGTAATCTCTGGAAGAAAGACGTTGGAAAAGTAGCTCAAGCTCCTGCCATTGTCATAAATCGGCAATACTGGTCGGAAATCGAAGGCAACAAAAAGATTTTCTACTTTCCTCCCTTTCCACTGGGCTATTTGCTTGCGGCTGATGGACGCAGTGCTGTGGCAGAAGGTAGAGTGCAGGTGCCTCTCGGTATGCAAACCGGATTGATCTGCGGCAAAGCACTCTTTGAGAATCCAAAACTGCTGCCCCGATTCAGACCAGAAGAAGTGATGGTCCTTGATGTCTTACCTGATCAGGTAAACCCGTCGGTATTTCCTGAGTTCAAATGTTTTACCGAACTGCGATGCTTGAATGTCAGTGGCACCGCATTTAGTGACAAGCATCTTGATTTATTACGCAGTCTCAAAAAACTGGTGTATCTCAATTTATCAACTTGCGACGTCGACGTAGACTCTTTGTTGAAATACGACACTGTATACAAACTCAATTGTCTGGACGGCAGCCATTTGAACCGTGCCGAAGCGGTGCTGTCCAATCTGCACAAATTCCCGAAATTGCGCTTTCTGACCTTGTCAACTAGCGCACTTTTCGACCCTGACATGAAACCATTGGCGAAGAACACGATTCTGAGATGCGTTTGCCTTTCGAAAAACTCGATAACCGACCTGGGAATCGCCGAGCTTGCAAAAATGAAAAATTTGCAGTGGTTGGACATTTCACAAAATCCCTTTACGCCTAAATGCAGCAAGTCCCTCAAGCTGATGACCAATTTGAAAAAATTGGAAATTGGGCCCGTCCCGTGGTCACAAGAGGTCGTCGATAAG
>JBGAVL010000101.1:0-17899 GCA_044228145.1 Obscuribacteraceae bacterium (SeqCode)
CTGGCGCTCAAAGCAAGCGACGCCGCCTTTGTTTCGCTCCATGAATTGAACAAATTCCAATCTCATTATCGCCACGATTGTCCCCAGAATCTCGCCACCGGTCAGCCCGAGATCGCCCAGTTTTTCGGCATTTTTGAGGGGCAGCAAATTCTGCACAATCCAGTAGGCATCACTGGTTGAGTTTGCACGGAAGAAAATCCAGGCAAAACAAACGGCATTGAAGGTTATGAAAAGACTGATGAAATGATGCGCGAGAGGCGGCAAAAGTTTCGGCATCGAAGGGGAAACTTTTTTCCAGTACAGATAGACAATGAAAAACAAACCATGCAACAAGCCCCATTCCGCATACGTCCAGTTGGCGCCATGCCAGAGACCGCTGACAAAGAAAACAATGACGATATTTCGCAAGCGCAAGATCTGACCGCCCTTGCTGCCGCCCAGAGGAATATAGAGATAATCGCGAAACCAGGTCGACAGTGAAATATGCCAACGGTGCCAGAAATCTTGAATCGATGTGGCTGCATAGGGCGAGTTGAAGTTTTTCATCAAATCAATGCCCATCACTCTTGCTGCACCAATGGCGATATCACTGTAACCTGAGAAGTCGCAGTAGATTTGATATGCAAAGCAATAAGTCGCAATTACAAGCGGCAAGCCGCCATAGTCGTGCGGCTGGTTGTAGACATGATTGACGAGTATGGCCAGGCGATCGGCAATAACCAGTTTTTTGAAAAATCCCCACAGCATCAAACGCAGTCCGCTAGTGACATTCTCCGGCACGAAAGGATGATCTTCTTTGAACTGATGGATAAGATTCTGCGGGCGCTCGATCGGACCGGCGACCAGTTGTGGATAAAACATCACATAAAGCGCGTAAATCCCCAGGTGACGCTCAGCCTTCTGATTGCCGCGATAAACCTCAATCGTGTAGGCCAGGGCCTGAAAGGTGTGAAAAGAAAGCCCTATCGGCAAAATCAAGTTGAGCGCGGGAAACTTCCAGGTTATGTGCAGGAGCTGCAGGATTTCAGTCAGGTTTTCGCAGAGGAATGCATAGTATTTGAAAACGGCCAGAAGCGAGACGTTGGCGATAACGCTAATCAGCAAGAAAAGCTTGCGCTTGCCGCCTGTGGCGCCTTCAATCTTTCGCGCCGCAATGTAGTCGACAATAATTATCAGAAACAGGATGGTGACGTAGATTGGAATCCACGCCATGTAGAAGACACAACTGGCGAGAAGCAACAGCAGCCAGCGCCATCGGTTGGGGAGAATGAAGTAGAGAGCCGTTACTATCGGGAAAAACAGTAAAAACTCGACGGAATTGAAAAGCATTGACGCCTTTTTTAGTTTCTACGTTCGGGATCTACATCTGTTAGTAAGCTTGTTCTTCAATCGTTCCCGCAGGCAAAGTCTGGGAAACCTCACAACGACTGAATAAACGGCAAAATTTCAGGCGTTTTAACCAGTTCGCAACGGGCCTGATGTTGAAGCCATGCTTAAGTTCCGACGGTTGCCAAGAAGAAGACCATAGAATGGTTCTACTTCCAGACCCAAGCGGTTTTGCGAAGCGCAAGCCCTATAACTCAGCCCTCTATCAGATTCTAAAAACGGTGAATATCAAATGAGCAGACCATACACAGGAGTTCCAAGCCTCAAGGGATTGTTGCTCGTCGGTTTATTGATTTTCGGCGGATACAAACTTTTCACTGCGTTTAGCAGCCACAACTGGCCGGAAGTGACCGGAAAGGTCACAGCAGTGGAGATTACAGACTCGTACCCATTAGTCACCGTTGGCAGGCCCAGATACAGCACCTACAACAGGCGCGAATACACGCCGGTAGTCAGATACGTCTACCTGGTCGACCATGTGTCGCACGAAGGGCAAGCCAACTTGAACACATTCAGGTCGCGCTCGGACGCAGAAGCTTACGCCTACAATGCTTATCGCAAAGGAATGCATTTACAAGTGCTCTACAATCCCGAGCACCCGAACTTCTCCAGCCTCAGGCGGTCTGCCATCTAGACATCTAGCAAGCAAACCATCTGTCCTGATTTGATTGGCGAGGGCTGGAGCTTCCAGCCCTTTTGCTTTGACAAGCAGCCAGTGCTAATGTTTACCGGCGGCAAAAGCCGGGGAATAGCGAGACTGTAAGCATTGACGAGCACGACATGAGTTTTTCCAGCGATTTCATCAAAAAAAGCTCCGCAGTTTTGGCGGAGTTGGACAGCGATGAAATCGAAAGGGCCGCTCGCCTCTTAAAAGAGTTGAGGGAAAGCAGCGGTCGCCTTTTCATCGTCGGCTCCGGTGGCGGCGCCGGTCACGCCTCGCACGCCACAAGCGATTTCAGAAAGCTCTGCAACATTGAAGCATACGCACCGTACGACAACGTGCCTGAGTTGACCGCCCGAGTCAACGACGAAGGCTGGGACTCGACGCTCTCCAACTGGCTGAAAGTCAGCAAATTCAGCAGCCGCGATTGCCTTCTTGTGTTCTCGGTCGGCGGCGGCAACCGGGAGAAAAACATCAGCGCCAACCTGGTCAACGCTGTTTCACTTGCACAAGAAATCGGTGCAACCATAATCGGCATCGTCGGCAAAAACGGCGGTGCAACTGCAAAAGCAGCGACGGTCACGATAATGATCCCGGAGATAGACGAACAACTCGTCACACCACTGACCGAAAGCATTCAGTCGGTAATCTGGCATTTGCTGGCTTTCCATCCGGCTTTGCAGGCAAACAAAGCGAAGTGGGAATCGGAAGTGAAGGCTTAGGAGCGGCGGCAGTCTATGATCATCGCCAGAAGTCCGATGCGAATCTCTCTGGGTGGAGGCGGAACAGACCTGCCGTCTTACTATGAAAACCATGGCGGCTTCTTCATTTCGGCGGCGATCAACAAGTATGTGTATGTGATGGTGAACGAATCGTGGCACGACGAGTACGTGATTAAATACTCGCAGTTGGAACGTGCCAAAACCATTGCCGACATCAAGCATCCGATTGTGCGCGCAACTCTGGAATGGTTCGAAATGGGTCCTAATTTGGAAATTGCAAGCATCGCCGACATTCCGCAAGGCACCGGACTGGGATCTTCAGGAAGCTTTACTACTGCGCTTTTGAAGGCGCTTCATGCGTACAAGAAGAACGACTGGCTGAGCCCGAACGAACTGGCAGAACAAGCCTGCCACGTCGAGATCGAAATGCTCAACGAGCCCGTCGGCAAGCAAGACCAATACATTTCCGCCTTCGGCGGTTTGACCTGTTTTGAAATCGGAGTGGACGGAAAAGTCGATGCGTATCCCGCCAAGATATCCGAAGAAACCCTCAGCAGACTGGAAGACAATCTGGCTATATTTTTCACTGGTTATTCTCGTTCGGCATCCGAGCTTTTGACAAATCAAAACGAAAGAAGCAAACAATCTGATAGTGAAATGATGGAAAATCTGCACAAGACGAAAGCGCTAGGACGCAGCATCAAAAAAGCACTGGAGAGTGGGGAAACACGCCGGTTTGGTGAATTGATGCACGAACATTGGACGTGCAAAAAGAAACGTTCTGAAGGTATGTCCAACATTCGCATTGACGAACTCTATGCTGTGGCAATGAAAAACGGTGCTGTGGGAGGAAAACTTGTGGGCGCCGGCGGTGGCGGATTTCTGATGTTTTACACCGAAGAGAAAAGCAAGCTGCGCGAAGCTATGCATAAAGCCGATGCAAAAGAGCTGCGCTTCCGCTTCGATTTCTCCGGCACCACTTTGATAGGTGACAGAAGTTGAAAGAAATCGGCATTCTCGGGGGAGGCATCGCCGGACTGAGTCTGGCGTATTTCCTTGGAGAGCAATCGGAGGTCCTCGAGAAAGCAGCGCGAGCAGGTGGCTTGTGTCGCAGTTTTGAGAAAGACGGTTTTACATTTGACCTGGGTGGCCACATTCTTTTCTCCAGGGACCAAGAAATCTTGAATTTGGAACTTTCATTGCTTGAGGGCAAACTGAACAAGCTTCACCGCAGCGCCGCTTGCTGGTTTAAGAACAGATTCGTCAAATATCCCTTTGAAAACGGGCTTGCAGCGCTGGATAAGGAGGATGCATACGAATGTCTTTTGCATTTCGTGTCGAACACGCAGCGCCCACAGCACAATTTTGAAGACTGGATTTACAACACTTTCGGAAAAGGACTGGCAGAGCTTTATCTGCTGCCATACAACGAGAAGATTTGGAAAACAAAACCCAGCAAGATGGATTTTCAGTGGGTAGAAAGAATACCCAGGCCGCCTCTCGAGGACATTGTCAAATCAGCACTGGGAATTGAGACAGAAGGCTATGTCCACCAATTGCACTTTTATTATCCAAAAGAAGGTGGTTTTGAAACCCTCCCCAAGACACTGGAAGAAAACATCAATGGACGAATATCGAAAGGCTTCTCCGTGGAGCGAATTTCCAAAACCAGCTCAGGATGGATTGTTTCAAATAGCAACGAAGAGAGAAGATACAAAAAGATCATCTGCGCAATGCCTGTTTTCGATCTGATCAAATGCCTGCCTGATGTTCCCACAGAAGTACAACATGCCTGCGAAAACCTCATATACAACTCGCTTTCAGTAGTATTGATTGGGCTCGACAGACCACGAAAACACCAGTTTGTGTCCTGCTTTTTCCCTCAACCGGACATCATTTTTCATCGCCTGGTCTTCCACGACTATTTCGGAAAGAACTACGTGCCGGACGGCTGTTCATCAATGGTTTGCGAAATCACTTCAAAGTACGGCGATGAAATCTGGTCGATGCCGGAAGATAAACTAATCGGTAGAGTTGTCGACGATTTGTGTCGCGAAGGATTTATCGAAAAGTCCGAAGTGATCACAACTGCCGTACAACGCACTAGATATGCTTACCCCGTCTACGATCTCGCCAGGACCAGGAATTTGTTAATCGTTAAAGAGTTTTGCAAAAGAATAAGTGTTGACCTTTGCGGGCGATTTGCAGAATTTCAATACGACAATTCCGATCAAGTAATACGATCGGCAAAGACTGTTTCCGAGAGGGTTCTAAACGAAGTAGGCACCCACTAGGGCCGAGGATTATCAGGTGAAAGAGCACACGACAAGAAATGTATTCATCACCGGTGGTGCCGGCTTTCTAGGCAGCGCTTTCACTCAGCGCCTCCTTACGTTCCCAAATATCTCCCAAATAACCGTGTACGATCGCAAGGCATTGAATGCAGAAAGGTTTCAAATCAAGACGAACGATAGCCGCATCGCTCTTGTAGCGGGAGACTTGAAAGATCTCGATTTATTGACTGAGAGTATGGCCGGTCACGACACCGTCATTCACCTCGCCTCCAATGCGGACATCTCCCTGGCAGCGCGTCAACCAACAATTGATTTCGAGGAAGGCACCATACTCACCCAAAACGCTCTGGAAGCAGCGCGAATCAATAATGTGTCACGCGTACTCTACGCGTCAGGCAGCGGCGTTTATGGCGACTGCGGTGAGACTGTCCTTTTGGAGAATAGTGGACCGTTAATGCCGATTTCGACCTACGGAGCCAGCAAACTGGCTGGGGAATCGTTGCTTTCAGCTTACTGTCACATGTTTGATCTGACAGGCATTGTATTTCGATTTGCCAATATCGTCGGACCCGGACAGACCCATGGAATTGCCACGGATTTTGTGGAAAAACTGAGGCGCAATCCGCAAGAGCTGCAGATATTGGGAAATGGCATGCAGACAAAGTCATATATTCATTCAAGTGATGCTCTGGACGCAGTCTTTCTCGCACACATCCATTCGTCAAAGAAATTCGATGTTTTCAATGTTGCCAGCAATGATGCGATTTCCGTCAAACGGATCGCACAAATCGCCATTCAAGAGGTTGTTGGCACGGACGCCCAGGTCGAATTGAAATATGCAGGTGGCGATCGGGGCTGGAAAGGGGACGTTCCTGTGGTGCTTTTGAACACCGACAAAATAAAATCGCTCGGATTCTCTCCCAAGTATTCGTCTGAAGAAGCAATTCGGCTGGCAATCCGCAGCATGGTCGACGCCCACAAGTCCGATTTGCTCAGATAAAATGCGCTCGTAAAAACTGCCTTCGTATAAATAAGATAGACTTGAAATCAAGGAAAACCAGCTTCTGAAATGCAATCCAAAAGGTTGACTACCAAAGGACAATCTGCTCCCAATCAAAGGTGGGTAGAGACGACTATGGGAATTTTGCTTGTGAGCAGGGGTTCTGTTCAGTTCGCCGACGACCATGACCACTGGCGCAAGGGGTTTTGCCGACTTCTGGAAATTGAAGAATCGCAAGCCAGAGAATTTATCGAAAACACAATCACATCTGCAGAAAAGATTTTCGGCAGAAACTTGTGCAACATTGGAGAGGAAGAAAAGGTGACCTGCCTGTTCCAGGCTGTCAATGAGACCTTTTACAAAGGGAAGCGCAAAGAAATCGAGGCTCAACAAGACATCGATTTCTCTGACTTGCGCGGTCCGGAAGGTGAGGTCGCGGATAAAATTTTTGCGCATTCCATAAGCGGAAACACCGAATACATGGTAATCGGCAACGAAATAGAAGAATTCGCCTGGCTGGTCGACGCCAAGAACAAAAGGCCGGTCACCGCAGACAGTATCACCTACGATAAGAAATATTTCGCGCCTTCGGAAAACAAACACTATGGAATGAAAGAATACACTAATCAAAGCGAATGGCGCCTGGAAAAGGCTCGGCGCATCATGGACGTGGTTGTGGCAAACGCCGGCACACGCGGCGAAAGGTGGACGAAAAAACCGTCAGCAGTCAAAATGCTGGACGTGGGCTCCGGCATCGGATACTTTCGTCAAGCTGCTCAGATGCTGGGTTTTGAACACCACGGCATTGATTTATCGGAAGACATCATCAAACAGTGCAAGGAAACATTTGGTTTTGAAACCTGGCAGGGACGCGTGGAAGACCTACGCCAAGTCGCTGCTGGTGAGAAATTCCAACTGATTACAATGTTTGACGTCATCGAGCATCTGGAAAAACCTCGCTCCGTGGTAACAATGCTCAAAGAATTTCTTGCCGAAGACGGCACTCTTGTTATTCGCACTCCCAATCTTGCAGCACAAGAAGCAGAGATACTGGGCGACTATTACTATTCATTCAAACTGGATCATGTGCGATATTTTTCTGCAAATTCGCTCAACGAAATGATGCATGGCGTCAAAATGAAGTCGGTTTTCAGTGAAACCGCTTCGCATCTGTTCAAAGGAATTCTCGGCGCGGATTATCTGTTCAAGCTCGGTCAAGCCCGTCGGGGTGCGGACATTTTAGCTCTTTATGAACATGCATAGGAGTTGAAGTGACTCAATTAGACGGATCGAAGACTGTTTCCTGCATACTCCTGACGCTCAATGAAGAGGGCGCCATCTCCAAAGTGGTCGCAGACATCAGGCGCGTTTTGCCTGATGCGGAGATAGTCGTCGTTGACAGCAGCACGGACAAGACGGCGGAGCTGGCGGAAGGATTGGGCTGCACGATAGTTAGGCAACTACCGCCCAAGGGCTATGGCTGGGCGATGGACGCAGGGTTCAAAAAAGCTACCGGCGATTACATCATCACTCTGGATTGCGACGACACATATCCAACCGACGCACTCAAGGAGCTGGTTAAGCGCATGGATGCGGGAGCCGATCTGGTCAGTTGCTCTCGCATGGAAAGTCGACCTCAGGCAATGAAATTTTCGCACTACGTGGCGAACCGCGTCTTTGCTCTTGCTGCCTACCTTCTATGCGGTGCAAAAACAACGGATGTTCACACGGGCATGCGTGCATACAGAAAACAAATGCTGGAGAAGCTGCCCCTCGATCCGGAAGGCATGGCGCTTCCTGTGGAACTTCAGATCTGCCCGCAACGACTGGGCTATGACTGCCAGGAGTTTTTCATCGAATATCGCCCTCGCATTGGCGAAAGCAAGATCGTTCCTCTGGAAGGCACAATCTGGACATTCCGCCGAATTTGGCGCTGGAATAGGTTTTTCAATGTCCTCTCCATAGCCTTAATTGTCGGAGCACTACGCTGAGTGCGCTGCACGTAACGAACTGCCAGGCGCCAGGGTGCTGTTTAATCTATGAGCAGCTAATTCGCATTTTTTATTGGTGGTGGAAGCGAAAAACGCCTGGTTGCATCAAGTATTTGATTCCAGAAACGTCCATCTTTGTCTTTGACAAGGCTCTGCCCCCACCAACACACGCATGCATTAGCATCGGCAGTGATTTTGACCATATCCTGTAGTTCTTCTCCACTGGGACGCCGGTCTCCATATAATTTTGCCAACCACAGCGGATGTCCCTGGTCCCTCAAGCAAAAGGCCTGCAATGCCATCACATGCTTCTTTTGTGGAAGGTTTTCTTTGAGCCAAAGAAGATACTCAGACAATGCTATGCGGTAGTCGAGAATCTTTCCAGGTCCCGAGTATGGTCCATGAACTTTCATTAGATCCCTGGGGATTGCATAGACATCGAAGCCGACAAAATCACTGAATTTACTTACAGCACGCACCGCAGCAAAATGTTTATCGAAGCCTGCTCTTGTGGTAATGCTCTCTGCAACAGGCGCGTGCACCATCATTACCGGCAATGTTGGATCGATTTCTTTGACACGCCTGTACAATGTTTCGCATTGCGCTTGCATATTGGTGAGCACGGGCTCGTCAAATGTATAGACGGCGCAGACATTTTTTCTTCCCACCCAGGCTATCAATTGCCTTAAGGGATCCTCGCTGATAGGCGGCAATTTTCCGTCCGGGTAAAGGATCGCACCGGGCACCAAAAGTCTGATTCCATGACGGCGCATCGCATTGATCGCCATATCGTCCTTTTTGAATTTGGGCAAGAACTCTGCCTCATATGTCAGTGATTTGGGCTCGGGCACTTCCTGATATTCAGAAAACGGCATGAAAGCTGTGATTCCAGCACCTTTCAGCTGTGCAAACATGTCATCGAAGTTGGGATTCGATCCCATCGTATGCGGCACTCCGGCTGCGAAATATTCAATCGTTCGCGGCTGTTGCGCCCAAACAGCCAGTTGTAAAATTTGGAACAAGGCGCACAGTGCAACCGATATTGCCAGATGCTTAACTGGTTTCAAGTATTGCTCCTCCGCCCCTGTCCACGCAAGTATATTTGCTCAGGCTGTAATAGAATTACCGGCAAGCAAATGGTTAATAACTTGGCATATACTGAAACTTCCCGCATCAAGCGCTCCTTGCAGGCTTTCTCAATCACAACTGCAACCGCGTTTTCAATTATCCTCGCAATTGCGTATTTTTTTGCGCTTTCAGAAAAGGCCTGTGCACAAGTGCACTCAGACAAGGCTAACTCGCGCGCCGGAACCGCGGGTCAGGTAAAACCAAAACATTTTCAAGAAAAGCAAACAATGGTGACTTGCCGTCGCTTTATTCAGAAAAACCCAATCCTTGGTGAGCTTGTGGTTAAGCTGATTCCCAATGCCTATCGAGTGGAATTGAAAAACAGCGGCTGTGTCCAACTGGGACGCGGGCCAAAGTGGGAATCTGTTTTATTGAACGAAGGCGCAAAAATGTTTTTGAGAAAAGAAAAGGACAATTGGTGGTCGCGCGCGACCGGGATTGGCACCCAGGTTACCAACACGACGAGCAAGAAAATCAGTCCGAAGAAGGAACGCGTGCTGTGGATGGAGACAACCAGGGTGAGCATCGCCGCCGATCCACTGACGCTACCGGTCGACTGCTACTACTATCAGGATCCAACCATTCCAGTTTTATTCTGCAAACGTATGGCTACACAGTCGGCTGTTCCACACATGGGTGGACTGATCGTTAGAGTCAAAACAAGCAACAAGGAAGGGCCAGGTTCAGTAAAGTTGGACACCTTAAAGGCAGACAAGATAACGGTTCCTGCCAGTCAATTTGAAATTCCACCCGGTTTCAAAGAGGTCTTTAGCCCGCAAGAAGTTATGCTCGGAACCGGCGCCGATGGGCTTAAAGACTTCCTTCCCTGAATTTTAGCCCTCACTAAACTTTTACCCCTAGTGCAGCTCTAGCTAAGCTCTGTCTCAGTTACAAGCTCATAATGAGCAAGCGTTAATATGACCTGCTTATTCTTCTAAAGTAATATAGAGGTCTCGACAAGGGCGTTGAGTATGGAATTCACTGGCTTTCCTCGCCACCAACTCAGAGCGATGGGGCGTCTAAAAGGACGCTACTCTTCTCGCCCCTTTCAAACTAACTCAGCTTCAACACCGCATTCAGTCGTCCGAACATCACCCACAAAGCCGGTGGGCTCAGGGCACACGGGCGAACGCGTCCGTCTGGCCTCAGTCCCTGAGTGCGCGCAGGCGAGTGTTTTACTGGACTATTTGTCGCAAGCAGCCAGCGATTTGGGCAGAGAAGTGATCGAGCCCGAGGTGCTGCCAGCCTTTGCAAAGAACACCATGCCGTCGATAATTGTTCCTCCCCTGCGTCAGAAGGCTGTCGCAGATGAGTGGTCGCCTAACTTTTCGGCTCAACCTCCTGCTCAAGCGCCCGTTCAAAATCGCAATTTTGGCCTCGCCGAAAGCGCATTGCAGGGACTTGCAGACCTTCTCACACTGGAAGCCGGCTCTGTAAGAGAGTCTGGAGAGTATAGAGAATCGAGAGAATCGAGAGAGTCGAGGGAGTCGATAGAATCTAGAGAGCCCAGAGAAAACCGAGAGCAAGCTCAAGAATTTGTTCAATGCGCGCGTCCGCCCGTAGAACTCGTTGCCGCTCCTGCATCCAGCTATGAAATGCTCAATTCCTGGTTGAACACCGGAAGATCTTCGTGCGCCACCACAGAAGATGACGACGACATGCTGGCGTTTTCTCTGGACGAAATCGAAACCGTATCGTTGTACGCGGACGATTCCGCTTCTACAGGCAGCGCTTCCGGAAAAGCCGTTTCTGCAGCCGCGATCGACTGCGCCGACGCCCTTCAAGCCCAGCGTCTTCTGGGCAGCATGTCCAACTCAGTTCAATATGCTGAGTCGACAGACCAGTTGCTTTCGGCACCGGCACAGAGCGACACTCATATAGGTCCGGCATTGTCGCGCAACCAGACTGAAGCCACTCCGACACTCCAACTTCTTCCTCAAGGCAGGCGAATGGAGTCGCTGGACAACGGCGCCCAAATCATCAAGGATTCGCTCGGCAGAGTAATCGAAGTGCGCTCGCCGCTCGGCCCGATTTTGCGTACACGCTACGACGAAAGTGGACACCTGAGATTCTTTGTCCGCACCGACAAGGAAGGCAATATTCAATCATACGGCGAGTCCGACAAACAGGGCGTCGTAGTCCACGATCCCGAAGGGCGCGTGCGTGCCGCCGGCGAATCCATGGCAATCGACCGCGTCGGAAGATTGTCCATAGTCAGAAAAGACGGTCAATTCTGGAGCATCGACCTGGCGCGCGGCCTGCATGTCGAGCGCCGACAGATGGTCGATGAAGACGGACAATGGAAGGCGATTACGGCCGTATTTGCATATGACGGATTTCGCATGGTAACGCGATTCCAGAGCATGGATGCGCGCGAATTCGACGAAGAGGAAGGCTGCTACCGGCCCACTTGTGACTCCATAATCAGGGAAGAAATCAGGCTGTACGGCAGAGACGGCTCCTGCGTGCAATTTGACTCCGAAGACGCAATCAAAGAATTAAGACCCTCTCGAGTCTGGCCGCCCGGCAGTCGTGCTGTCGACAAAAAATATCGCAACCGCTGGCAAGCAGGAACAGCCTGGCAAGCAGTTCGCGAGTATCTCGAATTGCTGAAGTCAGGGAGTGGTTAAACTGAGGCCCTTAGAGAGATGACCGAAAAAATCAAGTTCGGCACGGATGGTTGGAGAGCAATCATCGCGGACCAGTTCACCTTTGAGAATGTGGAGCGTGTCGCATACGCAGTCGGCATGCACATCAAGAAAGAGTATGGTCTGAGCGACAGAAAAGAGGCTGAGAAAAAACCGATACTAATTGGTTATGACACACGCTTTCTGGCCGATCAATTTGCCGAACGCGCGGGACAAATTCTTGTCAGCATGGGACTCTGCGCTCGCATCACAGATCGCGATGTGCCCACGCCATGCATCGCTTTTGCAGCGCAAAATGAACCAACTTGCGGAGCACTGCAAATTACCGCCAGTCATAATCCGCCGGAGTACTGCGGCATTAAATACATTCCGCACTTCGGCGGACCGGCAACCAACGACATTACCAACGACATTGCAGAACACCTCAACGACCTTCCGAAAGACTACGAGTTTGCCCGCGACAAGATCCAGCGCTTCGATCCGGCACCTGCCTATCTCGACGCTTTAAGGGGTTTCGTAGATCTAAAAAAACTGAGCACCGCAAAAATTCGCGTCGGCTACGATGCGCTCTTCAGCACCAGTCGCGGTTATTTGGACAAGCTGATCAAAGAAGCTCAACTGCCGATTTCGGTCTTGCACGACTACCGCGATCCGCTCTTCGGTGGCGGCATGCCGGAGCCCAAACCGGAATTTCTCAAAGAATTGATTGAGCTTGTAAAACAAGAGAAATTGGACGTCGGGCTTGCCACCGATGGTGATGCCGATCGTTTTGCAGTCATTGATGAAACCGGGTCTTATCTTTCGCCCAATCAATTGCTGTGCTTGCTCACTCGCCACCTGTTCAAAAACCGCGGCATCAAAGGCGCCATCGTCCGCACCGTAGGCACCACGCATTTACTGGACAAACTGGCAAAACTTTATGGACTCGAAATAATTGAAACCCCGGTCGGCTTCAAGTGGATAGGCGAACAGATGCGCTTGAAAGATGTGCTGATCGGCGGCGAGGAGTCCGGCGGCGTGTCAGTCAATGGACACATTCCGGAGAAAGACGGCATTCTCGCCAATTTGCTGGTATTGGAATTGATGGAGTTCGAAAAAAAACCGCTCTCGCAGATCTGGCAGGATCTCGTTGCCGAGGTCGGCTCGGACTTCGTCGCCAAACGAGCTGACATGCATCTCACAGCAGCCACCCAGAAGGCTTTCCTGGAGCGATTGACCCAGTCGCCACCCGAATCCATAGGCGGAGAGAAAGTCACAAAGGTCGGGCGCCTGGACGGCTTAAAACTCTATTTGGACGATTTCACCTTTGTGTTGCTCAGACCGTCCGGCACTGAACCACTGATGCGCCTCAGCTACGAAGCTCCGGACGCCGCTCGCCTGGATAAAATCATCAAAGACTTCAAAAAACAGGCGGAAGCCATACTGAAAGACTTGAATGAACCCGCAAAGGCAAGCACAGTCAGCCATTAACAAATTAGCCGAATGAACTTTCAAGCACTTGACTTAACTGCTAAACTTTTCAACCAGGAGACATAGACCGTGACAGAGAAAGTTTTGCCAGAACATAAGAAGCGCCAGAAGATGATCCGCGAGGGTCTCATAGGTCTCGTCACACTTTTGGCTATGTATCAGGCCGGTCGCTCGATATACACCAGCGTCGAGAGGCAGATGTTCCTCCATCAGCAAGAAATTGCCCTCAAGCAAGGTGAAGCGCAGGCTCAAGAGGTCAACAAAGAGCTTAGAGAAGGTCTCTCCAGCTACCGCTCATCGGACGGTATCGAGCGCCTGGCGCGCGAAAGGCTAAATCTCGCCGGACCCGACGAGATGATCGTGCGCATCGGCAAGTAATCAAAAATACAGCACACCCCTTGCTCAGAGCTTGAGGTATTCCTCGTAAGCTTCAATCATCATTATGTGACCTTCTCCCCAGTGACTGGAGATCACTTGCAATTCCTTTTCTTTACACGCTTTAGCCGCTGCAATGTCACCCAGCTTTTGCAAGAGCCGGCTCTTTTGAGAAAGAATGCTGATAGTGCTTAGCGGATGCGATTCATTTCTTTCGACTTCTTCCACCAAAAATAAAGCCTTATCAATAAGGACAAGCAGCTCTTTGTACCGTTCAGCCTCACTCATCAAAATTCCCACAATTGCAGGCTGGGATTTGCGCCAATCTTCTATGACTTGCTCAGCCTCGGCAACACTCATACTGGGAGTTGTTGAGCTAGATACAGTTGAACTCGGCGCTGTTGCGCCCAGTTGAGCACTGATTTTTTGCGCAACCGAATTGGCAATATTGTGTATCGAGTGTTCATTGCGGTCAGGGTACTTGACTGTGAGTGCTTTGCCCAGAGTGCTATTTCGCTCGCTTAACGCAACGTCGACAGCGATTGGCACGATGTCTTCATTGGCGCAGCCGGAATTCAGTTTTGCAAGCAGCGACCGCTTGAACCATACGTCTGCTGATGAAGTCTCCATTCTCATTTGCAAATTGCCTTGCTTCTTTGCCGCTTCAGCAAATAGATCGCTGTCGGAACCATAAGCATTTTCGCAATAGTCAACCAGCTCTCCCATTAAGGAAGAAACCTGCGCAGCTTTGTCACCGGCGAAGAAGACAAGATTACTGACAGAAAGGAGCAGGCCTTGTACAAGTTGCTGAGATAATTCAACCTCCAAGGCGGGTTTTTCATCTCTTACTGGATATCTCTGCAGCAGCGCTTGCCCTTCTGCTTCTCGGCCTGTTTCAATGAACAACCTTGCCAGGTTTTGAGAGATGGCCTCCTTAACAAAGAAACTAATCATATGAGCGTTGGCTATCTCCAGAGCACTTCTGTACAGACGCTCCGCATCAGTCAATATCCCTTGCTGATGATAAGCGTAAGCCATTCGCTCGAAAGTCTCAGCCAGACGCAGTTCGGGACGCCCCGTATTCTCGGTGGCGGCGAGAGACTCGATCACCCCCTGTGCTTTCTCAAGCGTTGACAAAGAACCAGCAAAGTCACCTGAGTCAATCTGCTGTTTAGCTTCAGCAAACAACTCTTTCCACTGGAGTGCCAGTTTCAAAGATCCTTCCGCCATAGATCCTCCAACAGCGTGGTTCCTTCTAAGCTGATATGCACTCCGATGTCTCTAATCAGACAGAAAAAATGCAGAATTCATCAAAATGCCCCTGGCACGAAGCAGGGTTTTTACCAGTGACAGGTATAAACATCTGAGCTAGGTTAGATCTAGACGCTCTTTGTCGGCAGGTAACTTACTCTCCCGCTTCTTCCAATTACCTAGGAGGAACTCATGCCTCACTTGCAACAGCGCAGCAATGACGATTCCCAATTTCTGAATCAAATTCAGATTGCCGCACCCTGTCACGTGGACTGGAATTCCATGACCGGCGACGAGCGAAAACGATTTTGCGGTGAATGCAAACTCAATGTCTTCAACATCTCTGAGCTGTCGACCAGGGACGCCGCCGCGCTAATTCGAAAGACAGAAGGACGCGCCTGTTTGCGCCTGTACCGCCGCGAAGACGGAACCGTGATCACGGACAATTGCCCGGTTGGACTTAGAAAAATTCGCGACCGCATGAGAAAGACTGCAGCAGCTGTCGCTGCCTACCTGATTGTCGCAGGGTTGCTGAGCTCGCAAGCTCAAGCCTGGGAACCTACAAACGTGAGCATGGGAGGGGCTTCGACTGCCGTCAATCAGGAAAACTCTATCACCATGGGGGTGAGAGCCTCATGGGTTGAGTCATATGGTTGGTTGCTCAGTATCGCGGGCATTCTTTCATCAATCGGACTGATTGTTCTCACTTTGCTCAAAAAAACTCGTCCATCAACTATTGGTCTAATGCTTCTGGCAATCTGGGGATTCACAGGATTCATAATCGGCATCATTGCTTTTGCTACACCTTTTGCAAACGCAATACATTGAGGCGAAGAGCAATGCTACAGAATCAGCATGTTCAAAAACAAGACGACTGCGCTGTTGTACAAAGTCTGTCGATCGCCGCGCCATGCCCTGTCGACTGGGACTCGATGACTGGTGATGAACGTAAGCGTTTTTGCGGCCAGTGCAAACTAAACGTCTACAACGTCTCCACAATGTCCACACGCGAAGCCGCCGACTTCATTCGGCAATCAGAAGGCCGAGCATGCGTGCGCCTCTACAAACGCAAAGACGGCACCATCATCACCGATAATTGTCCGGTTGGGCTGAGAAAACTGCGCAATCGAATAACGGCGCGCGTAGCGGCAGCCACTGCACTCTTTGCATTACTCGGGCTGGCAGATGGCGCACAGGCGCAAGGTCAGGCATTTATGGGCTCAATCGCCCCGGGAAGAGCCTGTAGTCAACCAGCATCTGCTGTTCTAACTCCATGGCTCGTTATGGCGAGCGCCGTTTCATCACTTGGCGTAGCCATTTTGTATTTAAGAAAAAAGGCGCGCCCGCTTACAATTGGCTTGTTGCTTCTAGCCATCTGGCTCTCGGCCGGTTTTGTCGCCGGGATTGCAACAAGCCTCAGCTTCTAGGGGCTAATGGGCAGTACCATAAACTTCTCAAAGGCGCGCCAATGTCCGCAATCTCACACATCCGCGCCATAGCCCTTTTGCCGGGAGTGGCGCTGATCGTGGTGCCGGGGAATATTCTCTACTTCTCAGTCACAATCAATTTCGCCTGGGGTCTACAACCACCTACCAACGCCTTGCTGCTGACTCTTGGCACCGCCTGCATCGCGTTTGGATTGTTATTAATGGCAAAGACTATCTCTTTGTTCGCCAGCGAGGGACAGGGCACGCTGGCACCCTGGCAGCCGCCTAAGAAACTTGTAGTCCAAGGCATTTACAGGCACGTGCGAAACCCGATGATCAGCGGAGTCTTGTTCATTCTTTGCGGAGAGTCCTTGATTTTCGGCTCAACTGCAATATTCGCCTGGTTTCTCATTTTCCTTCTGGGCAACCTGATCTACATTCCGATCCTGGAGGAACCAGGCTTGAAAAAAAGGTTCGGCCAAGATTACTCGCTCTACAAAAGGAACGTCCCGCGCTGGATACCCAGGCTCAGTGCATGGGAACAGCCTGATACCACAACTAATCCATAAACCGAAACTTAGCAAGCACAAATAAAGCACCCTCAAAATGCAACTACCCAGGCTCATAGGAGTGGTTTCACCAGTGACAGGTCGGAGTGTCTGAGCTAGGTTAGTAGACGCTCTCTGTCCGAAGGTGGAACTTACATGAGCAATGACGACGCCCTAATACAAAAGCTCTACATCGCCGCACCTTGTGATGTCCCCTGGGACGGAATGGAAGGAGATAATCGAACTCGCTTTTGCGGACAATGCAAACTGAACGTCTACAACATAGCTGAGATGTCCACCAAAGAAGCAGCTTCACTGATTCGTGCAAACGAAGGCCGTCTGTGTCTGCGGCTATACCAACGAAAAGACGGAACAATAATCACCGACAACTGCCCAGTCGGCCTGCGAAAAATTCGCGACCGTATCAAGCGCTGCGCAGTCGCTGTGCTTATGGCACTCGTCTGGGTCGGGCTTCTCTCCAGTGCGCACGCGCAAGGTCTCATCGGTGCGCCAGTTGATTCTCGATTTGGTGTAGGTGGTGAAGTTGGACACCTTGCAGATGTCGAAACTCAGCAACCAATTTTTCTTACGATTGCAACATGGATATCTTGCGTCTTATTGTTTCTGATGATCTGGCTAAAACGCGAAAGGTTACCACTGCTTGGCTCAATGCTCTTGTGTGTTTGGGCGCTAGCGGGAGTCGCTTATGGAATAAGCTACAACCCCTAGGCGCATGAACTTTTGCACTAGCTCCAGGAGAAATCTTGACATTCCAGTGAGATTAAATCGATTGCTCGCCACTGGAAAAAATTGAACTATTGACACAATTCTTCCGTCTCAAATAATGTAGCAATGGAGGGGCATGTTATGGCTAACGATTCAAAACTCATCGACGTGCTGAGACACGAGCTGAAGAGCGGCTTTGGCATGCTTGGAGAAAAGCTGGACGGGACAAATTCCAGAATAGATGAAACAAACAGTAGGCTGGAGAAAACAGT
>JBGAVL010000102.1:0-17857 GCA_044228145.1 Obscuribacteraceae bacterium (SeqCode)
GCGGACAAAGCCTCGAAACGATTCTTGAGAAACTCCACATTTGCAGCGCCTCGAACAAAACTCATATGTGGAACCGAATGCAAAAACTCTTGCGGATTTTTGATAGATCCTCGTTTTACTAAATAGCTCCAAAATTGCCGAGAAAGATCGAACTCCGTATTGATTTCCAGAGCCTTCGAAATCTCAACGCCACCATTTTTCTCCGGTGTGTAGTTGAGTTCGCACAAGGCTGCATGTCCGGTTCCTGCATTGTTCCAGGCGCTGGAACTTTCCTGAGCTGCCTCCTCAAGAGTTTCAAAAATCTGAACATCAAGATCGGGTTGCAATTCTTTGAGTAAGACAGCCAGCGTCGCACTCATAATGCCCGCTCCAATCAAAGCGACATCAGTTTGTATCAATTTATTCTCGTGACGCCCAAGCATTCTTGCATCTACCCTGGTCAGTTATTTCTCTGCGGGCAAACATTTTAACCTGCGCACATGAGAAAACCACCTCATGCAAGAGTGTCCTATAAAGTGCAAGGACGATGCTCAAAAACAAATGATGGCCCTGGCCGATTCGCCTCGTCAGGGCGCCACAGACGGCCGAGGAAACCTTTCCCAAAAAGCACTAATTGAATTTACGGAATGGTTCTTAAGGATCTGTCTCGATTTCCTCGTGGTGATGTGCCAAGAATCACTCATCTTCCAGAACGGAGCGCCCGGCGAATCTTGTCTGATGCAATTGAACACGGCTTGCTCACATCCGACACACCCAAAGGAAGTCTATATCTGCGTTTTCCCGCCTCTACTCTAGACCGCGTATTCCCAAGGTTGTATCCAGAAACTTAGATGCGAAACCTTTCGAAATTGAAGCGTCCACGCTCAGATACCATATTTATACGAAAGCGATAAGTAGAATGAAGTTTAAGCCTATCCGGTGAATTTCTTCAAGGCAAGGGAAAGCAAGCTCATGCCCAGCACCAAACCAATCGTGATGCGGCGATTGAGTTTGTGCACTTTGCTTAGTCCAACGTAGTTCAAGTAGAGAGTGTACACAACCGACAGATAGCCACCGATCGCCATGTGTCCCACCATCACCCAGGCAAACAAAAGCGTGGCTTTGCTATACGCGAGGACACGAAAGGTTTGGCTTAATGAGCCCTGCCCTTTGCACCCTTTGCTGAACACCGACCAGACGATAACAGAGCCCACAGAGGTGTACAAAAGTCCATTAAAGAACGTCGAGAAGAACAACAATGGATTGGAGTGACCCAGCGCCTGGAGAAACCCATAAATCGCTGCAGAAGCGCAGAGAAACAGTGCAGGCTCAGTCCAACCATCGGCAGGCAGTGCGGCAAAAAACTTTTTGGGGTGAAACAGTACTGCGGCCGCCTGGGCTGTGTATTTTTGAAAGATGTTCTTGCCTTCTGGGCGAAACACTCCTCCAGCAAAGCCTTCGTCGAGATCGGCATCCCGGTCGACGTCTTTAACATCGCCATTAACATCGCCTTTAACGATCTGGGCTTCGCTCTTTTCTTCGCCAGCTTTCTTTTCGGAATCGACCATTATTGCTTTAACTCCTGCGGCAGCACGCTCTAGTCAACCGAAATCAATTCTTGAATGCGCTCACTTGCGGCACTAAGTGCTTTGATGCACCTTAGATTTTCGTCCAACGCATGTAATCGAAAAAAACGATATGGTGATCATAATACCACTGACGGTGATAGAGAGATCATCAGCAAGCGCAATGCTCATTCGGAATTCTGATGATGAACTATCTTGGAACAGCCTCTGCCACTGTTCTGGCGTAAGTCATCCCACATTGAAAATTGCGCGGTGAAATTTGTTCTACGGCAGGCTGCACTACTTCTGGTTTCCATTTCCTTCCAATGACTCGCGGTGGAACTCAGAAATCCAAGTAAAACCCTTTGGGAGTGAGCTCAATATATAGCGATCTAATATACCGTTTTTGCTATATTCTCATATGTTTATATCACTTTAGCTATCCTCTGGAAGTCACTAAAACTCGATAGCAAATTCATCACCTATCTCCCTTCGGCAATATTCAAGCGATTGCAGTCAGTTCATCGACGGCAGTGTTAGGCCTCAACAAAGGGATGAGCGAATCAGCTAGCATTTGTCATCGGCTCGCGGATTTGTTACAACATGCTCCAAGCGAGGTAGTGCTGTTTTGTGAAACAACTGAAGCGAAATCTCAACGAGTTTCAGACTCGAAATACAAACGGTAAATCAAATGAGAAAAATAGCTCTAGAAGAGCACTTCATGGCTCCCGGGTTCGACAAGTACGAAGCCGATGTTAAGAATATGATGACTCCTGAGGCTTACAAGGAATTCGCAACCTGCCTTCCAGAATTCGACGAACTTCGCCTCCAAACAATGGACAAAGCAGGCATCGATGTGTGCGTGCTTTCCCAGACCTCTCCTGGGTTGCAGATAGAAAAAGACACGCCAACAGCGATTCGCAAATCACAAGAAGTGAACGACTTTCTTGCGCTCGAAATTCAAAAACACCCCAGTCGTTTTGCTGGCTTCGCACATCTAGCTATGCAAGAGCCAAAGGCGGCAGCAAAAGAGCTCGAACGGTGCGTGAAAGATCTAGGATTTAGGGGTGCATTGGTCAATGGACACACAAACGGTGTCTATCTCGACGACGAGAGATACATCCCATTCTGGGAGGCGTTAAACGAGCTCGATGTTCCGTTGTATTTGCATCCGGTGAGTTCATTTGACATTCCTCATATGTTCGCGGGTCACCCCGACCTAATGGGACCAACCTGGGGCTGGACCGTTGAAACAGGCACCCACGCCTTGAGATTAATAGTAAGCGGTCTGTTCGATCGTCTGCCGAGGCTCAAAATAATCCTTGGACATATGGGAGAAGCACTACCCTTTATGCTATGGAGATTTGATAGTCGTTGGGAAATCGGCAAACACTCAATAAAGCTCGAGAAATCTTTATCGCAATACATAAGAGAGAATGTGGTTATCACTACAGCTGGCGTATGCGACAACGCACCCTTACTATGCAGCATCGAGTCCATAGGTGCCGACAACGTGCTTTTCTCGACAGATTATCCTTTTGAGTCGGCCCTGGTTGCGGCAGACTTCATCGAGAAGGCACCACTGAGTGAAGATGTGAGAAAAAAAATCTGCTATCAGAATGCGGAACGCCTGCTGAAGCTGGAGTGATCACCAGCTCTCTTGTTCCATCAATCCAGACATCGCGCTTAGCAACTTCGGTCGGTATTTGGTAGGAGAGATAAGCCAACTGCTTAACCACGCAATTGATGTCTTTGCGGGTAGCAACATCGACTATTCTGTCTGGTCAAACTTGGAGTGCCCCCAGCATGGTGACTCCTCCCATGATGTACAAAAATCAACCCTTAAGGTATCTCTCCACTGCCTTCCATCGATCATCTTTTCGAAAATACGCAATAGCGTTTGCGATCGCTTCATCTGCTGTATCGAATTTAAGCAAAAATGAGCATGGTGCTTCGTCTGAATTAGGAAGACACGACCTCACAATCCACTTGCAGTTTGAGCTGTAAAGCCAGAGTTTGTGATGGTCATCACTAGCTGTTACACGCGTGCCGGCGTTGCCATCGCCATCTACGTCTGCAACCTTCTCGCTATACACAGCCAATCCTGCGTTGCGCATGCGCTGTAAATGAGGAGTTTCAAAATTCGTCATTGAACACTATCCTAGGCTGGGCATATATTTAGAGAATATCTTTGTTTTATTAAAAAAACACCGTAAGAGTAAAATGTCAACCAATCAGCGCTCTATCTTGAACAAACAGCTCGCTATCCTAATTATTCAGACTGCGTTGTTAGCGGGCGGCGCGGTCAATGAAGCCGTTGCTCAAGTGAGACAAGCATCGCCTGAAAACTCAGAAAGCATGAAAAGGCTTGTCGCGAACACTCAAATGGTGGGAGACCTTCAAAGAAAATTCAACGAACTGGGCGGCGCCAAAGTTGGCACCCTTAAGTCGATTGAAGATGTCGATAATAGAATTTCGGTTTTGGACGAATTGATTTGGGCGACCAACGAGCAAACCAGGCTGACCAGAGAGAATGGCGGCAATGATCAAGATGCTCAAGTTCTGGGAAACCTGCATGCAATGCAATTGCAGACTCGCGAGCAGCTGATGTTTTTCAAGAACAATTTTGGCAAGTGGAAAGTTTCTGAAAGTGGCGAAGCTGAGTATTCAGTGCCGAAAGAAGAAATGGATAAATTCACAGAGTCACTTCGCGAATACAATGCAATTCGAATCAAACAGATGGAGCTGCTTCAGGCGAGAGCCGAAGCGCGGAAGAAGCTACAGAAAAAATCTTCGGATTAACCACTCCGCCAAAACTTACGAGATGAACTTAAGCGGTAGCGCGAGGTAGATCGAAGCAGCTCAAGCTATGAAGGGTGAGAGCATGTTTGCTATTTTCCGGAGCGAGAGCCCCCACACTGAGCAGCCAACCCAGCGGCCAGTCCACCAAACACAAACATTCCAATCGTCAGCGCCGCTGTTCTTCGGGTTCTACGTGTGGCGCCGGTTGACAGGCCAAGGATGGCAGGCAAAGTAGCAGCACCCAGACCGGCGCTAAGACCCAATGACACGCCCTTGCCAATGCTAAAAAAACCAGAGCGAGATCCAACTTGGCTGAACAAGACTGAGTTGGCCAAAAGATCTGCGATCAGAGCAAACAGGAACAGCCGCTCTCCACTTGGAGGATTCGTTCCAATTGTTGTGCAAATTCGCTCCACACCTCTCATGCCAATGCGGTCCAATTGCGGTGCGTCCGGCAATGAGCGTCGAAGAGCCTGATGCACTGTCGTTAGTGCCATTGCTCCAACAAATCCGTTAAGCAGTGCTCGAATCATCGCCATCTCCTTCCTCAACTATCCGTGACAAGTATTTACCCAGTTGGTTGCTCAAATGGAACCACTCTTGGCTTCCAAATTTACGTAAAAAATTCTTGGCTGACCTATTCAGCACCTGAGCAGCCATGATGTCTGCCGAACGAAAACCACTAAGTTGGGCATATATGTAGAGAAATGCGTTATTTCATAAGACAAACTCCGTTCCGTCGCCGCCTGTCAGCTCTGAGCTGGCACAGTAGCGTCTGTGCGGTGGCAGGTGCCTGGCGGGTTTTGCTGCTGTTGCTTCTCATTAATGCCGGAATGGGAGCCTTTACTACACTACCCGCACGTGCAGACGAGGCAGGTTCTCCTATTCCTTTCGTCCTCCCCGAACGCCCCCGTTTCGTCATTCCAGAGAGCAAACCTTCGGTCATCCCGGAGACCAGCCCGCCAGCCGTTCCCGAAGTCACACCGGATGCCGCTCCCAAGCGCAGTTCGTCTAAAGCTAAAAAGCGCAAATCGTCCAAATCACCAGAGTCCAGTTCGTCAGTCGCTAACTCCGCGCCTGCCTCAGCCGAATCCGCGTCCCAGGAACCTACGCCCACAGGGCCCGATCCTACTGCGACCACTTCTGCTGTAAACACCTCCGCTACGCCAACTTCCGCTACGCCAACTTCTGACCTCCCTACTTCCACTGAATCTACTTCCGCTGCCCCTACTTCCGCTGCCCCTACTTCCGCGGCACCAATTTCTACAAACGCAGGCAAGCGCTACGTACTGCAAGGAAAGACCGAAGTCATCGACTTCAAATTAAGCGAATTTGACGCCTACAAACAAGGCATGGCCGCGCTAGACAGACGTAGCTACGCCGACGCGCAAGTTCAATTTAGAGCCGGCGCTGCCAAACTCGGTGACGGCTATGAGAAATATCGTGCCGAGTGCAATTTCTTCGAAGCGAAATGTTTGATGATGACAGGGAAAGTCGACCAGGCCGTTTCGCTTCTCAAAGCGGCGATCGCGTTGTTCGACCAACATGACCCACGCAATCCGTACAAGTTGGCTGCCGAGAAACAGGTCAGCGACCTGATTAGCGGTAGAGCTAGGATGGACAATAGAATGCTGCAAGGGCGAACCAACATGCAGCGCGCCAGCATCTCCGTCGATCAGAACATCACACTCTTTTCACGCCTTGCTGTCGATGATTCAGATCCGGTTTTGTTGCGTGCCGACAAGGAGGCAACTAAGACCACTATCCATGACTGCTTTGCTGAAATGACCTGTCTGGAGACGGCGGAGATAGGCTCTAACGTCTACAGCGCAATGGGGAAGTGGCAGCCGCTCTTGGTGAAGGGCGAACCTGCAGCAATCGAATTCGGAGCCAAGCCGCCGGTCATAAACGTGAAGGTAAATGGGCAGCTTAAGGAGGTTACCGTCAACCTTCCGATGGTCAACGGACTGCGTAGAATATTGCTCGCCACCGACAATGAAAAGGTTGCCGCGATCGATGTAGACAACAACGACACCTGGCTCTTGCTAATGGACACCGCACCGGACGGCACGGTGGGGCGCTTCCGCTGGGCGTTGCTGAGACACCAGAAACAGAAAAGCGCTACCTGGGGTGTCAGTCGCAACAAAGGCCTCTTGCAGAGACCGACCGGCAACGCCTGGGGCGTTAGACCGCCGGGAAACATCGGCAACGGTGTGCGAGGGCAAGGAAACAACATCAACCCCTACAGTCCCTTTAGAAACAGCCGCAACAAGTTCTAAAGTTCTCATAAGAGACACGCTCGGCTCGGAATGCTTTTCATGAAGATCGGTGCCTCGGTCACACAACCGGTCAACCTAAATCTAGTCAGACCAAATCAAATCTTGAATGCGCTCACTTGCAACACTAAGTGCTTTGACGCTGGACTTGAGTGAAATAGCAGCTTTCTTTACAACAGCACTGTCCGGCTGATCGTTAGAAAGCTGATCTAACAATTGATCGAGGGCTGCACGCAACGAAGCAGCGGAAGAATTCCATTGATTAGCAATGTTGCCAGCATCAGTAGCAGACTCGCGGCTAGCACCACCAGCGACACCAGCATGCGCTTTTGCATTATCAATGGCACCACTGACTGGGCGCAGTTCATACTGCAAGACCTCAAGAGCTGCGCAAGTGGAAAGCAGCATTTCTCTTGTTCCACCAATCCAGCCATCACCCTGCGCCACTTCGCTCGGTATCTGGTCTGAGAGATAAGCCATCTGCTTCACCAAGCGCTCTACGTCTTTGCAGGTAGCAACATCGATGGGTCGGTCTGGTGAAGCTTGCAGTGCCCCCAAACCAGCGGCGGCCGACAGAGCAACAGAGTTCAAAGATTTAGACTCGCTGTCTCTAGAAAAGGTAAACAAATCGTCAGACAAATCATTGCGCTCTGCAACGTTATTAAGCTGAAGCGCCGAGACAAGCTTGTTACTGTTGAAGATACTCCATTCCGAGGGCAGCTTAGCGCGCGAATCAACAGCAATGCGGTCTTCGACATCACCATCGCTTTCTAAAATCTCGACCACGGCAGGCCGACCAGAGCCCGGCCCCACGGCTAAGCACCTTAAATCCCCCCTGGCTTTCTTCGCTACACCACTCAACAGGCTATCGAGATCTGCTTGCATGATGCTAAAACCATTAGCAGACTTGAGTATTTTCGAATCTGGCGAAAGGGTAACTTTGATGCCACGGAAGACTCCGCCCATATGCCCGCGAATTTTGCCATCGGCCTGCTTTACCACTACAGCCCCGCTGCGAGAGCCACTTTTAATCACTTCAAAGCGCACTAAATTGGGGGTCTTGAAATAAAGTTTACCGATTTCGATAATCTTTTTGCCCCCCGTGTAGGTGGTGAGAATGCTGTCATAGGTATAACCTTTGAGCTTACGCACGCGGTCTAGCATCGACTGCAATTCATCTCGGCCATCATTGCCGGAGCTGGCACACAAGCTCTCCGGCGAGAGCAAGAATTCATCAACGGTTGCTCCCGCCCAACTTGGCGCCACAGCAAGAAGCATGATGGCAACTGACAAAGCGATTTGCTGGCAGCCTAGTAATCTAGATCTATTGCCACTACTGTGCATAATCATCTCCAATAACCTATCAAGGACAAAGTCTTAATCTCTATGCCAAACCTTGAGTAAGGATAGAGCATTATACGGGCAAACTTCTTTTTCCCGGTCCACTCCAGGCACCCCGAAAATCCCCCAGTTTTCTTCCCAAAACCGAAACTGGCTTCTTTTTTCACCACAACCGCGAAATCGTCACGTTGTGCTCACGTAGTTTCTTTATTATGGAGGTGGTTAATTCCCAAATTTGCCAAAAATATAGGGCAGCGTCTTTCCGATTCCCCACAGGAAGGTTGATTCTAATGAGTTATGAAAATTCGCCCGAATCGGCAGCTAGCCGTCGCACTCAAGCAGAATTGCAGGTTGGCGAACAAGCCGGGGAGCAAGCTGGCGACCAAATCGGAAGGCAAATCGCACCCGAAAAGCTGCAGAGCGTCAGTCTCGCAGCTGGTGTACGGGCAGAGATCGCTGCGGAAAGCACCACTCAGCCGTTCAAACCAGTCGCTGCCAACATTGATAAATTCCTGGACAACGAATCAATTGGGTCAGGGTTGAAAAAGGATGACCTGAGCAAAATCATCAAGAGCGCCAGCGGGTCCGGTGACACTGAGCGCAGCAAAGTCGCAAAATTCCTGAATGATCACTTTGATGACATTCGCAGCCTTTCTGCAAATGGAGGCGACAAAATCAGCCGAGATGACCTTACTTTGTACTCGCAAATGTTGAAACAGAGCGAAAAGAATGTTGCAGCAGGAAGGTTTGCCTGGTCCGGACAACAGGACGTTCATGACCAACATGAAAACCAAGCCGGGACGTTACTGCCGGTAGCAGGTATGGTGGGTGGAGCGTACGGCGGGCACAAACTTTTGAACGCCATTCAATACAATCCGGCCGTTGTAATGAAATCGCTCGATATCGCGCTCACAAATCCGCGTAATTATCTAGTTGCAACAGCCGCAGCCCGAGTTACAGGTTTAGTTGTTGGCGCATACCTCGGCTCAAAAGCCGGTGGCATGGTCGACAGAGGAATGCAAGATAGCGGGGTTCGCCGTCATTTTGTTGACGAAGCAGAACCAGCCATGAGGCGTCTGTTGCAAACATAATAGAAAACTCGCTCGAGTAGGGCCCTTGGAACAAGAAATAGGGCCAGCCCCAGGAGCATGATTTAAAGCATGCTAACTGCTGAATACAATGGGTCGCATATCCAGCAAGGGTGTCGAAATTTTGAGCGAAGAAGTGACCAAACTTAATGATATCTGTCATTGGATTGAATCTAGATGGCTGCTACTGGCAATTGTTGGCAGCATATCTATCAGCGCGCTTGTTTGTAAACTGTTCGGAGCATACGAGCTACAAGGTGCAGTTCAAATCCCAAACGGCCAAACAGCGGACGAAGTATTGAACCATGCGTGCGCCGCCAATTTCGCTAGCTTTACTGGCTGGTCGGCCGGAATCAGCATAGTGGTGGCAGTTGTCCTCAGACTACTGCAAAAGTTTTTTAAACTTCCGTTCTTGGCGGCACTGATGGTATGGGCACTTTTCTTTGCCGCTATTCTTGTCACTAACACCCAGAGCTTCACCGCCTTAATTAAGTAGAGAAGCCTGTAAGATGTTGCACTATTAAGCGCGCACCGTATCTGGTGAGTCTTGCAAAAAATTTACTCGTGCGAAATTACTTTCGAGGCAATCTCAAACAGCAACAATGTTTTTGTCATAGATGATGACAGATAACATTTCCTCAAATCCTCAAATTCATAGGCGCTTGACCCCGTATATTCCAAAAATTGAGAAACAACACGGGCGACGGGCAGGTGATGATCGGGTATTATGAGACGGAAATTGGTCACCGGAGCGAAAGCTGCTCCTTTGTGAGCCACGGTGGAGATAAGGGGTAATCAGTGTCAACAGCAGAAACAAGGTTCTCCATTAAGCGTGATGTACCGTCAATCGAACAAGTTCTGATTCAAGCACTTGTGGCTGCCGGCTGGAAATCATCTCTAATGAGCCGGAACAAAATAACCACCCAGCCATTGTCTAAGACTGTAGTCTCAGGCAGCGACTCATTCGTTGGTAACTTCTCGGCAATTGTCACATGGGAAGATTGTCAGGACCGAATAGACGTCCTGGTTGTCGTTAGCGAAAGAGCATCAAGTACGCCTGCTTTAGCAGCAAAATGTGCAGACTATTGCAATGCCATTGTTGCTGTAATTCCTTACAACTGCCTGCTCGGACAGGGAAGAAACTCACACGACGGCTAGCACGCTTCAGAAAGCCCCACCCACGTTCTGTGCCGGCGCTGTCGGCGGACAGACCGGCACAGAACGCCTCCCTGCTTTCAGCCTGAAAGTGCGTCCGGGCAATCGATAAATCGCAGTCGGGGTCGACAACGGCTGAGCAACCGAAGTCAATAGCTCAGCGGTTTCCGAGAGCAGACAAATACTCCTTGCAATGCCGTCAATTATTGGCATTGAGCCTTACAATGAGGCATTGGAGTACCGGACGCCAAGCTAGATGCGGAATCTCACTAAATCAATACACCCAAACCTCTGGGTAAAGTTTCTCCTACTAATCACGTGCACTCTATTGCTGCAACCCATGGGAGCGGACGCACACCGCTCCTGGTTGAGAGGTCTATCCGATCAAGCGAAAGGGACGCCAAGCGTCTATGAAACGCCAAAAACCTCACATAAATACAAACAAATTTCGCAGTACTTGACGATGAGCGACGGAGCCAAAATTGCCGTCGACGTCTACTTGCCTGAGTCCAAAGAACATGGCGCGACCTATCCGACTATGTTTGAGCAAAGTCGCTACTGGCGCGTGATTCAGCCGAAGTCTTACTTGAAATTTCTCTATTGGACATCACTTAGCCTGTATCGCTCGGAGTTTCTCTCGCACGGCTATGTGTGGGTAGTAAGTGATGCACGTGGTGCCGGCGCATCCTTCGGCGAACGCCCGTGGGAATTACCACCACTGGATATCAGAGACAGCAAGGAGATTATGGATTGGATTGTGAAACAGCCATGGTCCAACGGTGACATCGGACTGATCGGTCATTCTTACTCCGGCAACATGGCAGAATTCTCTCTGCTAAATAAGCATCCCGCCGTCAAAGCAGCTGGAATTTTGTCGAGCCCGTTCGACATTTACGCAGATGTGCTTCGTCCAGGTGGTTTGATGAATCAACCATTTATCGACAATTGGATGAAGCTGAATCAGGATTTTGACGCCGACCTGCTACCGAGAAACTTGAAATTCCTGCGACCGTTGCTCAGTAACATGAAGCCTGTTGATGAGGACAAAGACAAACGCTTGCTCAGACAAGCGGTGGCGGAACACAAAAATAATTCTGAAATGCCGATTGAGAAATTGATTTTTCGCGATGACACCCCTTTTACTGAAAAGGATTTGCTTCCAACAAAAACTCGCGACGTTTCGCTCAAAATTCTGCGAAAACGATATGGAAAATCCTTAGAAACTTCAGGAGTTGATCCGCTCAGTCCCAGCGACTATTGGAAAGAGTTTGATGCCGCAAAGGTGCCGATGTACATGAGTTCCGGTTGGATAGAAGGCTCGAATTCCAGGGCTGCCGTCAACAGATTCTTAAATTACACGACGCCTGGTTCGAAACTGATCTTAGGACCGTGGGAGCACGACTTTTTCAACATAAGCCCCTTCACTCAGGGTGGCTTATCCAAGTTTCGCATCGATCGAGAGATGTTGAAATTCTTCGATCACTATATGTTGAACAAAAATTCCCTGGTCAATGATGCGCCTGTTCACTATTACACATTAGGCGAAGAGCGTTGGCACGGCAGTAAAACCTGGCCGCCGAAAAACACCACCAAGACCTTGTATTTAGCGGCAGACAAATCCATGAGCGATCATCCACCAGTCCTCGAACACCGTGCCTCATATCATGTCAACGACAAAAGCACGACTGGTAAGAATTCTCGCTGGGATTGTCTTCTGGGAAATGTCCTGTTCGACCCGTACTCCAATCGAAAACAGGAAGACAAACACAATATTTGTTTTGACACCGCTCCCCTGGAAAGAAGTTGGAACATAACCGGCAATCCTGTAGTAAAGATATTTGTAAAACCGAATAGTAAAGACTGCAGCTTGTTTGTTTATTTGGAAGATGTTGGAAGCGACGGTTCTGTGAATTACGTAACCGAGGGAGAGGTTTTGTGCGGACACACACTCAATCCCAAGTACGTGCCGAAATACAAAACAGTTTCACCCATGCGCAGCTTCCTGAAAGCGGACTACCGGGAGTTTTCGCCACACGAAGTAAGGCAGGTTGATCTGGAATTGTTTCCTATGTCGTATCAATTCAGAAAAGGACATCGCATTCGCTTGTCGATTGCCGGCGGAGACAAAAACCATTTCAAGTTACCTTCTTTCGTTCAAGTGTGCGATCAATTCGACATCATCTGCGGCAAACCACAGGCCTCGCAAATATCACTGCCGGTGGAAAGCGTGCATTGATGCGCGCACCGCTTGAGAAATGTCTCTGAGCAGATTCATAACCGCCTCTGGGCAGATTCGTGACCACCCAAGGGCAGATTCAAGACCACCTCCGTGCGTTGTATAGTCCACACTGCCTGAGGTTTCCTTTATTGACGAACGGGTACACAGGTATGGGCATTGGCGGACATTCTGCCAATTTCCGCCAAACATGGTATCCATCTGCAGGTGATTAAAATGGCTCGAGGACAGTCTTCCTTTTCCGAAATTGACGACAATAATGATGTCGTTGCCGACGCGGCGCTGCCCAACTTCACTGAGAGAACCGAGCGACTTCCTGCCGGAGCAGGCAAAGTGCCTGCAGTGAGCGGCGAGTTAGCGGCGGAACCAAAGATTTACTTAGCGGCAAACGAGGCACAAGCTTTTGAAATGCCAAAGCCTGACCCGGAGGCTATACGGCAGGTAGAAGCATTGGCTGCTGGATTGAAGAATGCGCTTGCGGGCAATTTGACGACTCAGCAAGCCACTGCCGCCACTAAAGAGTATATGAAACGCAACGTCGACAAAATGTTTGAAAAAGCGGCAGATGCCTATCCGGAGCTTCCTTTCCAGGGTATGGTCGGGGCATTGAACAAAGCTCTGCAAGGCAGCGGATATTCGGCCGGTATTGTGGAAACTGTTCCACTCGAGGGCGACCTGGTCATTCGAAAAGGCAATCAAATCATTTACAGAGGGCCTTAACGGGGACGCCTGGTGAAAGAACTATCTCAACACAGGCACCACAGATGATGGCGCTGAATTAAAAACAGTCCATCGCGCCCGGGTGAAACATCATTGTAGATTTCGTTGCGGCCTGGAGTTTCAAACACAGCCAACTAGGTTCTGGCGGGCTCCAATACATTTAGCGCGGGCACTGCACTTCCATCCAGATATGTCTCCAGCTGATCCAGCGAAAACTGAACGCCCGAGTAGAAGTCACCGAAATGCCCGTACTTCGCGCTTGCTTCGTCGAAGCGCATTTCGTAAATGAGTTTTTTGAAAATGATCGGATCGTCGGCATACAAGTCGACGCCCCATTCAAAATCGTCAAAGCCAATCGAGCCGGAAATCACTTGCGTCACCAGTCCATGATAGGTGCGTCCGATTTTTCCGTGCTCTAACATCAATTGTGCGCGTTCGGCGAATGGCAACATATACCAATTGACATCCTCTCCGCGCTTCTTGTCCATGGGATAAAAACAGACGAATCGGCGTTGCGGAATGCGCGCCCACAAACGACCTGCATTGTGTGGAACTTGCGCCTGAGCTTGAAGCATTTCGTCAAATGCCTGGATCCACTCTTGAGAGTTTGGCTTCAGGTTTTGCTCAGCCAGGGCGGCATGGATTTTGCCGGTAGCGTCATAAAGTCCGAGTTCGAGCACAGAGGTGTAAGACAGAGACGGGGTCAAATATTCGGATAGTCTTACCTTGTCAACAACCATCTGGGCATGAGCCAGACCTTCATAGGTCTTACTGTAGTGCGTGAGCATAAGATCAGCCTTGTGACCGACCATGTGGGCGAAGCCAACGTCAGTGCTGTCGCTGTTCTTGAGGGAGTCAAACACTGTTTGAGCCTCCCTGATAATCTCCCGGCGGTCTTCCTTCGGGAGCAAATCCCAGCCCAGGCGGTCGAATGCGAACATTCGGTGCAGAATCCACCAACTGTCCAATGATTCGGGAACTTCGGGATGGCGCATAGGATATGGCTCCTTAAAACTGCTTTGAACGGTAATAGAGTAGCGCAAGCAGCTTGGCCAGAGCGAAGATGCTAAGCAAGTCTTTGTGATTCAATCTTTGAACGACTTCTGTGAGGCGCAGGCTGTTCGAAGTATGGAAGTACGTTCAAAAGGAGGCGAAAACATTTCGCCCCCTTTCAAATCGGTCTGAAAACTGTTTAGGCTGCGTCTTTCAAATAGTTAGCCATTTGAGTTTGAATCTTGGTTCGGGCTCGGGATATACGCGATTTTACAGTGCCGAGTTCGGTGTTGGTGATCACTGCAATTTCTTCATATGAGAGTCCGTCGACTTCGCGCAAAAGCACTGCTTCAGTGAAGTTGTGCGGGATTTTGTCGAGCGCCTTAGTCAAAGCATCGACCAGCTCTTTACGTTGAAGCGCTGTATCTGGCTGCGTCGTCGTATCGGCAATCAGCCTTTCCATCTTATTGGTGCCGTCTTCCGATTCGTAAGGTTCGTCCAGCGAAATGACGTCTTGATTGCGCACTTTTCTGCGCAGTTCGTCATAGCAGAGATTGGTTACAATCTGAGCGAGCCAGCCTTTGAAAGCTGCTGGCGTTCTCAATTGACCGATCGACTTCCACATTCTGATGTGGGCTTCTTGCACGATATCGGAAATGTCATGCATTTCAGGAAATCGTCTGCGAACCATGCCAACCAGCGTTGATTGATGACGCTTGAGCAAGGCGTCGATAGCGCCTCTTCTTTCTGCCTGACAGGCCAAGATAAGTTCTTCATTCGTCATTTCCGCAAGACCCTTTTGCTGTCCAATTGCGGACAGGCGGCTCGTTACAGAGGATTTCAAAGGAAAGTGTCTTATGTTGCCATTCATCATGTGGTCTCCAATTTTGTTGTAAATCAACCAGCAGCAAAGCCGCACCTATGGGGTGCGAATAGGTAGTGCGCAACCGCGCTCTATAACAGTTGAAAAAACCGCTTTCGGCTTACACAAACATTGTGCCAAAACCAAGAGGCACATACATCACGGGTTTCCCTTATCGAAAGGGGTGCTGATTTTAGAAACGAGCTGAGCAGCCTAGCATGACAGAATAGGCGTCTCGAAGGCTTGTGTAGTTTATTTTCGGGATGCGGTATAGGGTTCACCCCTGGTTCCGCTGCTCACTCAGTCCACCAGATCACATTGCCTGTTTCCAATTTTCTCATGCTCTTCTACTAAGCACTACATTTAGTATCACTGTTAAAACAACACATTGAGCGTTGTCTAAAATTCAGCCGAATATCTAGCCTGATGCCGCGCTTTGGATTGAGTTGTAAGTTGTTTTTGGAGAGTACGGCAACATTCGGTTGCGATACAGTTGCCGCAGGTTCTCGACGATCATGTCATTGTTGTCCGTAATTGATACTATCCCGTCAAAGGGCATTGCCCTAGCGGTTTCTGCATCAAGTGCCGTTTCCATGAAAAAGACAAGCAATTTAGGGTTGCTAGTTTTTAGCGCACTTAAGACTGCCACCGTCAGAGTCAAAGAGGCACGCGCCGAAAGCAAAACCACATCGCAGCCCGATTTGACAATTTGCGATGCTACGTCGATGGACTGAAGATCGCTCTGTCCAATTACCTCTATGTCTGCTGCTTGTTTGAGTATGACAGTAAAGGCAACACGCAAAAGCTCGCAATCTGAGACAATGAAAACTTTCATTCCACCCTCTAAGTATTCTTGCAGCTCCATTCATTATCAACGAACCCAGGCAAACAGACATCACCCCCTGAGGCTACTGTATTGGCTGATTCCGACAGATCGGCACTCACCTTGCAGGGCGATGTCTGTTAGGTTTTTGAATCCTATACTAGGATGGGGTTTGTATTTTGTGAGCAACAATTGGAAGACTCAACGTCGCCTGAGCCGCCTGAAGTATCAGCAGCGGAAGAGGCAAAACATGACTTGAAAAATATTCTATTCACCACCAAGCAAATTTACGAGCTATGGGCGGAAGGCTCGTTTGGTCCTGTAAGCGAAAAACAGGCTGAAATTCTAAGACTGCTTCAAGCCGACAATAAACGAGTTATAGAAATTCTAGGACTCTAGTTCGATCACCCGAGTGTCACGGGGAGGTGTCCATCATTGCTCCGGCTTTAATTGCGGTCAATAAAGGACATGCGTGCGCTCTCATGCCCTGCCCCAGCCAGGTGAGATCAGTAGAGGCGACTATGAAATCAAGATTGTCTTCATAGACCCAATTGATTCCGACAGTGGGAGCGTGTTTTGCCATCATAGCTTCAAAGTACCGCCTATTCTGCGGCGACCAGGGCGAGCTTTTGCACTTGGCCAATTTGACCTTACGCAACTTTTGCATCTTAGTCAGTGACTTCCACACCTCCGGCGAAACTTCTGTTTCTGAGAGATCGAGATACTCCAAATTCTTCATTTTGGAGAGATGCTCTACACCAGCATCGGTTACATCGTTCCAGGCAACGTCAAGAATCTTGATGCGATCGTTTTTTGCAATTTGCTTTAAGTCAGCATCATCCAGATCGCATTTTACAAACAAGATATGGCGCAACTGCTGCATTTCAGGGAGTTTTTCTATTGCCAGTTTGCCGTCCTTGACACAAGTGAGATCCAGGCAATTTAGACTTTTCAGCGGTGCATATTTAAGTGCTTCCTTACAGTGCACGCCCGTGAAGCCCAGGTTTAGATAAAGTAGCTTCGTCAATTTGGAAAGCGTATGCACGTCGCGATCAAAAAATTCGGTGTCGTACAGATTGAGGCCTTTGAGTTCCGTCATGGTTGAGACCTTCTCAAAAATCGCCTGGGAAGTATCTTTGGCAGTGTTGAAATCAACAACAACTATCTCGCCTGGTTTAAATTTATCCAAATATTCAGGGTGACGAATCAGTTTCTCATTAACTATTAGACCCAGTGCCAAATCTTTTGGCACTGAAAAGTTTCCAGTTGCTTCGTGAGTCTCACCATCAGCAACAACAATTTTTCCCAAAGAAGATTTGCGTGGGAAATTGAAAAAGCGACTGTCACCACGAATGGTTGACCATTCCTTATTCTTCGGCATATCCGAATCAGACGGTGGAATGACATTCTCTTCTACGGAAGGTTTTGGTGCCTCAACCGGCTTGTAATGCGGCATCGTCAGATAGCCGGCGGCAAAACCAAATCCAAAGGTGACTACGCCGACTGCCAACAATGCGAGAGTCATGCTTGTCAGAAGGTCGGTCTGATCCTTTGGTTTCAACACCTCTCTGCGCGATGCTATGACCGCTGAATCAGCTCGTGAAGAGGTTTGCGACTGATCTTCATCTTCGATCATGCTGCGCTCGATGCGAATCAGATCGGACGCCAGCTGCCCGGCTGACTGGTAGCGGTGCTGCGGATCTTTCTCCAGCAATTTGCTGATTACGTGCTCGAGCGCGGGCGGGAATTGCATCCCCAGGGAGGCTTCTTTAAGCGTAGTCTGACTTTCGGACTGATGCTTCATCATCGTCGAAAGCGCCGACTCACCCATAAAGGGCGGCGCGCTGGTAAGCGCCTCATAGAACACGCATCCCAGTGAATAAAGGTCGCTGCGATGGTCGACAGCCACTCCCATGCACTGCTCAGGGCTCATATACAAAGGGCTGCCGAAGATTTCGCCGGTTTTGGTCAGGGTCTGCTGGTTGAATTCATCCACTCCTGTCAATTTGGCAATACC
>JBGAVL010000103.1:0-17504 GCA_044228145.1 Obscuribacteraceae bacterium (SeqCode)
ATAAATAGTGGACACACGGCGGTGCCGTTGCACTTAAGCGGGCATCGTTTTGAAGTGCTGGCCAGAGACGGCAGCGATCTCCTCGAGCCCAGAGTTTACCGTGATACCGTGACTGTATCTCCCGGCGAAAGAGTCGATCTCGAATTCACCGCCGAAAATCCAGGACTGTGGGCTCTGGCATCGGAGGTTTTCGAGCAAGCATCGAGAGAAGGGCGAACACCTGGCGGCATCGCTTGCATCCTGCGTTATACCGACATTGTCGAGCCGGCGTTGCAAAACCAGCAGCAATGATTTTTCAGCCGCTGGCAGCCTGTGCGGTTTTCTGACGAGCAGACTTACTGCTTATCTTGAAAGAAGGCTTTAACTCACCGCATCTCAATGCCAGATAAATGACGGCGATGGCACCCAGCGCCAGTGTCGGCAGAACCGCACCAAGTATCGGATCCAGGCGAGAATTCTCGACCAAGGCGTCGACAGTTGACTTGAAAAAGTAATAGGCAACGATTGTGAAGCCCGGAAAGGCAATTTTCATAACGGCGCTTCTGGTGGTGCCAATTGCTGAGGTGGCGCCGGCGAATATCATGCCCAGGCATGCCAGCGGGGTAAATATTTGATCCCAAAGACTTCCTTCCAATAGCCTTCGCTCTTTGGCATGTAGTTTTGTCGTTTTCAGATACTGTGAGAGTTGCAGGAAAGGCAGTTTTTTTGGCGGAACAGCGTGTTCTTTCAGGGCTTCGGTCAGATCTTTTGCGTTTGGCAATACTAATTTCTCAAATTTGAACGTTCGATTCGAAGTTGCGTTGGACAGTTCATAAGTTGTGCCGCCCTTCAAAATCCACTTGCCTCTCCACCATAATCCAGTAGGCGCATGCGTCACTTTAACGCCTGCCTGTTTTTGGAATTCCAGGAAGATAATGTCTTTGAGTTGATCTCCAACATAATTTCCCACAAATAGAACTTGCTCTGCGCTGCCGTCCGCTAGCAGCTTTGCTCTGGTGAGACTGGTCTGCCCAAGCGGTAATTCACTCTTATACAAACCTAAGAGCCACAGTTTTGATGAGGTTTGCAAAGCGCTGGGAACTACAAATTGTGCCAGCGCAATATAGAGCAAAGTAGTCAGAAGCCCGATCAAAATCGGCATTTTAATCAAGCGAAAGAAGCTGATACCGCTGGCTCGCAAATAGAGAAGTTCTTTCCTGTTCTCGACGCCCAATACCAGAACGGATGCAAGAAGAACCGCAGCCGGCAACGAGAACATGACAATTGCTGGAATCGCCAGGAACAGTTGAATTAGTCCAAAATGAAGTGGTATGCCAAAACAGGTCATCATCTCGAAAATGTAGTGAAGTTTGGTCGAGCCGAGCCAAACCGCCACCGTCATAGTCAGCATGAAAGCCAGAGGCGTAATGAATTCTTTGAACAACAGACGATCGATTGTTTTCAGCGCACTGTCCTGCGTTGAGACCAGAGGATTTTTTCGCGGACCATTTTACGGTCGGGCAGCCTAATTATAGAAAATCTCGCATTATTGTAAAGGGGAAAATCGACACATTGACAAGGAGACTTGTTAATGATCTATGCCGCTTGTCATGCGCTTGCATTGATCAGTTGCCTGCTACTATTTAGAAAGTTATTGGGGATGTTTAAAGGAGTAGCAGATGTTGTCGAGGAAATCGAAAGTTACCATTCTCTTGTTATCGGCTATTGGTTTCATCACTGCCGGTGTTTCGTACGCTGGTTGCTGCGGCGGCGGCAATGACGACAATCAGTTTTCTTCCGGCTTGCAATCACAGCTCGTTCTCACCAGCCTGATTCAGCAAGCACAAGGCACACCACAAAGTTTGTCTGCTGTTCCGTTTATCGGACAATAATTCCTTGCCAGCTTGAGAAAAGCACCTGCAGTTTATTGAAGACACTTGTCTTTGAAATAAATTGAACTCTGCCGGATACTATGCCGGACTTGTCAAATGGTGCGACCTTAGCTAAACGGCCCGTCGGTTCTATGATTACCGATGGGCCGGTTTTTACTAGATAGACAAAATATCTGTGATTCTCGACGGCACGAAGCACTGCCATGGCCAGCATTTGCTCGCCCATCATCCAGCCGAATTTGCCGCGAAACCAGGTTCTGTCTCCTATGTCAAGAAGCAGCTGTCCACCATTGCGCACGCTTGCCGAGACACAATCTGGCGACACCACTTCAAAACAAATCAGAGGCGCCACTGCTCCTTCCTTTAAAGCGATCAGTGTCGGTTCTGTGCCTCCCACAAAGTTATTCTGCTCAACTACAGCTTTACCGAAGTCCGTGTCCCAGAGAATCGGCAGCTGCCTCCACGATGCCGGCACATATTCGCCGAATGGCACCAGGTATCGCTTTTTATATACTGTCGGTCCGATGCCTTTTGAATTGAATTTGTAAATGGCATGTGTGCGTCGATTGTGGTGCTCGCGAGCAAGACCACCGACGATAAGCTCACTATCGATGTAGTCGGCAATTTTGGTGAATGACTCGCGGCAAGTCTGGTTCTCATCAAAGTAAAACTGCGCGGTCGGCCAAACGCATATGCCGGATGGGCAATAAGCAGCCAATTTTGCGGCTTGCACTTGATCTTCTAATTCACCATCTCCTTTAACTTTTGCTCTGTCGTTTTGCAAAATGGAGACGGTTACCTCAGGTGTGAACTTGCTATTCACAACAATGCATGCGCCTGCAATGTATATCAGCGTGAGTCCGGCGGCTGTTGCCATCGCAACGTGAGCAATCGACTCTTTGGAGCGCGCCTTCAGCTGTTTTACGGGTGTTTGAAAATAGAATGTGGCAATGAAAATTGCTGCGACAACGTTGGTCAAAACAATCAGAAATTCAAGACCGACACCACCGATGATACTGGCGATTTGAATGATAGGCAGTTGTTTGTATTGAGTGTATTCCAGCATTGCCCACGGAACACCGAGCAAATCATACGCATTGCCGATCTTGTTGTTGCAGAGCACCCACAACAAGGGCAATATCAGATATGTAGAAAACGTCCAGCGCTGGATATTATTCTCGGGTGTGCTTTTCTCAAACGCGTTTTTCTCTGGCGAGTTTTTCTTTACCGGCAGAAAACTTACAGCGACTGGCAGCGCGAAAGCGATTGCTGCGAAGATCGCCACCAATAAGGTATGGTGGCATGTCTCAAACAGATAGCAAGTTGACGTAATCACCAAGCTGCTTATGTCATCGATGCCTATCCATGACAGAGGATGAATGCCCGTGTACCAAATCAGAAATACAAGGTGATATCCAAGACCGAACGCAGCACCGCGAGCTGTTGCCTGCCAGACTGTCTTACTTGTGTAGATGAAGAGAAAAAGGGGCGAGAGGGCGAACCAAGCCAGATACCATTGACCAAAACCTGGCGCTGATAGAGCTAAAACGGCTCCAGCCACCAGGCACAGCGCTAATACCTTGAGCGATTCCGCTTTTGGCTGCCTATGCCAAGTTCGCGAACTTTCCGATGCGTCTGAAGCGCTGACCTTTGATTTAAGAATTTTGAGTGAAGCGGTTGGCATTGCGGTCTTTGCGTGAGATGAACATTGTCTAATTCAGTGTCCCAGCCGATTTTACAGGCCTAACTTTCCAGAGCAATCGTCCCGACGCTGTGGATCATGACATGTGGTGGATGGTCTTTCAACGCAATTGCCGCGACCTTAGAGGTTTCTTCACCCTCAGAATTCTCTCAGGCGGCGATGTGGCGCAATCCATGCAAAAAAAACTAAATTCCGTCTCTGAGCTCTTCCAGTCGCAGCCGCACCTTTTCTCTAGGCAGGCCCGTGTGCTGGCAGAAGGCGCTCCAGCCTACTTCAATGACTTCCTCCCAGTGACGGAAGAAAATGTCGGTGTTCAGGTACCCTTCGCCCAGCTCGAAAGAATAGTCCGCCAGGATGGCTTTTGCCATATCGTGCTGGATCATGTGCTGAAGGTCGAACCATTGATCTTCAACCGCCAGCTCAAAAAGTATGCCAAGGAACTCTTTTTGAGTGTAACGGCTTTCGGCTAGTTGTTTGAGTTTGTCGTCCATCGGAAGTCTTCTGATACTTGCGCCCCGGTTTTCTGGCTACTTTTACGGTTATCGCTACAATCAACCTGCCGTCCAAAAACTGCGGCTGCCGGGCTTTAGACATATCATTAAATTAGCATAAGAGTGAGAAGGAGCAGTCGTTTTCTCGCGAAATTTCATCTATCAGACTAGCGTAAAGCCTGATATAGCCTTGGTTTATAATATTCAGGGCAAAGGTCGGACAGAATGGCATCGACTGCCTCAGGCAGGCGTCCGTCTCAATGCCGAATCACCACAGGAAACAGCTCCGGGGGCTTATCATGGCGAATTTGTCTACTGCGCAATGGTTGGAGCGAGATGCTCGCTATCTGGCGCCTACCTATCATCGCTGTTTTGACATTGTGGCTGAGCGGGCTGAGGGTACCTACCTGTATGACGTCGAGGGCAATCAATACCTCGATTTCACTATGGGCATTGCCGTCAACAATGTCGGGCACTGCCATCCCAATGTCGTCAAAGCGGCTAAGGAGCAGGTCGAGAAGCTGATTCACTGCTCGGCTGTCACCCGGCATACGATGAATATCAAGCTGGCGGAGAAGATTTCCCAGATTGCTCCCAAAGGGCTGGACTGCGTTTTTCTCAATAATAGCGGCGGCGAGGCGGTTGATGCCGCCATCAAGATGGCTCGTTTTGTGACCGGGCGCCCGAACATAATCGCTTTCACCGGCGGCTTCCATGGACGCACTCTTCTGGCCACGGCACTGACCACTGCGAAGTCTCACTACCGTCAGGGTTACGAACCCCTTCCTTCAGGCATTTATCACGCCCCGTATCCATATTGTTTGCGCTGTCCTGCAGGACAGATCCCCGGCAAGTGCAACCTCGAATGCTTCGACACGTTTGAAGCAATGTTTACGCACCAGCTCAAGCCGGATACTGTCGGCGCAATTTTGATCGAGCCGATGATGGGCGAGGGCGGGTATGTGGTGCCGGCGACCGGCTATAAGGTCGAAAACGGATTCATGCAGCGGTTGCGCAAACTTTGCGACGCGCACGGCATCATGCTGATTTTCGATGAAGTGCAGTCCGGATTCGGTCGCACAGGCAAGTGGTTTGCCAGCGAGCATTTCGGTGTTGTTCCCGACCTGATGATCGTTGCCAAAGGCATCGCCAGCGGTTTTCCAATGGCCGGAGTGGTGTCGCGCAAAGAATTGATGGACAAGTGGACAATGGGCCGTCATGGCAGCACATATGGTGGCAATCCCGTCGCCTGCGCTGCGGCACTTGCGTCCATTGATGTAATCGAAAGGGAAAACCTTTTGGAAAATGCCCGAAAGATGGGCGATTATTTCATGGCGAAATTGAACGAGTACAAATCAAAATACTCATTTATTAAAGAAGTGCGCGGGCTTGGATTGATGATTGGCATGGAAGTTGCAGACGAGAGCGGTGCTCCCGACGGCGTACTCATAGAAAAGCTGGTCGACGAGTGCTTTAAGAGAAAGCTACTTTTGCTGGATTGCGGTATAAAGAATCACATAATCAGATTTATCCCTCCGTTAAATGTGAGCAAAGCGGAAATTGATAAAGCACTTTCCATCATTGATGAGGCACTTCCGGTTGCAGCTGCACGAAGGCAGTCTGATGAAGAAAAGCAACCGGCTGAATCAAAGAAGCCGGCCGGCGAAAAGAAGTCAGGCGAAGCAAAGAAACCCGACAAGGACGCCTCCGTCGTTCAGCCGATTGCTTGATTTGAGTTCCTTGAAATTTGCCTTTGCACCATCTGTAGTGTTATGCGCGACCGTACTGTTTTGCACAAATGCGCAGGCATGGCCCGAGATCGATCCGTCCGGTCAAACTAAGACATTGACTCCAAGCACAGGCAGCGTGCCGCTTTCCGCTGCGCCAGTATCATCAACGAATCAAATTCACGTTTTGCCTTTGACCAATGTCTTGCCACCGCAATTTGTTCGAATTGCACCGTACGGCTCTCCACCGATTTCATCGGATTACTGCAATGAAGTTCTGGCGGCGACGAAAGGTCGAGTGCTGCGTTTTAAAAACATGCCTGTAAAGGTCTACATAACTCCTTTCCCTGAGCCGGGCTTCACCGAGGCTTGCATAAAAGGATTTGATGAATGGGAAAATCGCACCAATGGGTTGGTCGCATTTCTGCGAGTCGATGATCCGGAGCAGGCAAGAGTGAGAGTCGTTTGGAAACGGATGGGAGACAAAGGAAATTCAAAGGATTGTATGCTCGGTGCTCAGACGATCACGCGCTGGCAGGCCAGGCGTTCGACTCCGATGGGCGTCATTCCCGTGTCCGGAATCCCCGTGCCGATAATGATTCCGAGAATCGGCCCTCAGTACTCGGTAGAACCTCAGATTATCGAAGTAAACCTAGACCTTGTTTATTCGCGCGACAGGGACATTCGCCTTCTGGTTTTGAAAAACGTGGTCACGCACGAACTCGGTCATGCGCTTGGTCTTTTGGGGCACAGCCCGATGCGGGCGGATCTTATGTATACCGAAACGGACGAGACTTCTCGCCTGTCTCAGCGTGATATCAACACAATCAAGCGTCTCTATCAGATGAAAGTGGATATTCCGCTCTGATTGGCTATTCGCGTTGGCGCTGCTCGTAAGGGTTTTTCGTAATATGGTAGGTCTGGCGCGTGCGGAAATCCATCAGCTTATTGCTTTTTTCCAGCTGGTACAAATATCTGCGTTTGTCGGTCATGCCCGCTGTCAGTGGGCGCCCCGTCTTCATATCAACCGCGTTAGGTTCGCCGAGAATGCGAATGTAGTCGTTGTATACGTTCGACTGCTGAGCAAGAAAACTTCCGTAAGCGCGGTGCAGATGCATGGTTTCGCTGCATCCTTCCACTTCCCTCATCTGGTTGAAAGCTTCGTTGTAGCGCCCCGCCAGGTCCTCCAAAAATTTGCGGTCGTCATCGGACAGGCCCGAGCCTGGCGGTTTTGACGCTAGAGACTCAAAATACTGGCGCTCTTCCTGGGTGCTCTCATATTTCTTGCGGATTTCGTCGTACTGGGAAAACCACTTCTCCAGATCGTTTTCCGCCCTGGGCTCATAATACTTGCTGGTCCCCGGCACGAATTGCTCGTCGCCTTTCTGATGGAATTCCTGGGGAGCCGGCTTCGGCCCCTGGTCGACGACTTCTTCAGGCGGTGCAATGTCGGTTGTATCGTAGCCGCCCTGGGCAAGCGCTGCCGGCTGGAAGGCGGTGAAAAGCATGAGCGTGCAAGCAGCTGAAAGTAGGGCTTTCGGCTTGGAGGTTTCAATCAGGCAAATTGATAGGCGTGTCACAGTCCCACCTCGGGCTCAAGTACATCCTATATATTCCCTTGTATGGGCGACGCCATGCGTCGCCCATACAGCATAAGATGCCAAATTCAATTAATAACGGTAGGGCGGAATGTTGAACTGTTGGCGCAATTGCTCGTCCAGCGCCTTGTTGTTCATATCGAGCGTTTCCAGATTTTGCTTGCGGGCCATCAAAAGCCCGGCGACCGGCTTGCCGGTCTCCTCATCCATGGCAAAGAGGTTGCTCTGCACTTTCAAATAGTCGGAAAAGAGCCGTCTGGCGTCGGAGAAATACTGGTAATAACCCCGGTGGAGCCGCTCTGTCTCAGGGTATAGCGGCAGCTGCTTCATTTGCTCGGCAGCATACTGGTACTTGCCGACCAGCTTATTGAGCAGGTTTTGAGTCGCCGCTTTCTCGTCTCCTGCCAGCATTGCGCCCAAGCCTGTCATGCCCTTGGACATCAATCCATCAGCCTTTTGCTTTTCTGAAGGAGTCATCTGGGATTGGCGGCGCACCTGGTCGTATCGCTGGAACCACTCCTGAATATAGGGGCCGCCCCGGCGCATGTTGGCCGGCGCCACTCCCATGGGACCTGTCGGCACTGGGCTGACAGGGATATTGGCAATGTCCTGCGGATTCTGCGCCAGCGCGGCATTGAAGGGCTGCGACAGCGTCAACAAAAGCAATGCAGCGCTCAAAGTGAAGCACGCTCTGCTCGATTTCTCGAATTTTGATGTTTTGATAACTGCCAACATCTGGACCCCTGCCGCGGAACTTTTCATATTTTAGCCGCATCAGCTGAATCATGCCTGAAAGCCGAATTAAGCGAAAGGGTCGGTTTTCGGGTATGAAAGTGTGAAAGCGGCTTGAAAGCCTAAAAAGACCGATAACTTACCTTTGCAGGGGTTCCTTAAAGAAATTATGACCATACTGGTAGCCGTTAAGAAGAATGGAAAAGTGTTCCTGGGCTCCGACCGGATAACGACTTTCGGCAACGAGTACGTTACCGATCTTGTGCGCGGCTCGAAGATCATCAAGTTGAAACACGCCTATCTGGCTACCAGCGGCTATTCGTTGCTCGACAATATCATCGAGCATCTTTACCGCTCCAATCACAAAATGATGGAAAACACCTTCGAAGACAGGAGCAGGGTTTTTTCGTTTTTTCTAGAACTTTATAACGAACTGAAAAAGTCCTACACGCTCGTGGAGCCCGGCAAGGACACTTTCGCCTCGATGTACAACGTTTTTCTTGTCGTCACTCCGACGAATATCTATGGTGTCTCGACCAATTTGAGCGTCAGCGAGTATCCGCGTTTTGCCGCAAGGGGAGCCGGGTCTGATTATTCTGTCGGCTGCCTGTATGGACTCTATGACGTGCTTGAAGATGGATTCGAGTTGACGCGCATGGCTTTGGAAGCGGCCTGCCACTTTAATGTCTATTGCAAGGAACCGCTGGACATTTTGGAAGTGAAACAGTCGGATTTTGGCAAGTCGTTCAAGGACACCCATAAAGTGCCGGCCAGCCATTTGACGACTTTCAACACATTGAGCGGGCTGCAAAATTTGTGTCTGGTGTCCACGAAAGGAAAAGCGGGCACTGTGAGAAACGGCGTGCCTGCGCGGAAGTCTGTTAGTGGCGCTGGAGCCATCAAATCGGCAAACGGAAAGGCAGAATCATCCACGTCCACCGCAAAAGTAGCGGTAGCCAAAGTGGCTTCAAAGAAAGCTAGTGGCAAGACAGCAAGCGGGAAGAAACTGGCCGTCAGGAAGCCTGCAAAAGCTGCAACAGCGAAATCTGTAAAATCAAGAGCTGCGGCTGCGAAAACAGTGCCTCGTTCCAAAAAACCAATAACCACCGGTGGTGGCAAAGCGCGCAAGGGTCGCCGTAAGTAGTTGCGCATTGCATGCGTTCGCGCTTTAGCTCTCTCATTTTTGTGCTAAAGTTTTTGTGTCGCGCTTTCGAGTTTCGCCATGGATGACCACATCTCAGCCGTAGTCACGATTATAGGTATGACCTGTGATGTTATGGGCGGGCTGTATCTGGCATATGATCTTTTGGGCGGGGAAAACGGGCCGCTGGCTCGTTTGACTAAGATCGTCAACTACAGCGTCTTGTTGGTGCTTCTCTTTCTCATAACCATGGGATTCAAATTTGCGCTCATCGTCGGAATCGCTTTTGGCACTGCGCTTGGATTACATTTCGACAGAGCAGGTAGAGGCATTCCTGATACCAATAAGTTTCTTCTCTGCACCGCTATTTTGCGCGGAGGTGCTATAGCCGTAGCGATATGGTTGAAAGAAAATCACATTTTGGGACTTGTAATGGGAGTGCTGGTTTTTGGAACCTCTATGCTTTTGCCGAAATTGAAGATCTCGCCGACGGCGCTCTATAAGTCCGGAAAGAAACCTCAGCTCAGTTGGAAGCAAGTGGTAATCGCGCTTGTACTAATGAGCGTTTCAATTGCGTCAGGTTTGATCGGTGCTAGTATCGCCCATGGTGACGCGAGAACAATCGGTTTTGTTCTCAAATTTGGGCTGACTTTTGGATTTGCGATTTTTGTTGTTTCAATTGTAAGTCCACTGATTGAGTGGTATTCAGATAATTTGCCGCCACAGTCATTCGGGACCGCAGGCGTGATGCTTTTCATTATTGGCTTTGTGATTCAATCGATACCATCGTTTGCCACCATATTCGATGTGACGAAATAACTACCGGGTGAGTGATTGTTTATGCACAGATTAGAACTCCCACTTCTAGTTTTTAGCGATGCTACCTCAATTTCTAGAGTCTCATCAGCAATGCTCAAATGTAGAGAGCTAGCCTGCTCAATAGACAACATCATTGGTGCAAGCTCTTGCAGTAGTGTAGAAAAGAAGAAGATGAGTATGGCAACTGCAATGATTAAGCTGACATGTGTGGATACCATCATCAACCTGTTTACTAACAACGATGTATCAGCTCAGAAGCGAGCAATATTGGCTTATTACATTCGTGAGTCGGAAACGCTTTTATCCGAAGTTCACAAACTTTCTCCAGACCAATTCATGATTCCGACTATTCCCATTCGTCCAGGCTTGCACATTTGTCGTGATATTGCGCTCGCGAAGGAGGTTTTATTTCTGCTCAACAAGATAGAGCGTAGAGTATCATCGAGTGTCGGCAGTTTACGAAACACAAAGTCACTGCGTCGTCAACTCAAGTCGTACTATGTGCCAGTCGGCGAGATAATGCATCTGTGTGCAGGATTCAAAGTTTGTTTGTTCTTGGACCATGAAGAGCTAATCCCTGATAGCGGTTGGCGGAAAAGCACAGATAGCCATCGCGAGTTTAATTCGACGGCTAACAAAAACAAGTTTTTTCCTTAGTTTGAAGTTTCAGAGCTGACTATTTAGAGTGCAAGGTTGTAAATCAACCAACTCCTAGGCGTCTCTCTACGGTAAGTTTTTTCGTAGGAATTCTTGCCCGCTTTCAGTAATCACAAACTTTCTCAATCCAATCTCAATAAACCCGCTCTTTTTCAGCGAGTGGAGAATTTTCTCCAGCTGTAGCACGTCCGCTAGGTTAAGAAGCTCCATCAGCATTTTGCCAGACGAACCACCGGGTTGGTCGTCGCTGTTCTTGCGCTGATGCTCGAGAATTCGAAGAACGCCGATCCGGAGTTCCTTCTCTCGTAATTCTGAATGGGGTCCGTCAGGCATATCTATGCAAGTTCCACAAAAAAACGGGCTACGCATGGCGTCGCCCCTACAACAGCGACTCCAGGTCGTCGGCAAAATTCGGATAAGAGATCCGCGGCGACTCTGTTTCTTCCAGATCCAGATCGTTTTCGCAAATCAGTTTTGCCACCATGCCGGTCATTGAAAGGCGGTGATCGTCGGCAGTGGACCAGCGCGAGCCGCCCTTAAGGCGCTTGTTTCCGCGGATGGTAAAGCCATCTTCGCGCAGGTCGATTTCGGCTCCGGCGCTCCTCAAATTTGTCGCGATCAGAGCTAATCGATCGCTTTCTTTGTGGCGCAATTCTTCCGCCCCAGAGACCGAAAGTTCGCCTTTACTCAAAGCTCCCGCAAGAGCAAGAATGGGAATTTCGTCGATGCCGCGGGCGATTTCTTCTCCTGTCACCGATGCGGAAGAAAGTTCGCCATTGTAGCGAACACGAATATCTGCAACAGGTTCGCCGGAAAGTGAATTCACTCCAATTACTTTGATGTCGGCATTCATTCTTGAGAGAACATCGAGAATGAGAGTGCGCCCCGGGTTGATGCCGACATTCTTGAGAGTGATCGAAGAGCCAGGAATAATTGCTGCGGCGACCATGAAAAATGCAGCAGAAGAAATGTCGGCAGGCACGAGCATGTCCTTGGAGGGAATTGTTTCTGTTATTGCAGAAACGCTGGTCGTGAGTTCATCTTCCGCTTCAAATGGAATGCCGAGGTAGGAAAACATTCTTCGCGTGTGATCGCGAGCGGGAAACGGCAGGTTTACCGTTGTCTTGCCACTTGCTTGTAAACCCGCCAAAAGAATCGCGGTTTCAACCTGAGCTGATGCAACATCCAGATCGAACCGTTTGCCCGCAAGCTCGCCGCCCTTAATACGAAATGGCGCCAGACCTTCGGTTTTCTCATACGAAATTTCCGCGCCCATCTCGGCGACTCGATTGAGAACCCGTTTCATCGGGCGTTTTCTGAGTGAAGCGTCACCGTCAAATTCATATGTGTAGGGGCGACCGGCCACAAACCCCGACAATAAGCGAATTGTCGTGCCGCTATTTCCCGCATCGAGAACATTTGCGGGTCTGCCAACCCCCTGCCAGCCTTTCGAGCGAACAATCGCTGTTGGTTGCTCCAGACCGGAGGGCAAAGCGATTTCCACGCCCATCGCCCGCAGGCACGAGACAGTGCTCAAGCAGTCATGAGCCGGCGAAAGTCCCTCGATTTTGGTCTCTCCGGTCGTCAGGCAGGCAAAGATAAGTGCTCTGTGCGTTATCGACTTGTCACCGGGGACGGCAATTGTGCCTTGTAATGCTTTGTGCAAAGCAAACTCACTCTTATCCGACAGGAATTCAAAGAGTTATTGTAAGATCTTTTCTTCCAAACAGTTCAAACCAGAGCACAAAGAGACCAGAAACAGACGCGCTTTTATGTTGCGATTTCTTACATCGGGTGAATCTCACGGTCCTTCGTTGACGGCAATCGTCGACGGTATGCCTGCCGGTTTGATGATCGATGTCGAGTCGATCAATGCCGAGCTTGCAAAAAGACAGCAGGGATATGGCAGGGGCAATCGCCAGAAGATTGAGACCGACACGGTTTCATTTCTAGGCGGCGTTCGGCATGGTGTCACCACTGGTGCGCCGATTACATTGACTGTGGCCAATCGCGACTTCGGCAACTGGAAATATGTCATGGCCGTCGAGCCCACAGACATGACCACTGCCGAGGCTAAGGAGCAAGCGGAGAAAAAGGCGATTGAAAGATTCCGCCCGGGACACGCTGATTTAGCCGGGACTCTCAAATACGATCAGTCTGATATTCGTGATGTCCTGGAGCGCGCCAGTGCTCGTGAAACGGCTGCACGTGTCGCCGTCGGCGCCCTTTGCCAGCAATTGTTGACTGCCGTCGGCGTCATGTCGGTCAATCATGTGGTGCAAGTCGGCTCGGTCAAGTGTGCAGCCCTGCCGGTCAGTATATCTCTTAGTGATATTGAGAATTTAGCTTCTGAAAGTGAACTTTCAGCTACCGATAAAACTGTCGAAGAAGCGATGAAGGACGCCATAAAGGCAGCCTGGCAGGACGGAGACAGCCTGGGTGGGGTTGTCGAGGTTTTAGTCGATGGTCTACCAGTGGGTTTAGGCAGCTACACACAGTGGGATAGAAAAATAGATGGTCGACTCGCGCAGGCAGTGATGAGTATTCAAGCGTTCAAAGCAGTAGAGATTGGAGATGGCGTCGTATCGGCGTCTCTGCCTGGGTCTCTGGTGCACGATCCACTTTATCAGTCGGATTCTGGGGATCTTTTGCCCTTCAAACGCAAGACAAATCACGCTGGCGGCATCGAAGGCGGTATGACCAACGGCTCCAGGCTTGTCGTGAAAGGTTATATGAAACCGCTGCCGACCATGCGAAAAGGTTTGGATTCACTGTCATTTCCGGAGTTTGAACCAGCGCGCGCGCACTACGAACGCTCAGACGTTTGCGCCATCGCCGCCGCTTCGGTCGTCATGAAAGCCATGGTCAATTTTGTACTGGCTGATGCATTGCTTGAAAAGTTTGCTTGCGATTCGATCAGGGATCTGAAAGAGAGCCTTGAAGCGTATACTCTGCGGGTGCAAAATTTTGCATCCTCATCCAATGGAAACCAGGCGGATACTGCAAAGGCCGCCAATTTGAACGTAGAAGAGGGACCGGAATTGATAGGGGAGTTCTAATCATGACAGTGTCACGACATAAAACGCGTCACCGTGGTCCCGTCATCACAATGCTGTGGAATACGGCACTAGAGGTGAAAACCAGAGTCGCAGTTGGTGCTGGTGCGCGCACGAAGCTATCAGGCATTCTCGCGCAAATCAACGCCGGCAAGCGCGTCTTGGTGATGTGCCAACCGACCACAGCCAACCAATGGCTCCGCGAAATATTGAGCGCGATTCCTTCGGAAGATTATCAAGTCACGACCTTGGAAGTTCCGGACGGTGAGACCTGCAAGACGACAGAATGGCTCTTGCGTGTTTGGGAGCACTTGCAAGAACGTCGCTTCGACCGCCGCGACACAATCGTTGCGCTCGGCGGCGGCTCCGTCACAGACCTGGCTGGATTTGCCGCTTCCACTTATTTGCGTGGTTTGAATCTGGTCATTGTACCGACCTCGCTATTGGCGCAGGTTGACGCTTCAATCGGCGGCAAGACCGGCATCAATTTGCCCGCCGGCAAAAACCTGGCCGGAACATTCTTCTTTCCGAAAGCAGTACTTGCTGATCCGGAATTGCTTTCCACATTGCCCCCGAAGCAGTTTACATCAGGCTTGGCTGAAATCATCAAGTACGCGATGATCGAAGAAACGGTGGCAAAACACACCGATTACGAAGTGGGACAAAAACGCTTGTTTGATGTTCTGCAGCAATTCGTGGATAGCGATTTCGATTGGGAAGACCCGGTTTGCGCTGGTTTGATCACAAGTTCGATCAAAATGAAACTCTTCGTTGTCGGACGAGATCCGCATGAAGGAGGCTTGCGACGAGTATTGAACCTCGGTCACACGCTCGGTCATGCGCTCGAAAAAGTAGCGGACTACCGCCTCACCCATGGTGAAGCAGTATCGATCGGATTGGCTGCAGTCACCAGACTGGCAGTCTCTCTCAAGAAGCTGCCCAAGGGTGAAGGAGAGAAAGTGACCACACTTCTCGAAGGAGCCGGACTGCCAATCGAGTTGCCGCCTAACCTGGACAAATCGAAACTCATCGATTCGATGTCGCACGACAAGAAACGCGAAGGAGAAGCACTTAAGCTGGTGCTTCCGACAACGAAGATTGGCGTAGTCGACTATGAATTCTCGCTGCCTATGAGTGATCTCGGCAAGCTTATCTAGTTCAGGGCAGACATAATCAATGACAAGAAAACAGCAACCACTGCAAGTTGCCTTTCAGGGAGCGCCGGGCGCGTTTAGCCATCGGGCCGGACAGATTTTTGTCGAGCAACACAAGCTGGACCCCGAGGCGAAGTATGTGCCGTGCCGCTCTTTTGATGAGGTTTTCGACTCCGTCTTAAGCTATAAGTGTGCACTGGGTGTGATACCACTGGAAAACACTTCCATCGGATCGATTGTCGCAAATTTTGATTTGCTCTACATGCACCCTGTGATGATGGTTGGCGAAATATATATTCCAATTCACCACCAGCTGATCGGTTTTGAAGGAACACCCCTCAAGTCGCTTACATCCGTTTATTCTCACCCGGCTGCACTCGACCAGTGTAAGGTGTTTCTGAAGAGCCTGCCTGCGATAAAACCGCAAGCATACTGGGACACCAGCGGGGCTGCGTTGCATGTGAGCGCATCCAAGGATCGCAAGAGTGCTGCCATCGCCAGCGAGTTTGCTGCCAGGGAAGCAAACCTTGCGATTTTGAAAAGAGACATTGAGGATCACGAAGGTAATAGCACCAGATTTGGTATCATAGTGCCGAGCCCTGAGCTTAAGAATGCCGATAGCAGGAAAAAGCCAGATTCGAGAATTTCTCCACTGGTTGAAGAAACTAGCAAGAAATATCCGTTGAAGATGTCTTGTGTCGTCGAGCTTCCTCATACTCCCGGCACCCTCGCCAACCTGCTCAACGGGCTGGTGAAAAGCCATATCAATCTGACCAAAATCGAATCGCGCCCCGTGCCTGATGCACCATGGCATTATCGATTTTTTCTCGATATGGTTGTTGACTCAAAGGAAAAAGAGCACCAAGTTATCGAGGAACTCAAAGAAAGAACCGAGACCGTGAAGCTTCTGGGCCGCTACCAAATCTGGGAAGCCGGAATGTCTTAACGACAAAAAAATCCGGCGGATGAGCTGGTAGTCATCCGCCGAATTTGCGAGTTCAGAGTTGCCGGGTCAAAAATTTTGTCAGGTTATGCCCATTCATCATGATAGGAGGTTGCGCTGTTGGCAGCGGCTTGCATCTTTGGTTCTCCGAAGAGTTTGATCAAAGTTTCATTGCCGCTTTCTTTCGCCTTCTCGCGAAGATGATTTAGCCCATCACAAGTCAGGAATGTATGTCCAACTTGCAATTTCGTAACTGCTTCTTTGTAGTCCTGCGATTTTGTGTCTTCAATCAATTGCTGCTTCAAAATTTCGGTCAAGGCTTTCTGCGCGGCTGGATCATTTTTGCCTTTCAGCAAACGTGAAGCTACCTGCCATGGACCTTCACCCACTTTTTGAGTGCCGTCGTTGACGAGCTGGTTTTCATAGTCGCCGGAATACAAATCGACCACTTTGTCGTCGTGGGTCTTTTCTTCTTCCGAATTCTCATTTACAGACTTCTCGTCTTTAGTCTTTTCATCAGTAGTCTTCTCATCAGTAATCTTTTCGTCTACATTCTTTTCTTCGGTTTTCTTTTCATCAGTTTTCTTTTCTTCAGTAGTCTTGTTTTCAGTCGTACTTTCTACTTTGACTTCTTCTTTAAGCTGAGGAGGACTTACCGATTTTTGCAGAGTTTCTTTTGTGACTCCAGGCAACTTGTCTTCTGGAATCCATCCGGACTTAGCCATCGCAAATATTGTCTTACCGTCCACGCCCTTATGGGTCAGCAAGGTTCCGTTTGGATCTTCATAGGTGTTCGTATCTTTTAGCGATTTCTGCAAATCTCTGGCTGTGCTGATCTGAGCGTCAGTGAAGTTCTTCTTGTAATACTCGTTGCTATCAACGTGCTTCAAGAATCTATCGACTTCATTGAGGGTGATTTTTCCGTCTACTTTGTTGTCCTTGTTGTGTTCGTCAATGAGACTGAAAAGTTTGTCGTCACCGGCCATTCTGTCAGCTATCGATCTGTTTGCATCGCGATTGGCTATGAAGGCAGCTTCCTTCTTACCCATATGGTCAACCATTTTCATGGCGTCGGGCAAATAGCTAGTCTTTATGGCTTCCTCGGAGTTTTGTTTGTGTTCCCAGAAATTTCTTCTGAATTCTCGAATAGTATTTAGCGGTGCGAAAAAGTCTTTCTTGATTGCATCATTTGTTGCATTGATCAACATAGCATCAACATCATCTGTGCCAGGCTCTCCAGGTTTGTCATGCTTCAGCGAGAAGTTTATAAAGTCCTGTTTGTGTCTGACTTCATCCTTCTTGATGAAGCCGTTTGCATTTGTAAAGTCGTCTTTGTTTTCGCTCAAGTATGCAATCGACAAAGCTGGAAGCAACACTTTGTTCTTGCTATTGCCAAGTTCGGTGACTATCGCCTTTTCCCACGTATCTTGATCTGCGGGAGCCAACTTGGATTTTTGACGCTCATCCTGGAGGGTCTTCCAGGCCTCTTCGACTCCCTTGGTTTCAAAAACAGATTGAATTTTGGTGGCGTCGCTCTTAGCGTCATCCTTAACTGCTTGCTTCGGGTCTATTGCGACTTCTTCCTTGGTAGCTTCCTGTTTTGATGCAGCCCA
>JBGAVL010000103.1:17514-17824 GCA_044228145.1 Obscuribacteraceae bacterium (SeqCode)
TCTTTTACTTCTTCTGTTTTCTCTTGCGAAGTTGATTGGTTGCCTGAAAATAAACCAAAAGGTCCGTACATGATGTAGTCCTCAGCGAAGTTGCGGGAGAAACGGGGGAAATGCGAGCCGGGGGTGATGGCTGCCGGTATTCTGCAATGGCGACATCACACTGACATAACACGTATTTTTGCTGCGCCTGTTTGGCTCTGTGCTGGTTTTCAAGCGGAAAAATTGGTTCCGTTGTAGGATGGCATTTGCGTGGGTTCAGCGTGACTTTGTAATGCTGCAATCGGGTGGGGATGAATTAGTAGTAAGTGTG
>JBGAVL010000104.1:0-17686 GCA_044228145.1 Obscuribacteraceae bacterium (SeqCode)
TCGCGTTTTAACATTTTTTGGAAAACACGATAGCGCTCCAATCTTCCTGCCACTGTCGCCACAAGAAGCGGTGGTGCAATTGGTTTGATCAAGTGGTCGTCACCACCGGAGCGCGCGCTTTCGATATGCGCCTCCAATTGGTTTTGCGTAGTTAAGAACAAGATCGGCAAAGCGACGAAGCGTTCCATTTGCCTGACGTATTTGGCAATTTCAAATCCAGTGATGTCTCCCATCATCACATCCAGAAGCAATAGGTCAGGACAGAAGGCCAAAAGGGCTTCTTCAAAGGCTTTGGGATCATTCAAAGTGAGGACGTTGTAGCCGGCAAACTCGAGTGTGGCTCGAATGAACTCGGCTTGATCGGGATCATCTTCAACGGAAAGAATACGAAAGCGCTCCGGCTTGTCCCTGTCGAGCAGATAACGCAGCTTGTCGACAATGGACTGGAAATCCAGAGGATGCTCGAAGAATGCATCAACACCGGCTCGGATTGCTCCCACTTTGTCGAGAAAGCCCTGCTCTCGCGAAAGCATGACGATAGGCGGTTTGCTGCCACCGGGCAAGTTGCGCAGATTAGAAACCAACTCGTAGCCATTGCCATCGGCAAGAGGAATCTCCACAAGCAAGGCGTCCGGAAAAGTCAATTGCAGTGCTTCAAGCGCCTCTGAAGAAGTAGTGAAAACGCGAAATTCGAAATCGTTGGCGGCCAGCAACGGCTCGAGGGCTTCGGCATGTTCGGCGTCGGACGATACGACGAAGATGCGCAGCCGCCCCTTTTCTTTGGCGTTGCTGACAATATTTATCTGGGGTGCGACGGCGGGCAACGGACCGGTGTCGTCTTGTTGTCGGGCATCGGAGCGCCCGACCTCGATCGTGCCTCGCATACTTTCGACGGCCTCTTTCAGCTTGTCTATCGCATCCGGCGAGGCGGACCCGCCCTGTCTGACCAGAGAGAAAACAATCGTTTCGCCGAATTGCGCATACATGCACAAATCATCCAGTTCATAAATGCCGCCGCCTCCAGCCAATTGGTGGAAATGCCCGGCCAACTGTTTGATTATGGCGGCATCAGATGGGCGGTAGGTGAGGGTGGACAGAAGCCCTTCCATCTCCACTAAGCGGTCTCGCGTTTTCGCGATGAACTCCGCTTTCTTTTGGGTCATCCTGGGAAGCCAGCTTTCCATCTAAACAACTCTTGAAAGGGGTGATTGCCTGTTGCTCTTTACTTGGTGCCCGCCAGTTCCAGCACTTTTTGAATCTGATTACTCAGTTGTTCGAGCCTGAACGGCTTGGGAAGAAACTCGGTGGCGCCTGCTTTCATACAGGCTTCTTTCTCTGATGGATCGCGGCGTCCGGTCAACATCAAGACCGGAGACTTTCCACCTTGCCCCCTGTACGCCCGGCATACCTCGATGCCCGCCATACCCGGCAGCTGCCAGTCAAGAATAATGACGTCAAAAGCCTTCTCCGTCATACGCGCCAGACCCTCTTCGCCGGTCAGCGCCGCTTCGGAATCATGGCCGTTAAAGACCAGCCACTCAACCATGGTCGAGGAAAGGTCTTCATCGTCTTCGACCACCAAAATGGAAGCCACAGAATAGGCACCTCAAGTGCTTACAAGGGAGTTGCTCATTCAATACCACGCCACATGCAAAGCCAACCATACATGGCAACTGTTACCGCTTAACCAGGGGGTCTACTTGATAAACGCGTCAATTCCGCTATCCTCGTCGCCGCCCAGCAAAAGTTCCATCTCACTTTTGCACTTTTTGTATCCCTTCGGCAGCTCGAAAGCTACTTTCGGGATTTTGGCCTTTTTAATCGAGTGGGTATCCATGTCGATTCGAGGCGAGCGATCGTCGAATTTAGAAACCACTCTGAGCGGCATACCGATGCTGGCAGGAATGCCTATTGTGCTGGAGACAAATTCTTGCAGAGGTGGGCTTAGAGGCAGATCTTTCGTCACCCACAACTCCATGACTTTATGCCGATTCCTTGTCGCCCACGAATACTTTTTTGTATTAAATCCGGCAATCTTTTCACCCGGAAATGGTCCCTCTATCTTCTTTTTGCCGGGTGCGTAGCGTTTTGCCCAATCCTTACGCGGCATCAGCACGTATTTCATGGTGCTTTCATTGAAAAACCAGGAGTCGAAAGTGGGCGCTTTCAGTATTGCCGACATCAGCTTGCTGGTCAAAACCATGCTGTTTTCAGTCACTTTGATGACTGTGCGACCGCGCTCTTCACTTTTCTGCTCTATGATCCAGCCCACTTCAGAGGGCGCTGCGCCGGCACTTTGCCATGCAAAGAAAAGCAGACCGGCAGCGGACAAGCCGGCCGCCAAAAGCGGTGTCGGAAAGTCTCTCTGTTTCACACTTTTGTCATTCACGGTCGATATCATCAAAACCGGTGGAGGAAAACATTCACGCTGTAATCATCGCACAAAACAGACCGTACGGTTTGGAATCCGCCCGGCGGAGGTATGTGGTGAATGGTGGAGGCTGCCAAGCTTCAGCTTGGCTCTGGGTTTATGTCGGAAAAAGAAGACAAGAAAGAGCAAGCAAAATGGAAGTCTGATCAGATTCCTGCAGGGGCTGAATCAGCCTTTCTGTCGACGCCAGATAAAAAGCACGAAAAGATAATTTTCAGTGATAGTGACGGCGACGGCAAGCAGACGAGCGATTCGGATGGCGATGGCAGAAAACCAAAAGATGCAGACATCGTCACCTCCAGCGATGCAACTCTGGCCAACCATCGTATGGACTCGATGGTGGGAGCGATCCTCGCCAAACGATATGAATTGAAATCTTTTATCGGACAGGGCGGCATGAGCGTGGTGTACAAAGCCACCGACCTGCTGCTCGGAAAGACCGTCGCCGTAAAACTTTTGCTACCGCATTTGGTGAACGATCCAATTACATTCCAACGCTTCCAGCTAGAAGCGCGCGCCGCCAGCAGTCTGTCTCACTCCAATATCGTCACCATCTACGACTTTGGGGCAAGCGAGAACAACGAGCCCTATATCGTCATGGATTACCTGGATGGAACTCCACTCAACGAAGCAATCAAAATGTTGCGTGGGCTGGCTTTGGAGCGCTCAGTCGCGATTTTCGTTCAAATTGCCGACGCATTGCAATGCGCTCACTCGAATAATGTTTTGCACCGCGATTTGAAACCGAGCAATGTTCTTTTGATTCACCAGGGTCCGGCGCTCGATATTGTCAAACTGGTAGATTTCGGCATCGCCAAACTGATCCCTCAAGACGGCGGCGAATCCTTGCATTTGACGAAAACTGGCGAAGTTTTTGGCAGCCCCTTCTACATGAGCCCAGAACAATGCCGCGGTGAAAAAGTCGATGCACGCTCCGATATTTATTCGATGGGATGCCTGATGTACGAAGTGATCGCCGGCAAGCCCCCGATCGTCGGTGCCAACTTGATGGAGACTCTGTACAGACAGTTGAGCGAAGTGCCGCCATCGTTTTCAATTGCCTGCCCGGACTCCAGAGTGCCGGATCGATTGGAAGCAATTGTTTTCAAGGCACTGCACAAAGATCCGGCCATGCGGCATCAGAGCATGAATGAGCTGGCCGCCGAATTGCACGAATTTCTCAATCAGATGGACGCCGGCTGGATTACCAACGCAAAACTGAAGCTCGAACTCTTGCGCCTCAAGATTGCTCCCTTTGTAGGCAGAGAGAGAAAACTTCTCTGGATTGCAGCTGCTGCCGTTGTCGTCAGCGGACTGGTCTTTTTGCAATACCTGAGCATTTACTTCAAAGACACTCGCGAACCGCCTCCAGGAGCAGCCTCCGCCTGGACTGTAATCGAGCGACCACCGGATGAAAAATCCGACTTTGCCAGAAGCGTAGCCTTGATCCGAGCAGATCTGAAATTCTATGCCGTGGACGGGCAGAGTTCTCCGCGCTTCATTGAAGGTCAGCAAATACTCGCCCATGTTTACGAAATAAACGGACACTATCGAGAAGCTGTGGATCTGCGTAAACACATTTACGAGGTCTTGAAGGCAAGCGACGGACCAAAGTCCGACGACGCATTGGAAGCACAACGGAATTATGCCAAAGTCCTCGCCAAGAGTGGAGATTGGCACGGATCGGTAGACACGTACACAGAGCTCTACAACACACTCTCTACTCTCACGGAGCACGGTCCGCGGAAAAATCCAAAAAATCCTGCCGAAGACATGTTGACTGACATTTGTGAAAGTCTTGCCAATGCCTTGTATGCCAGTGGACGCTATGGAGAAGCAGCAACTTACTACGATTTGTTGCTCAGTGACTTCAAGAAATCAACAGAAACGTCCGGCGCCCAAAGGTCACGGCGGGCAGCTGTTTTATGCAGACTGGCTGATTGCTACCGCCTAAGAGATCACTACTCACAAGCAGAACAGAAATACGAAGAAGCCTTAAAAATCTGGACAGACAGCAATCAGGATACGGCAAGCCTGATTGCCACCACTCGTCTTTTAGGCTTTGTGCATTTCCAGCAAGGGCACTACAAACGGGCACGCTACCTCTACGAAGAAGCATTACCAAAAATGGAATCCGAGCTGGGTGAATCAAGTCCGGAAGTTATAGCAGCGCTCAGAGAATACTCCCAGCTGATGTGGAAAAAAGGCAATTACATCAAATCGGTGATCACCGACTTGCGTGTAAAAGAGCTGCAATCCAAGCGGCAGCGGACCAGTTAACTACATGTCAGCGAACTAGTTTGTAGATTAGAGATTGCCTCTCTCTGCTTGATCGCGTTCGATCGATTCGAACAAGGCTTTGAAATTTCCCTTGCCGAAACCTTTGGCACCTTTTCTCTGAATCACTTCAAAGAAAAGTGTCGGTCTGTCTTGCACCGGCTTGGTGAAGATCTGCAAAAGATAGCCTTCGGATTCGCGGTCAACAAGGATGTGCAGTTTTGCCAATTCTTCAATGTCTTCATCGATGGCGCCTACGCGCTCCGGCAGAGCATCATAATAACTGCGTGGCACCTTGAGGAATTCGATGCCGCGCCTCTGCAATTCGGCAACTGTTTTTATAATGTCGCGGGTAGCGATAGCGATGTGTTGCACGCCCGGAGCCAGGTAATAATCCAGATATTCCTGAATTTGTGAACGCCTGACACCTTCGGCCGGTTCGTTGATAGGCAATTTCACCGATCCCGCTTTGTTGGCCATTACTTTGGAAACAAGCGCTGAATATTGCGTGCTGATGTCTGTCTTGTCAAAGTATTGATAGACATAGAAGCCGAAGACCTTTTGATAAAACTCGACCCAATACTCCATGCGCCCGACTTCTACGTTTCCGACAACGTGATCGACGGCAGCCAGGCCGACTTTGTGATCGTTTTGATTGTCTACACATTTTCTTTCGACCGGTCTGAATCCCGGTGCGAATCCTTTGTAGTCTTTGCGCTCTACAAATGTATGCAGGGTCTCGCCGTACGTGTAGACAGAGGCGGAAACATACTTGCCATTTTCGTCTTCCACTACTTCCGGTTCTCTGGCGCTCTTAGCACCACGGGCGATGGCAGTCTCATAAGCCTTCTTGCAATCGCGCACTCTCAGGCCGATCGTTTTGACTCCGTCACCATGCAAGTGAACGTGCTCGGCTACGGCATCATCGTTTTTCAGAGCGCCGGTCAGCACAAGATAAACATGATCCTGCTTCAAGACATAAGAAACTTGATCGCGCTTGCCGGTTTCCAGACCTCTGTATCCAACCAGGTCAAAACCAAAACCGCGCTCATAGTAGTAAGCGGCTTGCAGCGCATTGCCTACGTAGAACTCGATGAAATCAAAACCGTCTACGGCAATTTCTTCAACAGACGGCGCGTCTAAAAGGTCCTTTTCCTTGAGCATCACCAACACCTCAAAAGCAATTGCCGCATCCATTATGGTCATCGACGGCACTGTGGATCCAGGGGCGCTTACTTGCCCAAAAGCTTCTTCGCTCCCGCACTTTTGGGATCGACTTCGAGGACTTCAGTGAGTACCCGTTTTGCTTCAGCAACTTTGCTGACTTCCTGGGTTTTCATAAGCGCCTCACACAATATAACCGTTTCCTCTAAAAGTTGATGTCCTTCTTTAGAATGATCGTCCTGTGCAATCAGACAGCGAGCTAGTCCTAGCTTCGCATCCGGAAAGTCAGTGAAAGTCTTTAAAAGTTTGCGATAAATCATCTCCGAGTCTTTGTACTTTTTCGTTTTCCGCAAAGCCTCTGCCAGTTTGAATTGACGAATAGAACTAAATTCGGAGTTGTCGAGGGATTGCCGGTAGTACTTGATTGCCTCTTCGCCCTTGCCGAAGTGCTCGAGCACCTGGCCTCTCATGAACTTGATAGTCGAGTACGTCGGATAGCGCTTTTCCAGGTCATCTAGCTGAGATTCGGCCCCCTTCTCGTCGCCCTTCAGGGCTTTGCGCCAGGCTTGCAGGCACTCTTTGGCTATAACTTCCTCAGCACCCATATCGATGTCGACCTTGGTGCCGGCAGCGCTAGCCTCCGGCGATGCCAGCTCCGGCGAGTATTGTCCGTTCTTCATCTTGATCTGGGCCAGTTTGGTTGCGTCTGTCTTGACGCTTGACGTGCAGCCGCAAATCAACAGAGCGGTTTGGGCCGCCAGCAAAAATTTTGTCGTGGAATTCATAAACAGCCTAAGGAAGCAACGGCGCGTGCCCGACCCCGGGCATCACTTTGGGCTCTTTTATTTTAGAGGCATGCAGGCTTCGTCTCAAGCTTGCTTCAGGCAATGGCGGTGGAACCACTTCCATGTCATCCTCAATACCGCGCGCTTTCTCAAGCGTCTGCATGTCTTTGGCTTTGCCTAGCAGCAGTCGAATACGCGCATTGACCTTAGCGATGTGCTGCTCCGGAATGGCATTTTGATACAACAAATCGACCAGAGTGCGCGCCGCATGGTAATACTCTTTACGTTGTTCGAGAAGCTCGGATAAAGCCACCCTCAAAAGCAAATCCCGGGGTTTTTCTTCCTTGAGCTTGTTCAAGCGCTCAATTGCCGCTTCGACAACCTGCGAATCTGGGTTGGAAAAAGCCATCTGGTGATAGGCGACGTAACAAGCCGGATTCAACTCTGTAGTGAGCGCATACTCTTTTACGGCTTCTCTGTTGGCACCAGAGCGCTTGTAGAGTTCGCCCAGTGCAAAATGCATTTTGAAATCTTTGGGAGCTGCCGCTAGATTGTCTTTTGCTAGCTTGAATTCCGCTTCTGTCGGGGGCGTTTTGGCGATCTCGGCCGCCCAGCAGCCCGAGCCATAAACCAGTCCGGAAACCAGTAGCGCAGCCACAGCACCTGTACATCGGGATGTCCTAGCTTCATTCTTGCCAGCGGTGCTTTCTTGATCAAACATGCGCAATGCCAACCGGGTTTCTAAAAAAAGGACTTTCGCCCACTCTAAAAGGCCTACGTCCACTCTAAAAGGGCTACGCCCGCACTTAAAAGGGCTACGCCCATCCTACCAGGGCTTTCGCCCAGTCGGCTTATAGTCGCCTGCGCCAGGCCAATTTGTCAACAGATCTAGGCTTTACCTTTGCGAATACTCAGCATGAAATGCCCTTCTTGAGCCTCACCTTTGGCTTCGACCGTGTGTCCATCTTGCTCTACACTGGTTGAGACGCTTTCTACCGGTTCGCCTCCATCCAGCAAAACCCTTACCAGGTCGCCTTCTTGAATCTTGTCAAGAAACAACCTTGTTTTGACGAAATTCATGGGACAGACAACACCACGCAGATCCAGATCAAATTCAGCCATTACTAAAAAATTCCGCCTTGCTCCGCCCAGTTAAGCTTTCGGGACTTTCAGCCGGTTTGCCGGCCGGCACCCGGAATAACAAAACTCTAAAGCACTACGTCCGGGAAAAACACTGGTCCGGAAAGCACCCGCCTGGATCAGGGCAATCAGCAACGCTCTTATATCCTCGCCACTGCTTCAGAAAGCATTCGCGATTGAGCGCATACCCTTTAAGAGTAAGAAGAACTTCAACTGGTTTTTTGTCGCTTTCCTCACCCAGACACTCCAGACAGTACATCTCATCTATGTTGCCCACGGCAAGGTTCATAACCTGCTTGCGCAAACACAGCGCCCGCTTGCATTTCGAGCAAAATGCCGGCATTGCGTCCTGGCTCGAGTCAATATTGATTTCTATTTCGATCTCGCTTTCTTGGTCCAAAATGCTCGCTAAGACGTCCGAGAGAAGTGCCGAAAAACAGGTACTGTAGCACGCTTAGGCGCTCAAAGCCCGAAGGCGGGGGAGACTTACGCAACCCATATGAGTAATTTGCGTAATCTCCTCCTTACGGAAGCTTAATTACTAATCTACTGTAGAAGTCAACCTCTTCAAAGTTTTCAGGCAAATGCCTCCACAAAATCCCGCCGAATTACAAACAGAGCAACCGCCCGCGCCTTCTGCCGAGTTCGCTAAAGGGACGGCAGTCAGCAGCATCATGCTGGAGTCAGCGGGTGTTTACAGCTTCAAGCCAACTACGGTCGCACAGACACAGCCGGCCGAGCCAAAAGACAGCGGTGTGGGCACCAAGCAAACCATAGCCGACTTTGCCGGTAGCCTCACAGCAGGCGTATCCGGCGTCGTTGCCTTCAGTCTCTTGAGCGCGACCACGCATGGAGCGGCAAAGGCATTCAGTGTTCCTGTTGCGATGCTGGCCGGCGGCGCCACTAAATTCACAGTCAAATCCGGCGTAGAACACGCCTTGCTAGAGAAAAAGGATCGCACAGCCAACGCATCCGATCTGGCCTGGGGAGCTGTCGATGGACTGGCTGGCGTGGTCGGCAGCGCAGTCGACCAGCAGATTTCCAAACGTTATCTGACTGCCCTTGGACGCAAAGCTCTGGGCAACAGCATTTCTACAGAGACTGCCCTGGAAGGCGCTAAAGTTATCGTCAAAAATTCAGGCGTCGAAGCTATAAAGCACAATGTCGCCCGTGGCATGGCCGGCGGCGCGGCCGGCACATTCGTTTGGAGTGGACCAAGAAGAATTTGGGAGAACGCTGACGAATTCGGCAAAGATCCCGGTCATGCACTTTTGAACACTGCCACTCAAATGACGCAGGATGTGGCTTTTGGAACATTGTTCGGAGGCGCGTTGACAGGCACCGGCACAGCCCTTTTCCGCGGACGGCAAATAGCTGGAGAACTGAGCGCCAAAGTGAAAGGCGATGCCAACGTTATGCGAATCGACGGCAGATTTGTTGGCGACTTCCACAGCAATCTGGATCAACTTCCTTACATGAAAACAGCTCTGGAAGGACTCAATGCCAAGTCGGCAGCGAAGGGAGTACCGACCAGTTTTGATATCACCGGCGATGCCCTCTCCGGGCACGTGAATTTCGCATTTACCAAAGGCGGAAAAGTCGAATACGAATCTCTGATCGACATGCAAGCCAGAAAAATCATTCTAGGCAATCACGAACACGACGCCCCCGGTGGACTTTTCGACGTGCCACGCTGGGGTAAAGTAATGCGCCCCATTCTGGAAAAAAATCCCAATGTCTCGGTGATCAATTCCAATCTCGATGTCAGCGCCTATCCTGAATATGCCGGTTTGACAAAGCCGTATGTAATTGAAGAAATCGTGGCCCCATGGGGCAAAACCAAAGTTGCCACCATCGGGCTGACCACAGACGAAGGCGCTGTCGGAGCGATTAAGTACCACGATGCAGAACAAACAGCAATTGCGGCAATCAAAGATTTGAACAGTCAGGGCATCAAGCATATTGTTCTTGATACGCACATCGGACTGGGTGAAGACGTCAAACTTGCCAAGGCGCTCATCCGCGAAAACCTCAAGGTTTCGCGCATTCAAGGTGGTCACAGCCACAGCATCACGCCCATTCCAATGTGGGTAGGACCCGACAAGGGCTTAATCGGAAGAACCATCGATCGAATGATGGGCAGACCGGTGGGCGGAGATTTCGAAATTCCGATCATGCACGCTGGTTCGGGCGGCAGATGGTTGGGCAATTTCCAATCGGCAATCAATCCTGACGGCTCGGCCAATCGTTTTTTCACTCGCGGTAATCTCGTGCCGATAACCACCGACATCACTCCCGATCAAGGCATGGTGCAAGCAATCAAGAATGCGCTTCCCGAACGCACCGCGTTGACACAAGAATCATATGGAGCGCAAGCAGTAGGTAATTACACGGCGCGCGGTCTGCGCACAAAAGAGACCGCGCTCGGCAACCTGGTCTCCGACGCCATTCGCAGCGGACTAAAACCCACTCTCGGCGATGACCTCGTCGTCATGACGCACTCAGGAGGCATTCGCGATCAAATTGTCGCCGGCAAAGAATTGACCAGATTGGATATTGCCAACCTGGTCATGAACGCTGGCAAGAGAGAAGGCGAAATCAAAGAACTGGTCAATGTACGCTTGACCGGTGATCAGATCAAACAAGGCCTGGAATACGGCATACGCGATTTACATACTCCGCAAAAGCCAAGTGTTGCTCAACGAATCGGACAGCTCTTCTTCCCACCTGCCGAAGGCGTAGCGCAGGATCTTTCCGGCAATTTCGTGCAAGTCAGTGGTCTCAAGTACTCAATTGATCTGAGCGGACAAGGTTGGAGCGCAGGAAATCCCGGAGGCCGCGTCAACAACTTAAGGATTCAAACAGCAGACGGACAATTCGTCCCCATAGACCCGGGCAAAGCCTACAACGTGGTCACCCGCCAGCACCCGGTTCACAAATGGACGAAAGCCGGAATGTTCGGACCCAATCGCACTCTTGAAGATGTCGCTCAAGAGTTGCAGATGAAGCCGGTCGAAGTTTCACAAGTCGATTTGATCGCGCAGTATATCGCCGGCAAAAACATCGATCCCAAAACATTCTCGAATGTAGAAGGTAGAATCACTAACAATACCCAGACAGTACGCAAACTGCCAGTCAAAGTCGGGGTTTCGGTAGTGGCTCAGCCTTCGGTAAGAGCGTTTGAAGACAATTTCGACAAATAGTCAGATGTTTAGAACAAAAGCGGCAGTGAATTCGCTCGCCATTTCTCTAATTACTGCGCTGTTTCACGCACCTGCCCATGGGCAGCAGAATACCGATCTGCCGCCGGTTTCGCCACAGCCACCGGCCGTTTCTTCCCCGGCGCCTCAGCAGTTGAGTCCGTCACAAATTCAACAATCAGCGGCACCTTTAAATTTCCAAAACTTCAACTCTGCTCCTCAAAACATCCAGACGCAGCCCGGTGCACCGTCCTCCTTTCCACCGCTTGTAACTGCGCCACCGGTGCCGACAAATTTCGATGGTCTGACATTGCCACAACCAATACCGCTGACATCAGCAGATCCCTTCATTCGCGGGAAAATCTTGATCAGACAAGCCACCGATATGATCTCAGGCGGGCAGCTTGATGCAGCGATCGCTCTTTTGCAAAAATCACTGGAATATCGAAAAGTCGATCCGACCCCGCAATTTCTTCTCGGTTTGATTTACGACCAGAAAGGCAATATACAAGCGGCCTTGACCAATTACACCCAGTCGGTGCAAAAAGCCACTTCACTCGGCATGGATTCTGCGCAATTGCGCATCAATCTGGCCAACACGCTTGTAAAGCTCAATTATTTGAAAGAGGCAGAATTCGATTACAAACGAGCCATCGAGATCGACGACAAAAATGAAGTTGCGCATCTCAATTATGGGCGCCTGCTTCTTTTCAAGGGAGATAATGCCGGAGCTTTCAGAGAGCTTCAGCGTGCCCACGAGCTCATGTCTACAGACCCAAATCTGCCCCTCTATGAGGCTCTTGCTCTCAAGGGTCTGGGCAATTTGGAAGAATCGCGCCTGCAATTGCAGGTCTTTCTTGAAAGAGCTAAAGGAGTCAACTGCGATCCTAGAGTTATCAATATGGCCGAGAAGCTCTTAGCCGAATTGAAGTAACACCTCTTTCATAAGCCGCAAAAATTACAGGATTCGGGCTCTTTGAGATTTGTTTTACTCAATAGATTGGCTGTCAGTAATTCTATTTAGTTATCCTAAGCAAAAACAAGCATATGTAGTTTGTGTCAAATGTCAGATAGATGGTAACCAAAAGAGCCGACGTCAGAGTAGAAAGAGACGAGCTGGGCGAAGTATTTCTGCCCGCCAAGGCATACTATGGCGCCCAGACATTCAGGCTGAAGGAAGTCCTGCCCGCAAGCGGGCTGAAAGTGCATCCGCGCTTGATCGATGCCCTGCTTCTGGTCAAGAAAGCATGCGCGGCCGCCAATCTCGAGTGCAAGCGCCTGGAGGCGCCGGTGGCACGCGCCATTATGCAGGCAGCCGATGAGGCTTATGGTGGACAATGGCGCGATCAGTTCGTTGTGGAAATTCTTTCCTCCGGTGCAGGCACCGCCCTTAATATCAACGTAAATGAAGTGCTCGCCAATCGCGGTCAGGAGATTTTGGGCGGCGCCCTGGGCAGCTATGACATCATTCATCCGGTCAAACACGTCGATCTGGCTCAATCGCCCAACGATGTTTTTCCAACGGCCATGCGCATTGCAGTTCTATTGGCGACAAAAGAATTCGAGCCTGTTTTGCTGGATTTGGAACGCCTGCTCAGACGCAAATCGCTGGAATTCGAGCGCGTCATCAAAATGGGCCGCTCGCATTTGCAAGATGCCCTGCCGATTACGCTTGGTCAAGAATTCAACGCATTTGGCTCTTCTATCGAGCGTTGTCTGAAACGACTGAAAGATGCCAGTGTCGGGCTTACAGAATTGAACATCGGCGCCACTCATGTGGGCACGGGATTGGGTGCAGACAGCAAATACATTCATACCGCCGTCGAGCGCCTTTCGCAATATACAGGCATACGCCTGCGCCAATCCGACGATTTTTTCCGCATTTCTCAATCTATGTCGGACTTTGTCGAATTTTCATCGGCAATGAAAGAATTGGCTGTGGAGCTGACGAAAATCGGCAACGACTTGCGCCTTTTGTCGTCTGGACCGCGCACTGGCTTATCTGAAATCACCGCTCCTGAATTGATTGTAGAGCGCTCGCTAATTCGTCCGAACACGCTGCCCAACCGCCGCATTCCCACGCTGGTCGAATGTATCAACATGGCTTCCAGTCAGGTTTTCGGCAATGACATTGTGGTCGGGCTGGCAGCCCAGTCTGGTCAATTCGAATCGAATATGATGACGCCGCTCATCATTCACAATATATTGCAATCAGTAGATCTGCTGCGCAGCACCATCGAACCCTTCAACAATAAATATTTGCGCGCCATAACAGCCAACCATTCCGCCTGCAATTTGCAAATGGAAGAAGCAGGCGTGGTTTTGGCAGTAGTGAGCAAACGCCTGGGCGACAAACGGGCTCAAGAATTGTCCCGGGAAGCGGAGCAGGCGGATTTGACATTGAAAGAACTGGTTACGCAGCGAGGGCTGATTCCGAAAGAAGAATTGGATCGCATGCTTTCATATAAAGAATTGACCAGCATGAATGCGGCTTTTTCATCGGTGGATGACAGCGATACCGCAGGTGGTGCAAGCTCTTAATTGAGGCTTATTGCAAGACCTTCATATGAAGAAATATGAAACTGTCTAGCCATTTTTGTTCAGGTATTGTCAGCCGGTTATTCGGTAATATTTGTAGCTGCCAACGCCCCTTTTTGGAAACACTTTCGAGGTAGATCCGAGTTTATGCTGACTGGATATCGATTCGAGATGATCGTCGGCTGCATGAGGTCTGGGAAATCCAGCGAGCTCATTCGCAGAATCGAACGCGCCCGACTGGCGTATTTGCCGACAATCATCGTGCGCCCTGCTACCGATACGCGCTCGAAACCCAATCAGATAGAATCGCGCAACGGATTGGCTTCCAAGGCAATCGTCGTTGAGTCCGCCAAAGACATTTTGAAGTATTCGTCACATGCAGTCGTTATTGGTATGGACGAATGCCAATTCTTCTCTGATGACGTACCTGATGTGGTCCTGGCATTATTACGCCAGAAAAAGAAAATCATCGCCTCGGGGCTGGATCTGGACTACAGAGGCAAGCCCTTTGGTCCAATCCCCGGACTGCTGGCAATTGCCGACCGCGTCGACAAACTGCTGGCTGTTTGCAGAAAATGCGGCTCGGACTTTGCTTGCCGCACTCAGCGCATGGTCAATTCCAACGAACAAATCCTGGTTGGCGACGCCCAATACGAAGCGCGTTGCCTTTCTTGCTTCGAGCCGCCCAGCGAATACCAGCTCAAGCTCGACCTTGATGAATTCCATCCGGAAGTGCCGCATCTGGCGTCCTTAATCGACTGCTGCCCGGACAGCGAAAATGGAATTGGCGAAGTTTTGCCTCTTTTAAATATAAACAGTCTTTAATCTTTGTAATAACCCGGACCCAAAAGTTACCGCCAGATTGTCATGGGCATATCTCAGACAGCCTTATGTACTGAGAGGAGCTATTTATGTGTAGTTGGCGTTCTGCTCTTATGGAATTTTTCACCTTCAAATGGCTGAGAAAACAAGCCCAGCCTGCCGAAGGACCTTCTGAAAAACCGGAGCAACTGAAAACAATCTGGAAAGACACCTTCAACCGTTTAGAGGCTTACCAGCCGGAAATGCCGGAAGAGCCTCTGCACGAGCACCAGCCGGAGGTCATAAACATGGCCCAGGAAGCTCGTGCCAAGAAATCAGGAGAACACGACACACCGACACACCAATTGCCGGCATCGAAAACATGCAATGACCTGCAAGTCTGGTTCGGTGAGTCCGTGGCCACCTGGGATCCTGAGGTTAATGCGCAAAACATGGACAGCAGCGAAAAACAAGACAAAAGCACGATTCGCCGTGCCACGCGCTGGACGAAGGAAACGCATCCCAGATAGTTACCAGGCAACCAGAAGCCGTTGTTAAGAGGCGGCTGTAGTTAGTTCGAAACTGCCGAAACGCAGTAGGGTTGGGCTTTGCACGCGCCTGCAGGCAGTGCCGACCCGGCCGATATGCAATGCGTAGATGGTAAGATTACTTATGGTCTGCTCTTGATGACCGGAGTTATCAGAACTCTGGGTGCGGGGGTTATTTATGGTCTCTAGGAATCCTTTGGTCTTGGGTCTTCTGGCTGTTTTAGTTTCGTCGGCAAATCTAATTTGCGCTCAAGATGCCGATGCAAAAGGCAAAAAGAGAAGTAGCGCCAAAAACTACTTCGTGCCGCCGCCGCCGGCTTATACCCCATCTCTGACGCCAGCTGTCTATGTAAACGGCAAAGCGGAAGTAGCTCAAAAGCCAAAAAAGAAAGAGCCTGAGAAGAAATATGTTTATACGCGCGAAGGCTATGAAGAGCCAAAAGCGACACGTCCCAATCCCTACGTAACATACTGGGGCAGCTAGTCTGGACGATTAAGAAGTGAAAGCCGCCTGAATTGGCGGCTTTTTTGTTGCCTAAACGCGCTCCAGAACCATGGCGATGCCCATGCCGCCGCCGATGCAAAGGCTGACGACCCCATATTTCGCTTTTCTGCGCTTCAATTCCAGTGCCATTGAAAGAATCAGGCGCGCACCGGTTGCTCCGAACGGGTGCCCCAGCGCAATCGCTCCACCATTGACGTTTACCCTCTGGCGATCGAGCTTCAACTCTTTCTCGCAAGCGAGATACTGCCCGGCGAAAGCTTCATTGATCTCGAAGAGGTCGATGTCTTCCATCTTCAGTCCGGCTTTTTCGAGGGCCATCGGAATGGCAGGAACGGGGCCTATACCCATAACTTCAGGGGCAACTCCGACGACAGCCCAGGACAAGACCCTGACTATGGGCTGAAGTCCTTGCTTTTCGGCAATCTTCTCGCGAGTGACAACCAGTGCGGCTGCACCATCTACGATGCCACAGGCATTGCCTGCCGTGACCGAGCCGTTCTTGCGAAAGGCCGGCTTGAGCTTGGCAAGCCCTTCGACAGTGGTATCCGGACGCAAATGTTCGTCCGAGTCGATCAGCCTGGTTTTTCCTTTACCTGCCGAAACCTCAACTGGCACGATTTCTTCAGCAAAGATGCCGGCATCTTGGGCTTTTTTGGCGCGTTGCTGCGATTGCACTGCAAATTCATCTTGCTCGGCTCGAGAGATTTTGTGACGCTCGACCAGATTTTCGGCAGTTTCGCCCATCGATGCATTCGGCAGGGTGTCTCTAATGTCAAGCCCGTCGAACATTTCACCGGCGCCCATGCGCCCGCCCCAACGCATTCCCCAGTTCAAATAAGGGGTCATTGAAAGCGAATCAGAACCGCCGGCCAGAACCACTTCGGCCTGATTGGCATCGATAAGCATCTCGGCTGTGGCTACAGCCTTCACGCCTGAGCCGCATAGAAGATTGAGTATCAACCCGGGGCTCTCTTGCTTCATTCCGGAGCGCAAGCCGACGTGACGAGCCAGATAGATGGCATCCTTGCTGGTTTGCAAGACATTGCCCATCACGACCTCGTCGATTTTTGCCGGGTCGATCTTGGCTCTTTCGATAGCCCCTTTGGACGCGGCCACAGCCAGGTCGGTCGCCGTTTGCGACGCCAATCCCCCGCCATATGCCCCGAAAGCCGTTCTACAACCGGCTACGACTACCAGAGGTCCTCTTGCGTTGTGACCATTTTTTTCTGCCATTTGCTTACGCCCGCCTTTTCTGTCGGGTTGCCAAACCCGTAAAAACCAAAACAACTATCAAATGAGCCACCAATTCTGTGCAGTGGTTCGATCGCCGTCATACTCGCAAAAACTAAAACAAGTATCAAGACAATATCCAATAGTCATATTGTCAGGCTAGAATTGACGACCTTAGCGACTTTACGGTTTCTTTTTAGAAATTCGAACTCTAGCAAATCAAATATGGAGGGCTGAACCTTGTCCAAGGTTGGTGTACCGAAAGAGATAAAGAACAACGAGTACCGCGTTGCCTTGACACTGGCAGGGACCAGCGCCATGGTTGCACAAGGGCATACCGTCTATGTAGAAAAAAACGCTGGTGTCGGAAGTGGTATCACCGACAAGGAATACGAAAAGGCCGGCGCCAAGATTTTGCCTGATGCTAAGAGCGTCTTCGGCGAAGCCGACATGATCATGAAGGTCAAAGAGCCTCAAGCAAGCGAAGTGGCAATGCTCAAGAAAGGCCAATTGCTCTTCACATATTTGCACCTGGCAGCTGAGCCAAAATTGGCTCATGACCTCGCCAAAACCGGTGCTACTTGCATCGCCTACGAAACAGTTCAATTGGCAAACGGCTCACTGCCTCTGCTTACACCGATGAGTGAAATCGCCGGACGTCTGTCCACACAAATAGGCGCCAACTACCTCGAGAAGCCGATGGGCGGACGCGGTATCCTTCTGGGCGGCGTTCCTGGTGTTGAGCCCGGTCGCGTCATCATCATCGGCGGTGGCGTAGTCGGAACCAATGCTGCAAAAATCGCACTCGGACTGGGCGCTCGCGTCACACTGTTCGATCTCAATCTCGATCGTCTTCGTTATCTCGACGATATCTTCAACGGTCAAGTTCGCACCGTATTCTCGGTCGGACATTACCTCGAAGAAGCTCTTCCGAGCGCCGATCTCGTCATCGGTGCAGTTCTGGTCGTCGGTGCCGCGGCTCCGAAATTGGTCACACGCGATATGCTGCATTTGATCCCTCAAGGCGCGGTTTTGGTTGACGTTGCCGTCGATCAGGGCGGATGTTT
>JBGAVL010000105.1:0-17548 GCA_044228145.1 Obscuribacteraceae bacterium (SeqCode)
CTTACGAAAAAATGCACCCACCCCAGGCCCCCAACCAATCGGCAATGGTGCCGATTCCGCCACGCACCCAGGCAAACAGTACGAGTCCACAAACAGGAGAAAAAGGCACCGGTTCGAAGGGGGCGGGCGCCAAAGGAGGAAAAAGCGGCAAAGGTCAAAAAGGTGAACCTGGAAAAGGCGGTCAGTCAGGCAAAGGACAGGGCGAAGCAGGAGACGGACGTAAAAATGGTCCGAAGGAAAAATTATCGGGCTACAAACCGGGCACGAAGCCGGGCGGCAAAAACAGCCAATCCGGCAAACCTGGCAAAAACGGCAAGCCTGGCGTAAACGGCACAGGAGATGCTCAACAGCCCGGGCTGGAGGGACCACCCGGAAAGCCAGAAAGACCAAGACCCCAAATGGGCTTGGCTCAAAAGCGCGATGCTGCCGTGCAAGATGTGATTGTCATGTCGGTGTCGAGCAATCGCCCCGTGTATTTGCGCGGCATGGCTTTCGATACATATGAAGGGCAGCGCTGGGTAAACAGCAAAAACCAACAGTGGTTTGAAGCGCCCCGCATGGGTGGTGATGCCTTCATGATTGCCGGCGTGCGCTCCTTACACTTGCCGGACAATTTCAGAGGCTCTGAAGTCCAGCAAAGAATCGAGATAAAGGAACCACTGGATCTGACCATTCCATGCGGCTGGATCCCACAGATTGTCCACTTCCCCGACGAAATCAGAGTGGCCACAGATGGCTCGCTCGAGGCCAAGAACAATCTCAAAGCAGGTCTTTTTTACACGGCTGTTTCCATGGTGCCTGCCGCTGATTTAGACGAATTGCGGCGGGCGAACATGCCTAACGAAGGGCAACTTGCCCTTATTCGCGAAGCTTCGGCACGCTTTCTTCAATTGCCGAAAAACTACGATCCGCAGGTCAAATTGCTCGCCAGAGAAGTAGGGGGCAAAGACGGCAACTGGTTCGTCCATGCCGAAAGAATTGCCAATTATCTAAAAGCAAATTGCAGCTATTTGAATAACAATTCCGAACTCGAGCCCGATGTAGACTCGGTCGCCAACTTCCTGCTCACGACCAAGAGCGGCAGCTGCTCAATGTTTGCGTCGGCCGAAGCGATCATGCTCAGAGCTCAGGGCATACCGGCTCGGGTAGTATTTGGTTATATGCCGGGAGACAAAGATCCCAATTCAGATGCTTCTTTCGTAAGGAAAAAGCACGAACACGCCTGGGCAGAGGTTTTTATTCCGACGCACGGCTGGGTGCCCATCGATGCCACTCCCAACGGCACGCTGCCTGTCCAACCATTCCAGGACGCTCAAGGCGGCCGCATGATATTTAAGTCAAGCCATCAGGATAGTCCGGCACCGCCCCCGACGCCACCAGCGAAAGGTGAACAGACCACAGCCTGGGGCTGGGCCAAAAAGCTTTCCTCAAACCCTTACGTGATCGCAGTTTTGATTGCCACCGGCATATTTCTGCTTTACGAAATCGGTAGAAAGGCGTTTGCTTACTGGCAATCTCAGAAGACAGCCGCCGAAGTGATCAAGAACATGAAGCCGTCCACGGCACTTTATTTGCGCCTTCTCAAAGATCTCGAAAAGGTCGCTGTCAGCAAAACTTCAAGCGACACGCCCACAGATGTTGCCCTGGCTGTGCGTACAAAAGCCAGTGAGAGCCCGGCATTTCCTGTGGATTTGAAGTCCGAGCTGCCCAATTTGGTTGACAATTTCGTAGAGGCATATTACCTGGAACGTTTCAGTTACAAGGAAAGTTACATGGAGGAATCAGCAGAGGAAGACAACAAACTTGGCGAGATCGGCGATAAAATACACGCATTGGTGCTCGAATGCACCCTGACAAGTGCGCAGCGCAATTAGTTGAGGTGCTGACTATATAGTCAAATATGGCTATATGGCTGTAAAGTGTATATGTAGCCCCCGCTGCCCAAGCGGAAAAATCGCGTTTCAATCGAACGTCTAGATAAAAAGAGCCGGCAAGAGAGGCAAAAAGAGAGGAAATATGGTTCAACAGGTCAAGACAGGAACCCAACAACAGCAGGAGTTCGTTCCTCCGTATCCATCTTCAATTGCCGAAACCGGCTTGAAAGAAGGCTTTCTGGAAGAACTGATCCTCAAGGACATTTATCTGGTCAACTTCGCAATGGGTCGCGAAATTGCCGCCAGAACCCAGCTTCCCTTCAAGATCATCGAAGAGATTCTCGAAGTCCTGAAGCGCCAGCTACTGGTTGAAGTCCGCAGCGCCGGCGGTCTAGCCGACTACGAATACACTCCCACGGAAAAAGGACGAGACAGAGCTCGCTCCTATTTCGACCACAATGCCTACAACGGTGCCTGCCCGGTACCGTGGTCACGCTATGTTGATTCGCTCAAGTATCAAACAATCCGCCGTGAATCAGTCACGCCGCGCGATTTGGAAGTTGCATTCTCCGACATCATGGTCAACCGCCGCACCATCAACTCGGTCGGTCCAGCCATCAACTCCGGTCGCGGGATGTTCTTGTTCGGTGAAGCCGGCAACGGTAAAACATCAATCGCCGAACGGATTGTCCGCAGCTTCAAAGGTCACATATTCATCCCGTATGCAGTCGAAATCGACGGACAAATCATCCGCGTTTATGACTCCCACAACCACCAGCAAGTATCAGCCGCCAACTATCCCAGAGATTACGACCACCGCTGGGTGCGCATCCAGCGTCCTTGCGTAGTCGTCGGCGGTGAGTTGACAATTGACATGCTGGAATTGCAGTTCGACTACGGTACAAAACTCTACGAAGCGCCCATTCAGCTCAAGTCCAATTGCGGACTGCTGCTGATTGATGACTTTGGCAGACAACGTATCGACCACAAATCACTGCTCAACCGCTGGATCGTCCCTCTGGAAAAACGTGTCGACTACTTGAGCTTGCACACCGGTAAAAAACTGGAAGTGCCGTTCGAGCAGCTGATCGTTTTTTCGACCAACTTGAACCCGGCCGACCTGGTTGACGAAGCGTTCTTGAGACGGATTCCGTACAAGATCAACATCACCAACCCGACAGAAGACGAATTCAAGTGGATCTTCTTACAATACTGCCAGCGCACCGGCGTGCCGTACAACGAAGAAGCGGTCAATTATCTGATCGAATCTCAGTACAGAAGCGGCAAACGCAACATGCGTTGCTGCCACCCTCGCGACATTGTCGACCAGGTGGTTAACCTCTGCGCCTTCCTGCAAACTGAACCCAGGCTGTCAAGAGAATACCTCGACCACGCTTGCGCCGTTTACTTCGCAGCCATGGGCAAGTAATCAAGAGCACGATTAGAATTTCTTTTGATATCAATTGAAATTCCACAATAAAGAGTCCCAGGACTGAAGTTTGAGAGCTTGCTTCTTGACAGCAAGCTCTCTTCTTTCTCATAAAAAGGGACCATGAGCCGCCGCATGCTACGATTTAGAGCGCTTGATATGTAGAAAAAAGTCCAATATTTTGTCAGAAAAAGCCGATTCTACCAACGCAAGCCTTGACTCGACCGACACCGGTTCTAAGCCGGAAATGCCGGCCGAGAGTCTTGAGGCGCCTTCTGACCTGCCAACCGACAGTTGCTTCCAGATACTCCCGCCGTTTAAAGACGAGACCAAGAGTAAGCCCGTTCACACCGTTGCTCAGCAGACTTCAACCCTTCCCGCGAACCTGCTGACCACTGCCACCTCTGTTGCGTGGATAGCACTCTTGATTTACCACGGCGCCGCCGGGTCCTCGCTGCCCTGGTGCATCACTCTTGCCGCCATCGCAGTTTGGGCGCTTGCCACCACACGCAGTCAAATTCAAAAACATGCCTTGACCGCCTCGCGCATCGGCATGCCCGAAGAAGGACGCCTGGCCAAAGCATTTTCCACAACCTATTTGACCGTCTCGCTTTTGATGTTCACCTGGTTTTGCTTGCACGGCTTTAAAATTCCGCCCCCCCTTGTTGCACAGAAACAATTCATTGATATCGAACTGACATCTTTTGCCGATTTCAAAGACAACAAAGAACTCGTGGCCAGCACCGAGGAAAGGACAGCCAGAGAAAACGCAGCGGCAGCACTGACAAACTATCGATGACGCCACCTGTAGTGCAGCCTCAAAGCAAGTCTTCCGAGCGCACCAGTCAAAAAACAGAAGAGGCAGGCAAGCGCGCACTGCAAGCATTGGCACCAAAGAAGCAAACGGCAACTCCGACCGAGATGGTGCTCAAGGGCGTGCAAGTGCAATCTGCCGTCAACTCGCTGAATGCAGCAATTCAGCCACAGCAGGAGAAAGCCGAGACCAGGGCACGCATGATATCGCAGGTAAAACTTCCCTCTGGCTGGAAGAGCGTTCAAGCTGACCAGACAATGTCCAGGCAGAACAACATCAGCCCAGGAGTGAGGTCAGAGCAAACTCGCGCATCAAGCGAGTCTATGTTTATGGAAGAATCTTCGCCGGTAGAACTCTTCGAAGTTGTCGACAACGAAGGCGATGCCGGCATCGAGATATTTCAAGCCGGTGGTCGCAGCACGGGAGGCAAAGGCGCTCCATCCAGCTTGCAAGACTATCTAAAATTACTGCACAAACGCATCAAAAGAGCATGGTCCCCGCCCAATGGAGATCCTCGCGTCGCTCAGATTTTGTTTCGCATAACAAAAGCAGGCAAGCTCAAGCAAATTAGGTTGGTGCGCTCATCAGGCAATTCCGATTGCGACGAAGCGGCGATGAGTGCGATTTCTGCCTGCGCACCATTCAAAGGACTGCCACCGGACTTTCCATCCGACTGCCTGGACATCAAATATACTTTCAATTACAAGGTCGACTCGCTCTCAGAAGTGCCGGAAGCGAAGTTGCGCTAGATTGAAGTAATTAGCAGATCAATATGAAAATTTCTGTGCGGCGCCGACTTCATACTCTTATCTGTATAGGATATTTGGCGCTCTCATTTCTTTGGTGCCCGACCGGCTTTTGCGTGCAGAAAGTCACATACCTGCATATCCTGCAGGCGCACAATGTGCTTGGGCCTGTTGAATTGCTGGCGTCCTCCGGCATTTCAATCATGCACCTCAAAAAACTCGAATGTTCCATATATGTTGATGCAAAGAATAAAACGGTACTGCTCGTATCGCCAGTAAAGAAGCTCTATTTCAAGACGCCTCTGGACAAGTTTGAGTACGGGCTGGCAAACACGCTCAACACAGTTACCGATCTGGAATTGAGCGCGAAATTTTGGAAACTCAATGGCCAATCCAATCTTTGCGAACAGACTGTCAATGACTATCTCTATAAAAGCACAGTCGGCACATACGAACACGCGATGGCCTTTCTTCCGGGAAAGAAAGGGCAAACATCGGTCCAATGCCTGGTCTCGACCTTGCAATCCCGGCTGGCTACAGAACCGTTTTGCGACCTTTTAAGAAAGATGGAACACATGCCCGCTCTTTCAGGCGTGCCCGTGCGTATGGAGACATTCTATGGAAAGAGTCCGGGTCGTCAGCAACTGACCACGATAAAGATAAGCCTTGAGCAACTTGAAGCAAAGAATCCGCCGACTCTTTCCGGCTATACCAGAGCAAAGACATCATCCGAGATTTTCTTCGGACACTTGAATATGATCGACAAACTACTCGAAAAATAGCGAGCGGAAGCCGCCATTGAGAGAACTTAATGGTACGACCCAAATTCGCCCGAAGCGCGACCCGATAAAGTAATCCCAAACTCCTAGGCTATGAACATGGTCATCGACCAATCAGTTTCATGGACGGCAGGAGGAGATCTTAAATGCTTACACGAGCCGAAGCGACGCAACAGGGAATTAGGTTTGCAGAGAAGTGGGACGCAGAAAAACATACAGTTGCCGAAGATGGAATCAAGACGTTCGCCCAGGATCTCAGCGCGCTGAACAACCTGCCAGCCCCTGAAAAGAATGCGCTGAAATGGGCGGAGTTGCGAGGAGCTACCGATGGCTTGATCGCTCGAAAGGTATTGCCCAATCTTGATGTCGCTGATGACAAGACTAATCTACGCAATTGCCGAATTGTAGGACTCACCGCCGATGGTGACAAAAATTCCGGCAATGACGACCTGGTTGTAGCAATCGGGCGCAAAAAAGACAATTCGTCCAAAGCGGAAAACGTAGTCATACTCGGACAGGACGGCAAATTCTACCAAGCCCGCCAGGTGCAAGGTGGTTACGTAAGGTCTGAGGAAGTGATTGCAGAAGACGCAGCTGAATTAGAACAAAAATACAATCGCTCCGGTTTTACGCCCCGGAGCCAGAGCGATATAAGAAAGGAAAAACCAGGTACCGAAGAAAAGTTGAAACCACAATTAATTGCAGAAAATAGAGGCAATCCTGCCGATCTCGAAGTGTTCAGACAAGAACTGAAGTCTTTCCAAAAACAATCGCCTGCTGTCGAATCAGTGGCGCAAACCGAACTGGATCGACTGGCAACAGAATACAGCCAGCTGTCAAAAGATCAACAGAAGATAGCCTTTTTTGACGTGCTTGAAAGCAACAGACAACTGGAAGAAACCTGGCTCTGCGGACGGAGCCGACCAAAGGTGGCAATCCAGCGTGGTGAAGATGGAAAAATCAGATTCTCTGCCGACTGGACCGAAGGCATGAGCTGGGCTCCGCGTGAACACCACGTCTACTCGCAAAAGTTCAAATTAGAAACCCGATAAACTTCCAATTCAGGTTCTAGCAAGAGCAGATCGTCACCAATTAGATGTTCTGCTCTTCGCCGTTCAAGAACTGGAGATTTTCCCTTTTCTTCAGTTTCAATCGATTGACTAGTGAGACAGAAAGCCAGACAAGGACCAGATAATAGAGAACGACCTGCCAGACTGCAACAGATGGAACGGTAAGCACCGCCCACCGGCAAGAAGAGAGAGAAAGAACCACCAAAACGAGAACATTGAGTGGCAATGCCGCCAGAAAGTCCAGGACGGTAGCCAGCCAGAGAAAAGGCGGCGCGAAGACTGTGCCTAATGGACACAAGAGCAGCACCAGCGACGAAGCGAAACCTGCCACCGTCACTGGTGTCACAACAAGCGATGCCAGCAAGTTGGCCGGTAGAAATAGAAGCCCTATCTGCTGGAAATAAAACAGTTGCAACGGCAACACGCATGCTTGTGCCACCAATACAGTGAAAAGACAATCAATAGACCAACGCAGCCAACGCCTCTGAATTACTGTTTCTAGATAAACTGCCACCGGCGAAACGACAAAAATTATGCCGCCCACCGCAGCGTAAGATAGTTGAAAACCAGGATCGGCGACCGCCAACGGATCGACTAAAACGCTAATCAGAAGCGTCGCTCCGAGCAGACCGGCAACATGGACACGCCGGGCAGAGCAGCTGCAAGCTATCGCAAGAGCACACATCACACTGGCACGCACAACGGACGCACTGTTTCCTGCAAAAAGAACAAATACGACCATCATGGCAAAACTCAGACAATTAGTCCCGATGGCCGGCAGGCAAAGGGCGCGACAAGCCCAATGCGTCGCCAGCGTGACAACAGTGAGATTGAAGCCGGATGCAGCCAGCACATGCGACAAGCCTACACTCCTGAAGGAGGCAAGCAGCTCAGGGTCCAAACCGACGGCCTTTTCACCCAGAACCATGGCCGTGAGAAGAGAACCAACCTTCTGCCCGAGATTGTGAATATGACAAGCAATCAGGCGACCACGCAGAAACTCTACTCTCTCATTGATCTTATCTGTAACCGAGACTGCAACCGAAACTGCACTTGAATCAACTCTTGCTTCTTGCAAGACAAGAGCATTCGCTCCACCATCTAAATAACACAGACTGTTGATACCAATTCGCTTTAGATACGTGGCGTACCCGCCTCTGCCGCGTTTTCTGAGATCGGCAACAGAAGTCACCGTGCAAGCGCCTGTAAATATGGTCTTTTTTGTCAGCTTACCGACAAAAGGAGAGCCACGTTTTAGCAAAAGCAGAGTTGCCCCATCGCATTTATGGCTGGCTATCATCCCTCTATTCTCAAAACGCACACTTTCAGCCGTACAAATGAAACGCGCTTGCCCCTTGTTCTTCAAAGGAAGCACCGTTTCGACTGTGGCTTTTAGGAAAACATGTTTACCGGCAAATTGCACCAGATCGATATTGCTTACTCTGGGAAATCGCCAGTTTGCATAAGTAAAACCCAATGCCGGAGCCAGACAGAGAAAAAAAATCAAGACAGCTCCCGGCCATGCGCGCTTCAAATCATTGAATTCTGAATCCAGCTCTTGACCTACAGCCAAATCAAGAGCTGATTCTGACGCCAAATCAGAACCTGAATCAAACCGGCTGCTCAAGAAAAAAGCACACAATACGGAGCCGATCGCCGCAGTCCATAGCAAAAGCGTCCAGCTCAGACAACAAGCAGCCACCAGCGCACCGGCAGCAAATTGCATACCGGCAAGCAGCAGAAATACAGGGGGTGTAAGCATTTCCGCCTCCCCGCCTCCAGGTTGAAAGTGACCAGAGGCTAATAGCCTCTACTATTAGAAAACGTCTGGTTGGGCAAAAAAGTTCAATTTTGAGCCTTAAAATTGTGAACGCGGCAGATTGATTAAGGAGCAAAAGCAAATGCCCAATCCCAGGAAGACTGCAAAACGTCTTGGTCTGTCCTTTATTTCAGGGGTAATTCTTCTTTCTTGCCCGCCCATCTGGGCAAAGGCTTATCATCCTTCGGCCCGCGAAATGATCCAGAAGGCTGAATTCATTGCCCTGGTTAAACTTGAAGACCCGGTCGTGCAAGAGATGAAAGGCGACTGGACCTATGGTGAAGTTTCAAGCGCACATTTGAACAAGACAATAAAAGGCAGCTTGCCATCCAAATTCAAAATTCACGGCAGAGAGAATTTCATTTGCGCTCAGTGCCATTTTCTGAAGGGGGAAAATCTTGTTTTCCTTAGAAAAGATCACGGTCTGTATGTCGGGCAAGCATGGGATATTTCTTGCCTGCCTGTCAAAGAGGGAAAAGTGGATTGGTTCTCCGATTTGGATTTGAGACGGACTGATGCACAAACCAGCCTCAATGATTGCATCAAGCAAATCAAAGACACACTGAAGAATTGACGCTCTACTTTCGGCGCTCTTTCAAAACTCGCCCAAACGCACTTTTACTGGCGAATTTGCAGCGGGTTGTATTTGCCGTCTGTCATCTGTTTTTGGATATTAGCAGGCAACTTGCTGTTGATTTGTTTGGCAATCTCAGCTAATTGAGCAGTGTCAGGATTGCTGCCGTCAAGCGCATGCGCGCGTGCGATGCAGTCCAGAGCTCCGTCAAATCCACGCTGTTGACCGGTTATATCTTGTGCCTGACGGCCTGTGTAGGTATCTCCACCGAGCAGCTTCGACGCACTCTGCGGGTCGCCGTCTTGCTTGGCATAGGCACTGGCCAGATAGATAGTTGCAAGATCGCGGAAGAGCTTAGCTTTGTAGCGATTGTCCTGGGAGTTTTGGTTTGCGGCGATGGTGTTTCTGAGATCGACTTCGAGTTTAGCCATGTGCGTTGCATTCAGACCTTCTCCCCATTTCGCCAGTTCCTTAACGGCTCCGGTCATGTCGTGTTCGCCATAAATCTTCGCTTCTTGAGCCTCGATACGCTTCTTGACGTTATCGAGATCAGCGATTTCCGATTGCTCTACTTTCTTACCGGCAATTTCTTTGCCGAGATTTTCTTGTACTTGCTTCTTCGCATTTTCTATATTGATGCGGCCGATGATGAAGTCTCTGGCTGCTTTGCCTCCCAGGTCGAGGTTTTTGCCTTCCAATAGGTAGGTGGGCGTATCGGTAATCGTCGGCACGTGAGTTCCGTGTGCCAGGCGCGATTCGGCAAATGCAGTCGTTAAGATTGCAGCACCGCGATTGGCTTCCAGCATGCTGCCGAATTGATTGGTCGGCTTGGTCAGCCACTCCGTGCGGTATACCTGCAGTGCGGCTTCGCCTCTTGCACCCTTGGTTTTGCCCATACCTTCCTTGAATACATTGGTCCAGGCCATGATTCCACTTGATTCGTCGCCGGCACCCAGCGCTCCGAACTTATTGATGGCGTCGTTCATCGAGCCGTCAGTGCGTCTCTTGGCGTCATCGCCCAACAATTCCCAGGCTTTATCCTTGGTGTCCGACTGCGGTGCAGCATCGAATAAGGCGTTCTTGAGACGGAATGCGCCCCAGGTGCCGGCCATAATCAATCCACGCTTCCAGTTCAGTCCGGATTCTGTTGCGGCCTTCATGGGCAGCAAGAACTCGGCGCCGAGCAAGAGTGACTCACCGGTGCTCTGACGGAAATAACGGCTGTATTTTGCTTGTTCGCCTTCCGGCAGGGATGCACCGATAGTCTTACCGACTATGAGAGCGCCTACGCTGGTTGCGATGAGCGGCAATGTCTTCTTCGGCCCGGCCAGGAATGCCGCCGGCACAAGAACAGAGTTGATACTGTCGCCGATGCCGTTGCCGTGGTTCTTACCGAAGAGCAACTTATCGGCGTAGTGATCGGCAATCATGATGGTACCGGCAATACCGGCGCCTTTGATAAAACTCGATCCATAGCGTCCAGCGGATTCTTTGAACTTGCTCATCGCAGTCATGTCACCGACCGTGACTCCGGCTGCTTTGGCAGCCGTTTGGTATTCTTCCAGCGCAGCCATTTCTTTGGCCGAGAAAATTCCTTTATGTCCGGCTTCGGTCAATCCTCTTTGAGCATTGATAGCGTCATTGACTGTTCGCAGTCTGGACGGTACTGCTTCACTGGCAGCGGTAATCGGATTTTTGGAATCGGCAAGGAACTGGAATGTGTCATGGCGCAACTTAAGTGTTTGTTGAGTGGCGGCATTCACATTGAATGCGTCCACTACGCTTTGTTGAACTTTTCCAGTCTTAACCGTGTCTTCCAGCAACTTCAGTTCTTCAACAGTGAAGAATGCTGTCTTGCCGGCAGAATTAGCACGTTTTGCAGTGGCGAGCGCTTCTTCGATTGCTGCCGTATTGCCGACCGACGATGCCTTGGTGAAGGGCTCCATCAGTTTTGCTCTTTCTGAAGCAACTTCCAGTGCGTCGATGACAGGCGTATGGAATGCCTTCATCTGGGAAGACAGCCCATCGGCTCCATCGAGAGCCTTCCTGGCGAATTCGAGATCGGCTCTATTCCAACGAGCCGGATCGTGATTGTCTTGCCAGTAACGAACCGCTCTTTCTCTGAAATTAGTCGGCTCCGCTTTTGCATCGAGCTTAACCGTGCTGGATACTTTGTCCATAACCCACGGCACAGTGTGACGACCGAGTATGCCGCCGGCGCCGCCGGCAACTAAATTGCCGCCCCAGCCGACAGTGTTGTAATCGAGAGCCTGGTCAACAATTTTGCGCTTATTGGCAATATCCTGCTGCTGTGCTGTCATTCCCGGTCTCATATCCCCGCCACCTTTCTGCTGGCCGGGAACATTGGCCGGACGATCCCATGGATTACCTGATACTGGAGCAGGTCTTCTAAGAGGTTGACCGGTCAAGGGATCGATTTCGCCACCGTTGTTCTGACCATTTCCCGGGTTCACAGGGCGATCTTGCACTGGACGCTGTTGCCCGGGTGGAACGACGAGCGGCGAATCGGCGGCATAAGGTTTGCGCCATTGGCCCTGGTTCTGGGTCTGGTCTTGTTGCTGTGGCTGTCCCGGTCTGTAGGTCGTGCCGACATCTCCACCATAGACGGCTCTCCACTGTCCATTGCCGGTTGTGGTGCGGGGAGGGTCTTGAACGCCTCTCTGAGTCTGTTGAACGTCGCCGCCGTAGACTGCCCGACCGCTGTTTCCGTAAGGCTTTTCTACTTGACCGGCCTGATACTGAGCTCGTTGATAATCGCTTGCTTGCAGGCTGCCTGCTTCACTCGCTTGCAATGACGCATTGCGGGCTTGTGCCGCCGCATCGTCCTGACCTGCAGCGGGTTGCAGCTCGTAAGGGTTAAATTCAAGTCCGCCACCCATGTGCGAAACCTCCAGAAATCTCTCCATTCTTTTGCGCTGGGGGGGCGACTCGGCTCGCCCTGGCTCAATGCAGACATATTAGAGGCGGCTCACCGGCGTAACAATGCGTGAAACCCCCGGGCGCATGGGAGGATTCCCACCCCTGTATTAAAAATTACTCATCGCCGCTCAAGATACGGACCAGCGAGCCCATTCAAAACCTGCCAAAATTCATCCGCGACCGATGCGCAGATAAAATTTCAGGCTGCAAACTTCTTGGCGGAAATCTTGCTCAGGCGCCGGCAGTGCTGTTCAGATAATAACGGCTGTGCGCGGCGGCTGGCTGCCCGTTGTACTTGGCATTGGGCTTGCGGTGATAGGGCGTGTTGCAGACGGCTGTGCGGGTGAAAACCATCTGTGCAATTGACATACCGGCATGCAAGCGAACCGGTCTGTTGCCCACATTGACTATTTCCAGTGTAATTTGCGCCGGCGGATGGCTGAAGCCGGCATCGATGAAACCGGCAGTCACGTGCACCATGACGCCAAGACGTGCCAGGCTGGACTTGCCTGTCAATTGACCGACGATATCATCAGGCAAACAGAATGCTTCCAGAGTAGCACCGAGGATGAACTGCTGCGGCTTGATGACAATGTCATCATCAGTGACGTGAACCAAGCCATTCAGTACAGTCTCTGAATCATAAGGGTCGATTATTTGATCTGCAGCTTCATGCCAGGAGAATTTGTCGGCCAATCGAACGTCATAAGAATTCGGCTGAATTAAAGACTCTGAGTAGGGCTCGATGATGAGCTTTCCTTCTTTCACTTCTTGCTTGATTTCATGATCAACCAGGATAGACATTATCCAATCCCTCATCACCAGTCACTTACTACCGGGCGCGATTCATCGGCACTCAACCTGCATACTTCATTGGGCCGGGCCTAGTCAGCACATAGTATAACCGCAGGAGAAGCACAGGCTACAGCTCTCTTGGCGTGCCATAAAGCCGCTTCCATAGCCACACTCCGGACAATCCAATATCGAAGGCATATCAACACGGCAATCATTAGAGTTATTGAACAACTGCCGCTCTTGAGAAGAGTCAAGAAGAGACACCGCTCTTAGCGCTGCAAACTTGCGCTTCATCGTTTGACTAGAAACCGTCCCCTGAATTTCTCTCGAATGCGCTTTTTCTGCTGAAGCTTCCGGACCTGCCTGTTCTGAGCCGGGACGGGGATTTACCTTCTCCGGGCACTTTCTTGTTGACTCGCCAGGGGCAGGACCTGATGTATCTGATATATCCGACGTCTCGTCCCCGTCTCCACCTGACGACTCTCCGTCCTCTGGCGAATCGCAGCATTCACCACGTCTTTGCCCACCGCCCTTCTTGCGCGTCGAGGAAAGATTGAGCACTTGCAAGGGTCTCGAGTTGTCTCGATACACTGTAATGCCCTTCAGCCCGTCTCTCCACGCGGCCATATAAGCGGCTCTTACTTCCTCTACCGTGGCGCTCTCGGGGAAGTTTATCGTTTTGGATACGGCGTTGTCCGTGTACTTCTGGAAAGCGACCTGCATTCTCACATGCTCCGAATACGAAATGTCGTGCGAGCAAACAAAAAGACGCCGTATGTCTTCCGGCACAGCTTCATTGTTGGAAACGATGCCGGTATGTGCGATTTCCTGCATCAGCTGGCGGGAATAAAATCCTCGCTCTTTGGCAATTTCCTCAAACAGCGGATTGACCTCCACCAGCTCCGTACCTTCCATAACACGCCTGATAAAGCAGACGGCAAAAAGTGGCTCGATACCGGATGTGGTGCCAGCGATTATCGATATGGTACCGGTAGGTGCGATAGTAGTGACGGTGGCATTGCGCATCTGTCGATTCTCATTCTTCCAGCGGCTGTACTGCCAATTCGGGAAAACCCCACGCTCTCCGGCCAGCTTTTCTGACGCATCATGGGCGGTATCATTTATGAATTGCATCAGCCTTTCGGCTTTTCTTTCAGACTCTTCGGAGCCATAGGCAATACCCATCATAATCAGCGCCTCCGCCCAGCCCATAATGCCAAGGCCAATGCGCCTGTTATTCAGCGTTGCTTCTTCTATGAACTTGAGCGGATAGCTGTTAGCTGAAATAACATCGTCGAGAAAACGGACGGAAAGCTCAATTTGTTCTTGCAAACGAACAAAGTCGAAATCTTTCTTTTGGCGATCTACAAATTTGGCGAGATTGATCGAGGCAAGGTTACAGGCATCGCCCGGTCCAAGCGGTTGTTCTCCACATGGATTTGTAGCTTCGATTTCCTCGGTTCCCGGGATTTCTCTTCCATTTTCGTCTAATGCAGACAGGACCGGATCGGAATTGTTGATCCTGTCGATAAAGATCAAACCAGGCTCGCCCGTATCATGAGCGTTCTCCACGATTTGTGAAAACAGATCGCGTGCTTTCAACGAACGAATTTTTTTCTTTGACGTCGGATGAACCAGATCAAAGCTCAGATCATTCTCCACCGCTTCCATGAAATTGTCTGTCGCTGCGACCGAAATGTTGAAATTGTTGAGCCTGTCTGTGTTTCGCTTGCAAGAAATAAAGTTTTCTATATCGGGATGATCGACTCTCAGCATCCCCATATTAGCACCACGCCTGGTACCACCCTGGCGAATCGCCTCGGTTGCCGCATCGTACACGGTCATGAAACTAACAGGTCCGGAAGCCACTCCTGTAGAGGAGGCAACTCGATCATTGGCTGGTCGCAAACGGCTGAAAGAAAAACCAGTGCCCCCGCCTGTCTTGTGAATGAGTGCCGCATTCTTGCATGTGTCGAAAATTCCTTCCAGTGAATCCGGCACTGGCAAAACAAAACAAGCCGACAACTGTCCGCCCGGTTTGCCTGCATTCATAAGCGTTGGTGAGTTGGGCATGAAAGAACAGCTATACATAGATTGAAAAAAACGCTCCGACAGTTTTTCAATCTCAGCATCCGTTGCGCCCCACTGTTTTTCAGCAGAAGCGACAGCGATCGCCACCCTTCTGAACAGCTCCTCCGGCGTCTCTTTCAAGTTCCCCTCGCCATCGCGCAGCAAATAGCGTTTTTCCAGAACCTTAAGGGCGTTTTTCGAAAACATCTTGCCCCTCCATCGATTCGCCCGATACTAAGTCCCATTTAAGAAGCCTATCCATTTCTCTACAGGCGTATCTGCCATTATACTACATTTGTATGGCACTACATATAGCGTAGTACGGCGACCGCTATACAACATTTAGCGTATCGATCCAGTGTAGACATCGAGCTGAGGGCATTCAAGAGAAGAAATGCCTCATTTTTTGACTGTTTGCACTAAAAAAGTATCTGAAGCTCGGCCCAAAGCAGCAAAAGCATCAAAGAGATGAGCAACTAAATAGATAGATTGAGGTTGGAGCTGTGTCCCGGAAAAACCTTCGCCGATGGATTGATGAAAGTGACGGCAAAGTTGACTGCGGTTGCGGCTTCAGCCGCGCCTGTGGCAATCAGTTTCAACTTGGCTGTATGCGCGGCAATATCTCCAGCCGAGTATACGCCAGGTAAATTTGTTTCCATCTTTTCATTGACGGAAATTGCATTGCCTTCCATTTTGATGCCCCAGCTTTTCAAGAAGTCCAGGTTGATCACAAAACCTATATTGATAAGAATCGCATCGATAGCCATTTGCTCTTCTTTGCCGGTGCGATTGTCGAAGATGACCGCTCCGTCAATTTTGCCGCTGGCGACTTGGATTTCCTTCATCTCATAAAACGTCTTGATATCAATTTTGTTGCGCTTCATCTCTTCAACAGATGTCTGAACAGCGCGGAACTGATCGCGACGGTGGATCAATGTGACGTTTTTAGCAATATGGGAAAACTCGTTTGCCCAGTCTACTGCTGAGTCTCCGCCGCCTACGATGAGCACTTTTTTGTCGCGGAATTTCTCTTTGTTTTTGACAGCGTAATAGATGCCGTCGCCTTCCAGGTCTTTGTTATAGTCGATGTCCAATTTCTTGGGCACGCAGGCGCCGGCTCCCAGAGCAAGAAGCACTGTCTTTGTGTAATGGTCGGCAGTCTTGTCAGTAGTTATCTGCCAGATATCACCTTCAATCTTAGCCATGTTCAAAACTTTTTCGCCCAGGCACAGCGCCGGCTTGAACAGTTGCGATTGAGTGCCCAGGTTTTTCGCCAGATCTTTGGCAAGAATCTTGGGGTGTCCAGCCACGTCATAGACGTACTTCTCGGGATAAAGAGCAGTCAACTGTCCGCCCAGCTCAGGCAGCACATCGATCACTTTAGTCTTTAGCCCACGGAGACCCGCATAGAAGGTTCCAAACAAGCCAGTCGGCCCACCGCCGACTATGGTTATGTCATAAACATCCATCAGTAAAATTCGGTCTCCAGAGTTCCCGTCAGCCAATCGGCTATTGTAATACACTGATCTTCGAACTTGTGACAGTATTCATGAATAATGAAGCTGTTGTATGAAGACTCGTAAGCATAACTTCTATAGACAAACGTCTATTCATCAGTATTTTCATCACGCGTTACTGGTTTATCACGATGACAAACTTCGTAAAGACAACTTATACAAGCGCATGAAGTACAGAGATTTCGGCAATACCGGCATAAAAGTGTCCGAAGTCGGCTTCGGCGGCTGGGGAATCGGCGGCAATGAACATGGGCACAGTTATGGTCCTACCGATGACAAAGTTTCGTTGGAGGCGATTAACAAAGCGCTGGAGCTTGGCTGCAATTTCTTCGATACGGCGGATGTATACGGCTTCGGGCATAGTGAGACACTTTTGGGCAAGGGGCTCAAGAGCAAACGTGACAGAGTCATCATTGCAACCAAGGTTGGAAGCGACTTTTACCAGGGCGGCGGTTTTCAAACATTCACTGCCGAATACGTTCGATTTGCGCTTGAGAAGAGCCTCGACAGACTGAAGACCGATTATATCGACATCTATCAGCTGCACAATCCGCCTGTGCGGCTGCTCAAGAAAGAAGACACCTACAGCATCCTGCAGGAGCTCAAGCGTGAAGGAAAAATTCGCGCCTGGGGAATTTCCATTCTCGATCCTGTTGAAGGTCTGACGGCGCTAGCGGTAAGTCAACCAGACTGCATCCAAATACCAGTCAGTATATTCAACAATCGCCCCGCAGAGACTCTCTTGCCGTCAGCCTTTGCAGTCGGCTGCGCGATCATCGCTCGAGAACCACTGGCAAATGGTTTTCTCACAGGTAAATTTGCCGACGTTCTCAATCTCACATTTGAAGAGGGCGATGTCAGACAAAGCTGGCCCCTGGACTATATCAGAGCTCGTATTGAAGCTACTGGGAGATTGGAATTCTTGCGCAAGGAAAAACGCACCCTCACTCAAGCCGCAATCAGATTTGTCCTGTCCATGAAAGAAGTCTCCGTTACCATTCCAGGCATAAAGACGCCTGAGCAGGCAGAAGAAAATCTCGGCGCATCTGATTTGAAACCGCTCAGCGCCAGTGAAATCAAAGAGATTGAAGCACTTACTAAAAGAAATTTCGACTTGCCCG
>JBGAVL010000106.1:0-16937 GCA_044228145.1 Obscuribacteraceae bacterium (SeqCode)
GTGATTAACAGACTGGAACCAGTCATGCCAGAGAACTCAACGACTGCTTTGGTTGATATCTTTCTCACCACGATCTCCTATCTTTTACTCGGTCGCTTAGGCAGCCGCCAAGAGTAGCTTTTTATTGTTTTGCAATATCTCGCCTCTATCAAATTTCTCAATTAGACAATTTGGCAAGATACCATTCGAGCGAACGGCTATTAAGGCATTGCTTCGCAGACTGAGCCAGTTTCAGCGCATTTAGTCGGTAGGAATCCTTAGTCCAAAGTTGATTCGCCAAGTCAAGCACCGTCTCTCTTGTGACACGGTCAGCGCGCATTGTCAGGCCCGCACCAAATTTCTCAATGGCTCGCATATTCATAAATTGGTCCATGTTTTTCGCGATACCCAAGACAGGAACACCGTTCACCAATGCCTGATTGGTCGTCGGACTTCCGCCATTACAAACAACCAAACGCGCTGCCTTGCAGACAAAATCGCCAGGAACGAAATCAAATACTTTAACGTTAGAAGGAAGACTACCGTCCGGCCACCTCCATCTAGCTGCAGTTGACACAATGACTTGAGGGCCAAGCTTTGCCAACGCCATCAAGATTTCAAACAAAATATCCGTATCCCCCGAACTCCCCATAGACACGTAAAAATAATCTCTACTCAGGTCGGCGGATAAAGCAAAATCTGCGTGATTTTCTGGAGACCAGGCAATCGGGCCGATGAAAGCACATCTTTCGCTCTCTTCAACGTCAGGGAACAATGCAGGAATGTTCGCAAACAGTCTGAAATCAGCGTCCGTATAGCATTTTTTCAAATCATGGCCCAACGATGGCAGGCCATATTCGGATCTCAAGCGCTCATGAGGGATTGCATGTATCCGGAAAACCAGCGGGGAAAACATTCTGAAACAGAGTTCGGCAAAGCGAATTGGAAGATAACGAGTCAATGACAATACTGGCATCACAGATTTTACGGAATGCTCAGGACTCCAGTAAGCGTCACACAAATTAATGAATGGAATTCTCCGAACCCGGGAACTGACTGACAATGACAATCGAAAATCCCCGATCGTCACATTAGGGCAAACAAAATCTATCAGTGACAGATCATCCTGCACATAACTTTTCAGCGTTGGATAGTCATATAAAGGCAAGCCTCTTTCCAAGCGCCTAGAAAATTCATTGGAATCTTGGCACGACAGATCAACAATCTTGAACGATTCATTTTTTGTCAGCCATTCGTAATTTTTTGGGCGTGCAAAAACCACATCAAACTTCGCCGGGTCCAAACTTCTTGCAAGAACCAATGATCTGGCAACATGAGCAAGAGTTGCCCCCTCAGCAAAGAAAAGGATTTTCTTACGACCATATTGGTCTTTAATCATCTGACACCCTGGTCAAATCCACGATCTGTGCAGTCACTTCATAAGCTTTTCAAGATCAACTCTTAATGAGCGTGATGTCGGCCTAGCGGATTGCCCCAGTCTGGCAAAGAAGCCGAAAGGCGTATCTGGCGTTGCTCTACATATTTTTTCGAATTCAAGAGCCAAAACTGAAGCTCGTTCTGTAATTCCTGGCTTTTGAGAAAATTGTCGTTCTGTTCGCGTGTACCAGCGAAAAATGACTGGAGTCATTTCTGGTTGAACGTAATAGCCGAGTGCTGTCGCTGTTAGCCAGAACCGCTGCATCGCCCCCCCCATTAATACCCAATCCATTAGTGTCGAAGGTGCATTTTTCGGTTGAATCAAGACATGCGATGAACACATTATTGCGGGCAATAAATCCAACTGTATCCGTGGCAAAATTGTTCCAAATGCATATTTGTTAAAGAAGTCAACTCGCTCCCAACTCTGCATCACCCAACGCATTAACCTCGCGGTAAAAGGATCAACACCAACAGCCTGCTCAGGAATCCTATCTTTGCTGAATTGTGCTCCCCATTCAATAACGTGCTTATGAACCAAGTATGCCTCTGGTGATACCAACCTTAAGTAAGCACTTTTCCAAAGGAGTGTAGCTAAGCTTAATCTACTGCCTAGCGTCTCAAAGAAATGAAGCTCAAACGGCTCCCCAACTGATTTCATTAGGGTCGACTTCTCATCGTCACTCAGAGGAACGCTTCTCATAGGCCGCCTCTGGACTACTCGGGACTGGATATAAATTGAGAGAGGGTCTGGATCTAATCCATTTACCAGCTTAAGGGATACCCTATAAATAGGGAGTCGATCATCTGACATTGGATCAATTTCCCAAGATGCCAACATACCCTCCAAACTCGCTGCTATGCGAATGGTTTCCAAGAGCCCCCCATGCGCCATATGGCTCGCATGGCCATCGAAGTCATATAGAACATTATCGCGGGTATCATGGCCATATACCGCTATGTTAAAGTCATCAACGATTTCAAAACGCCAAGGTTGCGTGTTATCGCCACTAGGCGCCCAACGAGCCAAATCCAAAATTCTTTCCAGAGCTTGACTACTCATTACTGTACCTGCCTGGCCATTACCTGAAGTTGGCGACGCACCAATGAGCGCATTACAACTTGCAAGGGATTTCTATATCCTCCAGGACGCCATGTTCTCTTATAGATCATTCGATAGGCATCGAATTGGCTTCCCCATGGCGCCAGTTTGACCCCTCCACGACCGAGTAATAGTTTTAATGCCTCAACAGCAGCAACGCCAGCACACAACTGACATGCCGCAATGCTTGAAGGACCACGGCGCTCAGCGAGACTGATACGAGTCATGTCGGCTACATATCCTCTCTGCAGCATGCTAGGAGAAAGCCCTACCAAGAAGCGAATTGCCATCTCCATTTCATCACAGCCTTCAAATCCAAAATAATCCTCAAACGACATTCCTCCTGGCCCGAATACCAATAATGCTGTTCCAAGACCCAATGGGGCTGCCGTTACAACCGGAATCCCCAAACGTTCACATGCAGCAAAAGTCAATCGCCGGGCAGAAAAAGCAAAAAAATCCAACCCGTCGACATAGAGGTCTACTCCATGAAGAAAGTCATCCAATGAATCATGCTGTATTCCAGCAGGATAAAGTTTCAACTCAAGGTCCGGATTGATTTGGCGTGCCATTTCAGCCAGCACATCTATCTTGGAACGATGAAGCGTATTTATCGTAGCCCCAACTTGACGGTTAAAATTAACAATATCAAAAACATCAAAGTCTGCGATATTAAATTGGCCCACTCCTAACCGGGCAAGAGTCAAGAGATGCACGCCCCCAACCCCACCAAGCCCCCCGATTGCCACCCGGGCATTTTTGAGCGCGGATTGTTCTGATTCTGTAACCCAACCTATGTTCCGCGAGAATGCAGCCTCGTAATCGAACATCTCGTAGCTCCTCAAGATACCGGCCAATTAGTATTACAATCGATTTGATAACCTTACCTTAAGCTTCGCGTCACGCCAATGATGAATATCGTTACAGAAGCTCTCGTTGCACTACGCAACCTGAAGCGCAATAAGAACAGAACGACAATTGCACTCATTACAATTGCAAGCGGCCTGATTGCCTATATGCTGGCCGGTGGCTTCATCGAATGGATCTTCCAGGGCATGAGAGAAGGCGCCATTCGCTCACAGCTGGGGCACATCCAGATAGTTCGGCCAGGATATTTCGAACGAGGCATTGCCGACCCTTACAATTTTCTGCTTCCGGCAAATTCAAAAAAATTAAGTCAGATCGCCACATTGCCTGATGTGCGAGAAGTATCCGAAAGACTTTCTTTTAGTGGACTTATCAGCCTTGGTGACACAACGGTAAGTTTCATTGGAGAAGGCATACAACCAAAGCAAGAAGCAATTATTAGTGATGCCATATACATGCGGGCCGGCACAAATCTGGAATCGAACAACCAGCGAGCAGTCCTACTTGGAGAAGGCCTAGCAAAAAACCTTGGAGCCAAAATAGGCGATAACATGGTCTTGCTCGCAACAGCAAAAAATGGCACCCCAAATGCAATTGAAGTCAAAGTCTCAGGAATCTTCTATACAGCATCGAAAGACTATGACGACAACGCATTGCGCCTTCCAATCGATTTTGCCCGAAAGCTCATGCGTGTCGAAGGTTCGACTGTATGGGTACTAATTTTAAAAAAAACGTCACTAACTGACTCAATGCTTGTCGCCTTAAAAAAATTCCTTCCGGATACTGATTTTCAAATATTTTCTTGGATCGAACTCGCGGATTTTTACAGGAAAACTGTCAGTTTATTTGGAAAGCAAATCAGTCTTATCAAGTTAATCATTGCACTAATTATTGTGCTGACAATTTCCAACTCACAAAACATGAGCGTTATGGAAAGAACTACAGAGATTGGCACAATGATAGCTATAGGTTCCCGACGCTCGGCAATCCTTCGCATGTTCATTCTGGAAGGCCTAATGCTCGGCGTCATTGGTGGGATAGTTGGTGTCTCGCTGGGATGTGCACTGGCGGCAACACTATCTTTCATTGGGATTCCTATGCCCCCTCCACCAGGGATGGAAGTTGGATTCACAGCGGAAATTCTCGTTACATCACCGCTAGTAATTGATGCTTTTGCTCTTGCCATGATCACGACGGTATTGGCAAGTCTAATGCCAGCTATTAGAGCTAGTCGCCTAAATATTGTGGACGCTTTGCGGAGCAACCAATGAAATCAATTATCGCGATGCGGCTTTCTTTGGCAATTCGAAACCTCATAAGACAACGCTCTCGCACTGCAACATCTCTGGCTGCCGTCATCTTCGGCGTCGCCTGCATGATCATCGTTGGCGGATTTGTAAACGATATATTCATTCAACTAGGGGAAGCGACAATTCACTCGCAAACAGGCCATATCCAATTGGCCAAGCGCGGCTTCTGGGCTGCGCGATCTCGCGCCTCTGATGCATTCATGATTCCATCTACAGAAAAACTAAAGCGGACAATTGGAGCCCTTCAGGAAACCGATCAAGTGGTATCGCGAGTTAATTTTGTTGGTATGTTGAACAACGGAAAACGAGACCTTGGCATTTTCGGTGACGGCATTGAACCAGATGGCGAAGCACGTATTGGCAGCTTCATGCGCTACATTCAGGGTCGCCCACTAGCCGACAAGGATACGAATGGCATGGTAATTGGTCAGGGGGTCGCGCAATCGCTGAATTTAAAAGTAGGTGATCACGCAACCTTAGTAATTAGTTTGGCTCAAGGAGCAGTCAACACGCTGGATTTTAAAGTCATAGGTATCTTCCAGAGCTTTTCGAGAGAATTTGATGCTAGGGCTGTCAGAATTCCGTTGCCGGCCGCGCAGGAACTTCTTGATACTCGTTCAGTGCACCTAGTCATAACCACCCTCAAGTTGACGAATGACTCAGAACGAATAGCAAGCATATTGAAAAAAACGCTAAACAATGAAGGACTTGACATCATGACTTGGCGAGAGCTCTCCGACTTCTATGAAAAAACGGTTCAGCTTTATGATGCTCAGTTTGGCGTATTGCGTCTGATAATTTTTCTAATGGTATTACTAAGCGTAGCGAACAGTATCAACATGAGTCTTTTCGAACGAACCAGAGAGTTCGGGACTTTGCTTGCTCTTGGAGAAAAGCCGAACGGGGTATTCAAACTAATCTTGACCGAAACAGCCTTGCTTGGTGCTTTCGGTACTTTTCTTGGAATTCTAACCGGTGTCGGTGCCGCATGGGTCATCTCGTTAGTTGGCATCGAAATGCCACCACCGCCCAATTCCAATGTTGGGTATTCAGCTTTGATCCGACTCGACCCCATAGCGATCCTCACATCGGGCGCAATTGGATTCTTTGCTGCTGTTTTAGCATCATTATATCCAGCACGCCGGGCAACGAAAATCAACATCGTCGATGCTTTGCGTCACGGTGTTTAGCCCACACTGTGAAATCCTTCTCACCCCGTAGTCTTCAATGTCGGGTTTTTGTGTTATTTCCGCTATGATAACGCCCTATTGATTGCCCGCAATGGCACTTACCATCCGCAACCTGATCGAGATAAAAGCCATGTCAAAACTCTATTCCAACTTGGTTTCTGCATCAAAGTTATTCATTGCATCGACTATCGTTTGGTCTTTGATTGGTTGTAGCACCAACCCTCCTGCACCTCCTTTAGCCGCAGCATCAGATTACAGTTACAAAATTGGGCCAGGCGACACTCTCAATATTGTTGTTTGGCGCAATCCAGAGCTTTCGATGAGCGTTCCGGTACGCCCTGATGGCAAGATTTCCGCCCCATTGATCGACGACTTGGCGGCAATGGGCAAAGATTCAACCACGCTTGCTCGCGATATAGAAAAGGAACTAGGAAAGTTCATTCGTGACCCAGTTGTCACTGTCATCGTAACCGGTTTTGTTGGCCCATATAGTGAACAGATTCGTGTCATCGGGGCAGCAACCAAACCGCAAATTCTTTCCTACAAGCAAAAAATGACCATTCTGGATGTAATGATCGCTGTAGGGGGAATCACCGAATTTGCAGACGGCAACCGTGCAACCATTCTGCGAACCGCTGAAAATAATGCCCAATACAAAGTACGCCTCAAAGATCTTGTAAAGAACGGTGATGTTTCCGCCAACGTGGAAATGAAACCTGGTGATGTTGTCATCATTCCGCAAAGCTGGTTTTAAACGATCCTGATCAACCTCTACAGTCATCGTATATTTACAGTGACCGTTAATTAATTGAGCACATTAGATGGATGAGATTCTTCGCCAGGCTTTATCGGTCTTGCGCGCAACATGGAAACATCGTCGGCTCGGCATGTTTGTCGCATGGATTGTCGGGGCCATTGCAGCCGGAGTAATTTTGCGTATTCCAAACCAGTTCGAAGCATCGGCCCGCATATACGTTGACACCCAATCTATCCTGCGACCTCTAATGTCAGGACTCGCTGTTCAGCCGAATATTGAACAGCAAATCATGATGTTGAGCCGAACTCTTATCAGCCGCCCGAACATTGAAAAACTAATCAGAATGGCTGATCTCGATCTGAATATCAAAAGCAAAAGTCAGCAAGAGGCGCTGATCGACTCTTTGACAAACACACTAAAAATTCAGAGCCTGGGCAGGGATAATCTTTACACAATTTCACATCGCGACCCCGACCCTGCCAAGGCCCAAAGGGTTGTTCAAGCGCTTGTGTCAATTTTCATTGAATCCAGCCTCGGCGACAAACGTCAGGACACTGACTCAGCCCGAAAGTTTCTAGAAGAGCAAATTCGTAATTATGAGAAAAAACTGGAACAGGGCGAAAACCGCCTAAAAGAATTCAAGTTAAGAAATATTGACCTTGCTACGAGCGAAGGCAGAAGCGGCATTGATCGCTTAAGTGAACTTACAACAAAACTAAACACCGCTCGACTCGAACTCCGTGAAGCAGAACAATCCCGAGATGCGTTGCGCAGGCAAATTGTTGGAGAAGAGCCGGTGCTTCTTCCGGAAACATCTGACAGTCACTCGAGTATCTCTCTTCCGGAAATTGATGGTCGAATTGATGTTCAAAAGCGAAATCTTGACACCTTGCTACAGCGTTACACCGAACAGCATCCTGATATCATTGGAACACGACGCCTAATTAAGGATCTTGAAGATCAAAAGCGTCAAGAGCTTCAAGCTCGCAAAAAGTTTGCAGTAGCAAATCCAGGGGCATCTGTAAGCAACAATCCAGTCTATCAGCAACTTAAGGTTTCGCTTGCTGAGGCAGAAGCCAATACAGCCTCACTTCGGGCTCGCGTAAGTGAATACGAAGAGCGCTACAAGCGCACTACCGCTGTTATGAAGACACAGCCGCAGTTGGAAACTGAACTTGCTCAACTAAATAGAGATTATGAGCTAGACAAGAAAAACTATGAACAACTAGTTACTCGGAGAGACTCGGCAGAATTAACAGGGGATCTTGACTCGGCTGGTTCGATGGCAGACTTCCGCTTAATTGACCCTCCCCGAGCGTCGTCAACTCCAGTTGCGCCCAATAGATTACTTCTTTTCCCTCTCGGTCTGGTACTCGCCATTCTTGCTGGTCTTTTTGTCGCTTACGCAGCAAGCCAGATTCGCCCTGTTTTCTTTGATAGTAAAACCCTACGCGACGCGACTGACTTACCGGTCCTTGGTGTGGTTTCGCTAATTCCAAATGAAACTCGTCGAATTAAAGAACGTACTAGCCTACGTCGCTTTTTGCTAGCCACAGCCGGTTTGGTACTGTGCTATGCAATCGGTTTAGGACTTCTTACATACTTGGCCCAACGTGCCACCTGAGGTTGACTAATGAGTCTGATAGAACAAGCAGCCAAGCGCCTCGAGCAACTTCGCCAAGCGGGCGTTGAACTTCCCGATGAACCAGTCAAGCCCATAACGGGTTCGTCTGAGACTACGATTAGTCAGCCATCTCCAGCCACCGCCATAGACTATTCAAATTCACCAAGAACCCATAATCCGACAACACCTGGATTCGTTAGCGCACAAACGATATTAGATCTGGACGCCATTTCCGCATCGGGACTGCTAACTCCGGATGCTGCCCGCAGCCAGCTCGCAGATGAGTTTCGCGTAGTCAAACGCCCTCTAATTGCCAACGCGATGGGGCGAGGAACTACACCAGTGCCCAATGGTAACCTGATCATGGTAACTAGCGCACTTCCAGGAGAGGGAAAAAGCTTTTCGGCGATTAATCTGGCAATCAGCATTGCCATGGAACTTGACAATACCGTAATGCTAGTTGATGCCGATGTAGCTCGACCTTCAGTACTAAATATGCTAGGGCTACCACCGGCCGAGGGCCTATTGGACGTTTTAGAACAAAACTCCGTCGATATTTCAAGTGTTCTGTTACGTACGAATATTGAAAAACTCTCCATACTCCCAAGCGGCACGCCACACCCACGAGCTACAGAGTTACTGGCGAGTGATACGATGATTCGCCTCCTTGACGATATGGCTAGCCGTTATAGTGATCGCATCATTGTCTTTGATTCACCGCCATTGCTTCTAACAACAGAAGCTCGAGTTCTTGCCACACATATGGGGCAGATAATCATTGTAGTGAACGCAGAAAATACTGCTCAGGCTGCAGTAAAACAAGCGATTGCAACAATTGAATCATGCCCACTCAAAATGATGTTACTGAATCAGGTACGGACATCTAAGACGGATGGGTACGGGTACGGGTACGGGTACGGGTACGGGTACGGGTACGGGCATGAAAAATAAAGCCACAAATTTCATTGTGGTCAGTGGATTGGCTGTCGCACTCGCATCGAGTTCTGTCTCAGCACAGGTCGAAGATCAAATCAGTCGAAATTTCTCCATTAGCCCCCGCATTAAATTGACAGAAACTTGGAGTGACAATGTTTCGATAAGCTCCGGGCAAAGTGGAAAAGAAAGTGGCTTTATTTCGGAACTAACACCTGGCATCCGAATAGATGCCAAAACTGCCAGACTAAAGGCTTATTTCGACTATGCTCTGACGGAACAGAATTACTCAACGTCGTCCGGACGAAATCGTTCGCAGAATGCTCTAAATACCTTTGGAACCTTTGAAGCAGTGTCTAACTGGCTATATCTGGACTTTTCCGGAATAATTGCCCAGCAGGCTATTTCTGCGTTTGCCCCCCAATCTCCCAGTGGCTCCAGTATCAATAGCAATAGCACTGAGACCTCAACCTACCGTCTATCTCCTTATATTCGCGGCCGAATTGCTGGAAATGTCGATTATTCATTACGTTACAACTGGTCGACAACAAACTCAAACGCGACAGCGGTATCTAGTATTGATGTGTCTGACTGGTCAGGCCAATTGCGCGGTGGTACGGGGCTCCAGAATCTAAATTGGTCGCTCGATGCAACCCAACAGACATCTAGTTATAGCCTCGGGCGCACGACAGACGCTGAACGATTGTATGGGACAGCGACATATACGATTGTTCCACAACTGCGAGTGTCGATGAGTGGCGGTAGAGAAAGCAATAACTACGCTTCACAAAATACGGAGTCCCGCGCCACTCATGGTTTTGGCTTTGACTGGAGTCCAACCGAACGCACTGAGATTTCCGCCTTTAAAGAACGTCGATTTTTTGGCAATGGTCACCGATATAGTATTAGTCACCGTTTTCCGCTTAGCAGTATTCGATACTCTGACACACGGGATGTGTCGGTATTACCAAATCAATTTACAACGATTGGGTTAGGTACGATTTTTGATATGTTTTATCAAATCTGTACCCAGCAACTCTCAAGTTTGTACAGCGATGCCGTCCAACTAAATCAGGCTGCCAACACATGCGCGGCAAATCTGGTAGGACAATTTGGCGTTCCACCCAACGCTCAAGTTACTAGCAGTTTTTTGAGTTCTCGTGCCACCATTCAACGCAGCCAGCAATTAGCCCTCGCCTTTCAAGGCGTGCAGAATACCTTGACAGTGATATTTAATCGCAATGAGAGCCAGTCGATATTTGCGGCAGGTGCCGTGAACGATACTTTTTCCCAGAACAATACAACCAATATTCTTCAACGCGGCTTTAGTATAAATATCGCACATAACCTGAGTGCCATTACCCACGTCAGCTTAACTACTTCTAGGCAGAAGAGTACAGGGAACGGTAACAATAGACTAGAAGCCACAACTTCGATGTACCAAGCAAATTTAAATTCCAATCTCGGGGCACGGACAACAGGTGGTATCACCATCCGCCATACCAAATTTGAGAATTCAACCAATCCATTTACCGAAAATGCAATCATCGGTACTGTTTCAGTAATTTTCTGAGTTTATGTATCAATCCTACTACGGCCTGACCAGCAAGCCATTTCAGCTCAATCCAGATCCCGCATTTTATTTTGGAAGCAAGCAGCACCGTCGCGCCCAAGCCTATCTTGAATATGGTATGCATCAAAATGAGGGCTTTATTGTCATTACGGGTGAAGTCGGTGCTGGAAAAACAACTATCGTTCGAGGATTGCTTGACAGTCTCGATCCTGAAAAGGTAATTGCTGCCCAGCTTGTCAGTACACAACTTGATGCAGATGACACTTTGCGACTGGTTGGCGCAGCTTTTGGCCTGCGGACGAAAGATCTTGCAAAATCTGACGTCTTGATGTCACTCGAGGCCTTTCTAATTAGCATGACTACGAAAGGCAAGCGCTGCCTTCTGGTCGTCGACGAAGCTCAGAACCTATCCGCAAGAGCCGTTGAAGAACTACGCATGCTCTCTAATTTCCAGTATGGCAATCAGGCCCTACTACAGAGTTTTCTGGTTGGCCAACCAGAGTTCCGCCAGATTTTACAGAGTCCCCACATGATGCAGTTTAGCCAGCGTGTAATTGCTACTTGCCATATCGGCCCATTAGATGTGGGTGAGACTGAGGCCTATATCACCCACCGACTGCACCATGCAGGCGCCAAGGATTCGCCCAGCATTTCCAGCCTTGCCTTTGAAGCCATTTTTAAGGCTAGCAGCGGGATTCCAAGGCGCATTAACTCTGTTTGCGACCGCTTGTTACTTTTCGGCTATCTCAATCAACAAAAGAACTTTGACGTGGCGGATGTCGATGAAGTAGCGCGCGAAATATTTGAAGAAACAATTGGTGGCACAACGCAAGTATCGCAGCAGTACAATTTGAATGCTGGAAATTCAAATTCGCCCTATACAAGCTCCACCACTGCAGTCGGCGTTCAGGATAGGCAGCAACTCCCACAATCATTGATTGCAACCTTGAGCGCTGAGCATCTCGCAGAGCGCTTGGCTCGATTAGAGAGCAGCTTGGTACAACTGGAGCGCATAAACAGCGCGACACTGAGCCTGATGCAACAATTTTTGAGCAACGATAGCGTACCAGCCGAATTGCAGACGCAAAACGTCAACGTTGATAGCTGACTGCAACGGTAACTTATTTGACAAGCGCCGAAATAAAAACAGATGAATCACCATGAACATGCCAAAAGCCGATCCATTCAACGCACTGACCATTGACGTTGAGGACTATTTTCAGGTCTCGGCATTTTCACCGTATATTCCGCGTACAGACTGGCCTATTCGCGAATGTCGTATCGAGCGAAATATTGACTGCATTTTAGCCATGCTCGACGAACACGATACCAAAGCCACTTTCTTTACCTTGGGCTGGGTAGCAGAACGCTTTCCGAACGTTGTCCGACGTATCGTCAATAACGGCCACGAATTAGCCAGCCATGGCTATGGTCATGAACGGGTTAGTGATCAAACTCCAGACAGCTTTTTTGCAGACATAAATATTGCCAAACTGATTTTAGAAGACATTGCAGGGACTGAAGTCAGAGGTTACCGTGCTCCCAGTTTCTCAATCGGCGAAAAAAACCTTTGGGCGTTTGAAACGCTTGAAAAAGCTGGCTATCACTACAGCTCTAGTATCTACCCTATCCACCATGACCACTATGGCATGCCCAATGCACCGCGCCATGCACATCGGATAGGCAATCTGCTGGAAATTCCAGCCACCACAGTGCGATTTTTCAATCGCAATTGGCCAGCTAGTGGCGGCGGGTATTTTCGTTTGATGCCCTATGAGCTGTCTCGATGGATGATTCGACGTGTTAACAGCGTTGATCAGTTATCGGCAGTGTTCTATTTCCATCCATGGGAAATCGATGCGGGGCAACCCCGTATCAACGGCATAGGAGCAAAGACCCGTTTTCGTCACTACGTCAATATCGATCGAATGGAAAATCGCCTGCATCGTTTGCTCGCTGATTTTTCATGGGGTCGAATGGATAAATTGTTCCTGAAACAGGCCTGACTCCATGATCATCAAACAGTTGGATGCTTCCGATCTTGGAAGCGTATTGCGCTGGAACGAATTTGTATTCGCCTGCCCGGAAGCAACATTCTTTCACCGGGCCGAGTGGCAGAAAATCATCGGTGAAGTTTTCCGACACCCCACGTTTTTTCTCTACGCCGAAAAGGCAAGTCAGATCGTGGGTGTTCTGCCGCTGGCGCACGTAAACAGCCGCCTTTTCGGCAACGCCCTTGTCTCATTGCCCTTTGCCGTTTATGCCGGCATCGCATCGAATGACCCTGAAGCTCAAGCTAGCCTTGAAGCAAAAGCGCAACAACTGGCAGTCAAACTTGACGTTGATTACCTTGAATTCAGAAATGTCTCGGCAAAACACTCAAATTGGCCGACACAGGACTTATATGTCACCTTTCGAAAAGAAATCCTGCCTGATGCCGAAGCCAACATGCTTGCCATTCCACGCAAGCAGCGAGCAATGGTTCGAAAGGGAATCAAAAATTGCCTGAAGAGTCAGGTAGACCGGAGCAGCGACCGATTTTTCTCACTCTTTGCTGACAACGTCCATCGTCACGGAACACCGGCACTACCCAAGCGTTATTTCGACACGCTGCTCAAGGTTTTCGGTGACGATTGCGAAATTCTGACTGTAACTTCGTCCGAAGGTAAGTTGCTGAGTAGCGTGCTCTCTTTCTACTTCCGGGATGAGGTTCTACCCTACTACGCAGGCGATGACGAAGCCGCCCGTGACTTGGCCGCTAACGACTTCAAGTATTGGGAGCTGATGCGGCGCAGTTCTGAGCGAGGCCTGCGTATCTTCGACTACGGTCGCAGCAAGGTCGGTACCGGCCCCTATGCTTTCAAGAAAAACTGGGGCTTTGCACCACAGCCTCTGCACTACGAATACTGCCTATACAAGCGCGATAGTATTCCCCAAAACAACCCAAACAACGCCAAATACAAGTTGTTCATCGAAGCGTGGCGGCGCATGCCAATCGGACTCGCCAATTGGCTTGGGCCACACATCGTGCGCAATCTTGGTTAGTCATGGCGAATATTCTTTATCTTGTCCATCGTCTCCCCTATCCGCCCAACAAGGGCGACAAGGTGCGTTCGTACCACCTGCTGAAACACCTTTCCAAAACGAACCAGGTATATCTCGGCACCTTTGTTGATGATCCGGACGATTTGCAACACATCGAGAAAGTTCGCAGTTTCTGTAGCGACCTGCATGTCGCTCGTCTTGAACCGAAATTCGCAAAAATACGCAGCCTAAATGCCCTGTTTGCCGATGATCCGCTAACTCTGCGTTACTACCGTGACGCCGCATTACAAGACTGGGTTGATAGCATTTGCAGCCAGAAAAAAATTGATGCCATTGTCGTTTTCAGTTCGGCGATGGCTCAGTACGTCGAGACAAAGGCCCGACTGCCCATCATTATTGACTTTGTCGATGTCGACTCGGCCAAATGGACGCAATACGCCCCCAACCACCGCTGGCCGATGTCCTGGCTATATCGTCGGGAAGGCGCACATCTACTCGCTTATGAGCGGGAAATTGCAGCCCGCTCCACACGATCATTCTTCGTGACCGAAACGGAAGCAGCACTTTTTACCCGACTGGCACCTGAATGTGCCATTCGTGTCGAAGCTCTCTGCAACGGTGTGGACGCAGACTATTTCGCCCCGATTGACAATCGTGCATCGCCTTACGCGGCCGATGAAATGTCCATCGTATTTACGGGAGCCATGGATTACCTGCCAAATATTGATGCTGTGCGCTGGTTTGTCGCCGACATATTACCAACGCTATCTGAACGGTGGCCACGACTGCGTTTCTACATCGTTGGCCGCAGTCCGACAACTGCGGTTCTGGCCCTCGCCAATCAAAACGTGACCGTCACCGGTACGGTGCCTGATGTTCGCCCCTATCTGCAGCATGCGGCGGTCGTCGTCGCCCCGCTACGAATAGCCCGCGGTATTCAGAACAAGATCCTCGAAGCGATGGCCATGGCCCGGCCCGTCGTCGCTTCCAGCGAATGTGCTGCTGCGGTCGACGCCATTTTTGGCCAGGAATTGAAAATCGCAACGACCCCAGCTGACTTCATCACCGAAATCGACGCCCTTCTGCAGGCTCCCGATCGGTGCAGAGCCATCGGCCATGCAGCACGCCAACGGGTGATCGCACGATATAGCTGGGAAGCCCATCTCGCCAGCATCGACCAATATATCCCCAGCGCGCAGAAGGTCACTGCATGACTGATCGGCCGAACTGGAAACCGACCCTCGCCGCAATCGCGCTGACTCTACTCTGGATCAGCTTTTGGTACTGGGGCACCCTGGAGGCTATGGCGCAGATTTGGTGGCGTTCAGAAACCTACGCTCATGGGCTCATCGTGCCGCCTATTGTGCTTTGGCTTATCTGGCGTGACCGGCAGCGGCTAGCCACACTTACCCCGCATGCCACGATCTGGTTTGCCGTCCCCCTTGGCGGCTTCGTTATTCTGTGGTTGCTTGGTGATCTGACTGCAGTCAACGCCCTTACCCAGTTTGCCGTCATTGGCCTTATTGTTATGGCAATCATGGCGCTGGTCGGCCGGAAAATCAGCAAGGCCTTGATCTTCCCACTGCTCTTTCTTTTCTTTGCAGTCCCGGTCGGCGATTTTCTCTTGCCGCGTCTGATGGAGTGGACCGCGGACTTTACAGTGCAGGCCTTGCGCTTGACTGGCATTCCAGTATTTCGTGAAGGTCAGAATTTTGTCATACCAAGCGGGAACTGGTCAGTGGTCGAAGCATGCAGCGGTATTCGTTATTTGATTGCCTCGCTGACGGTCGGGACGCTGTACGCCTATCTAACCTATACCTCGCTCAAGCGCCGGCTCACTTTCATCCTTGTATCGCTACTCGTTCCCATCCTGGCCAACTGGTTCCGCGCCTACATGATCGTTATGCTCGGCCATCTTTCCGGAAATAAGCTTGCGACCGGAGTAGACCACCTAATCTACGGCTGGATATTTTTCGGGGTAGTCATCATTGTCATGTTTTCAATTGGCGCCCGCTGGGCTGAGCCCATCCAACCGTTGCAAAGGGTCACTTCGGCAGCAGGTAGCGAGCTCCAGAAGCCGCTGCATGCTTGGCTGACAATGCTTATCATCGCAGCGCTCATCTCGGCCGGCCCCCTCTACGAAATGCGTCTGCTGCAGGCCAATGCTGACGCTGTCGTCAAACTCTCACTACCGACTACCGTCGGATCGTGGCATACCGAGGCCCCCGTCATTGACTGGCAACCGCAATTTTCCGACCCATCGGCAGAACTGCATTCTGCTTACCACAATGAGGACGCCTGGGTCGGTCTCTACATCGCTTACTACCATAACCAAAACTACGAGCGCAAATTGGTAACCTCGACCAACGTCCTAGTTACTTCAAATGACCCGATCTGGCAAACCGTTAGAAATCATCAGACAAATGCACATTTCGGCAGCAACGATGTTTCCTTTCGCGAGGCTGAATTGCTGAAGAAACAAGCTATTGCGGATGAGCGCTACACCGTATGGCAGGGATACTGGATCAACGGACACCTTACCTCCAGCGATATTCAAGCTAAATGGCTGACCGCTTGGGCCATGCTCACCGGGTACGGCGACGACAGTGCTGCCATCATCATCTACGCCCCGAAGGATTCAGCCGGCAAGGAGCTGCCCGCCTTCGTCAACGAGGCTGGTAAAGAAATACTGCGCAGCCTGAGCGAGGCACGGCAAAAATGAAAGATGTCCGGCCGCTCGTGGCCCACGTCATGCACCGCTTCGATACGGGTGGCCTTGAAAATGGCGTAGTCAACCTGATCAACCACATGCCGGCCGATGCCTACCGTCACGCTGTCATAGCACTTACAGACATTACTGACTTCAAAAACCGCATCCAGCGCCCTGATGTCCAGTTTTTCGCGCTAAACAAGCAACCCGGACATGTGCTCTGGATATATCCGCAGCTTTATCGCCTGTTCCGCCAACTCAAGCCTGCGATCGTGCACACGCGCAACTTGGCAGCCCTGGAAGCCACCGTGCCCGCCTGGGCCGCCCGAGTACCGGCACGTATTCACGGTGAACATGGGCGCGACGTCGGTGACTTCGATGGCACCAACAAGAAATGCCAATGGATCCGG
>JBGAVL010000106.1:16947-17190 GCA_044228145.1 Obscuribacteraceae bacterium (SeqCode)
ACTGTCTCAAGATCTCGCGCACTATCTTACCCATTCCGTTGGCATTGGTGCAAAGCGAGTGACGCAAATTTATAACGGCGTGGACACTAGCCGATTTCATCCCTCTTCGCAGCGGCAAGACATTCCCGGCTCGCCGTTCAACAAAGCGGGGCTTTGGCTCGTTGGCACCGCTGGCCGCATGCAGACCGTCAAGAATCAAACCAACCTGGCGCGTGCCTTCGTCCAAGCCATTAATGCAGAGCC
>JBGAVL010000107.1:0-17189 GCA_044228145.1 Obscuribacteraceae bacterium (SeqCode)
ATGGACGGATGGCTGTCTTCTTGACCGTGTGCTGCCAGCTCTTTGACGAAGGGATTGCGCTTCATAACTTCGACTTTCGGCGCCGCCAGCAAATGAGTGGTATCGAGTTCGGTGCAAACGCCGCAGGCATGGCAGAGGTTCTCGGTGCATGGCGCCGTTTCTAAAGTGGCCAGTGCTTTCTCCCACTCTTTCACGAGCCACCAGTTGTTAAGCCCGATATGGACGACATCCCAGGGTTGGCTGCTACCCACTTCGCTGCCGGTGCAGGCCATATCTTTGAGGTTAAGTCCCATTGAGGCAGCAACTTCATTCCATACTTCCGGTTTGAATTTGTCGTCCCAGGCATCGAATGTGCAGCCCCTTTGAAAGGCGCCATAGATCATCTCTCCGACCTGCCTGTCGCCTCTGGAAATGACAGCTTCAAGCAAACTGATTTCAGCGTCGGTCAAATTGAGCTGGACGTTTTTCATACGATATTCGCGCATCTTTTCGCGCAAAACACCGTGCTTACGTTTTGTTTCTTCCGGCGTAATTTGAGCGAACCATTGAAACGGTGTAAACGGCTTGGGCACGAAGTTTGAAATCGTGCAGGTGAATTCGACGGCGCGCTTGTATTTGGCGCGATCTGTGTTTCTAATCCGGTTGCAATGGCGTGTGGCTTCATCGAGAATTTGAATAATCCCGGCTAGATCTTCATCTCCTTCGGTCGGTAAGCCGCACATGAAGTAAAGTTTGATCGAGGACCATCCGGATTGATATGCCGACTCGATGGCCGAAAGGATTTGCTCGTGCGAAAGTCCCTTGTTGATAACGGCGCGCATTCTTTCCGTTCCGGCCTCAGGAGCCAGCGTGATGCCGCTCTTGCGCACCACTTTCAATTCCTCGGCGATGTCCAGGTTCATCCTGTCGGCGCGCTGGCTGGGGAAAGACAGTGAAGTGCGGCGCTTTGTATGTTCTTCATTGAGCGCTCGTACCGAATCGTGCAAGGAAGTGTAATCGCTGACGCATAACGACAACATCGAATACTCGTCGTTGCCAGAATGGTTGAGCGCATCCTTGGAAAGTCTGAGCAAATCTTCGGTAGACCGTTCTCTGACAGGCAAGAATGTATATCCAGGCTGGCAAAAACGGCAGCCTCTGTCGCAACCGCGCCGCACTTCTAAAACCTCACGATCGTGCACGAGGGCAAGATACGGAACCAAACCCTGAGTCGGTTGATTTTCGTCGGAAAGAGGAACAGTTTGACGCTTGACTCTATCCGGAATGCCTTCGATTTTCGGCACCGGGTACGGCGCATTGCTCGTTACTTCATAAAGAGAGGGCACATAAATGCCGGGCACTTCTTTGGCCATCTTCACAAGCAAGTCATATCTCAAACTTTCCGAGTGAGTCGCATCAAGGGTTTTGAAATTTTCATCACCATGTTCGCGTTTGAAGTCGGCGATGATTTCCATGACATGCGGCAGTGAGTGCTCGCCGTCTCCGATCAGATAGAAGTCCATGAAAGACGCCAACGGCTCGGGGTTTACAGCCGACGGTCCGCCGCCAAAAATGAGCGGGAAAACTTGCGATCGCTTACTTGATCTCAGTGGAATGCCTGATAGATCAAGGAGGTTCAAAACATTCGTGTATGTCAATTCGTACTGAAGCGAAAAACCAACCAGCTCGAAATTAGCCAGAGGCTCACGCGTTTCCCAGCCGAAAAGGGGAATATGCTCGCTGCGCATCAAGGCTTCCATGTCTTCTTGTGGTGCATAACTGCGGTCGCACATCATGTCCGGGCGGTCATTTACGATCTGATAGAGAATCTTCAGACCGAAATTGGACATGCCTAACTCGTAGAGATCAGGAAATGTGATTGCCAGCCTGACCTCGGCCGCGTGGAACGGTTTTCTGCGCGCACCCCATTCATTGCCCAAATACTGTCCGGGCTTGGTTACTTGTTCCAGTAGCTGGTCCAGACACGCGGAAATGCGTTCCCCATCGAAGTCTTTGACTCCATTGGCGATCTCGCGCGAATTTACGCGCGGCAGTGTCTTACCCGTTAAGGCGTTTACTATGATCCTGCTCCAGTATTACTGAGTGGTGCATCAAGAAATTCGATCTGACCTTGGTCAATCAACAAACAGCGCGCTGCCCGATTTCATTGCGGGCGGTATCATATTGCGCTGAGGCTTACTCACTTGAGGGCTTTCGCTCGGTCTGACCCAAGATGACGGGCCTTCCAAAACAGTTGTAATCAACTGATGTTTTGATTTTGAGGAAAGATTTCTTGAGTCGTCTGCGACCTCAAGTAGCCTTATTATATCTCCTGAGAGTACATCTAGAGAACGGTGGCAAAACTTTAATCCGCAAGTGTCTGATAGTGAGCCATTTCAAGCGTTTTAACCTCGATGAAAGATAACCTTGAGCCTCTATGTAAGCCGGACTTGCTATTTGTCTGACGGCGTGATTGTTTTGCAAACTGGCTCTGCATGCTGGTTCGCATTTAAAAGTACAGGCTGGGATCGCGAAAACTAAGGACACAGCTGAATAAACCTGTCCTTTACATTCGATAATTCAAGGGAAAATTAGCCGATTCAATGTTCACGAATTAAGGAAACAAACTGCCTCAACCGCTTGTCTTCCTGTGATATAGTCGGGGCATAGGCCGTTATACAAGACCGGAAAGGACGACCGAACGTGATTCTTGAGGCGTTCGCCGAATATTTGCATGCTGCTGACCAGTCGCTTCCCGCCACTGAAGTGCTGTCGCGCTGGATCAAGGAACGTTTGGACGCACCGGTACTTACTAATGTAGACAGAGTATTGCATTGCGAGATTTCCATTGCCAAAGAGAGCGACAAATACGCAGCTTCAGGAAGTTCGCCAGTGCATAAGCTTGTTTTGCGTGGCAACTCCAAATCCGGCAGGCGCCTGTTGAAAAGTCTCTTAGAATATTGCCAGAGCTACGAGCAGCAAAAGTGGGCGCGCTACGTTCACAATTTGAAAGCCAGCCACTTCAGAGCCGGCGAGCTCCACGACACAAACTAAACCAAATTAGTCAGAACCTTACTGTTTGCTACGAGCAGACGGAACATAACTGCCTGATTTCTGGTCTAAAATACTGTGCTCAAGAAGTGCGGTAAGCAGTCCGAGTTCGCTATCTTATGAAAACCAGAAAAACAACAATTGCACACAAAGCCGTCGCCTTCGCGTTTCTTTCAATTTCTATGATTGTATCGGCCGCCATTGCCGCAGACAACCTGCGCCTTAAAGACGGCATTTCTTTTGTACAAGACACCGATAATGGATTTCCTATTGTCGGCGACAACATGGATGATGCGACTGTCGCTCAGGGCATGCCAACCTTGATTTTCTTCGGTGCCGCCGGCGATCTGAACACCAATCGTCAGGCAAAACGCCTTGTTGATTTGTACAAGAAAATTCAGGACAAAGTAAAAGTGATTGTCGTAGACGTCGATCATCCTGCCAATGCCACAGTGGTAAAACTGATCAAGACGTACTACAAAGGCTACATTCCGCTCAATGTCATACTGGACAAAAGTGGGAAGGTTTCAACCACCCACGCTGGCGAAATCGATTCAGGCGAGCTGAAATCAAAGATTGATCGCGTATTGTGATGAAAGAAATTTCTTGACGATATCTTTCGGCAGGGCAATAGATCCTACTGTCGCTTTGTATTCTTTGTACGGTCCGTGACAATCGGAGCCCCCTGTGACAATAAGCGAATTGCGATTGGCAAAACGGATGTATTGTCGGACCAGATCGACTGAATGCATGCGGTGAAAGGCTTCTACACCAGCTAAACCATCATTTTTCAAATCCAAAATATAGGCGAGCATTTCCGGGGATTTGCCGGGATGGGCAATGGATGCAAAACCGCCGGAATCATTTATTGCGGCAATTGCTTCTTGCGGGGATGCACTTTCTCTATTGACTGGGTAATATGGGCTTTTCCAATTGCTCCCGGTCCGGCGCAACTGCGGATCATTTCCATGGTGATCGGCTGACCGGCCGCGTTCAAATTCGCCACCAGCTTTTCGATATGGTCCTGCCGTGCCAGCCTCTGCCGGCTCAGCAGATTTTGCAGTTTTTCATTTCTTTGATCGATGAAATAGCCGAGTATATGGACGTCTTTGTGCGTGCCGTCCGGCTCTCGGCGAATTGTATTTATCTCCACTGCGGCAATAACTTCCAGTCGGCCCTGCGCTGCCTCAATCGCCTCGTTGATACCGTGGGTAGTATCATGGTCGGTAATGGCTATATGAGTAAGCTTTAGTTTTACGGCGTGCTCGACCAGCTCTTTTGCAGACCAGGTGCCGTCGGAATGATGAGTATGCAGATGAAAGTCGGCTTGCATTTACGTTTGCGACTCTAACCGATCGACATGATCTCTTGGGTTGATTTTGCAGATATTTGTGCGGATTCTTTGTATTGAACTCGTTCGATCGAAATTGATTTGCCGGTGGCTGCATCTATGTTGAGTATGATGCCACAAAGAAGGGCCGGACCCTCAGCCACTTCAAAGCGCGTCGGCAACTGCCTGATCATGCGCCTGAATACACCTTCCTTCTCCATACCGATCACGCCGTCGGCAGGACCGCAGGCGCCTGCATCGGTAATGTAGGCGGTTCCTTCCGGCAAAATACGATCGTCGGCGGTCTGCACGTGCGTATGGGTTCCCAAAACAGCCGAGACGCGACCGTCGAGATAAAGGCCCATCGCTACTTTTTCTGCGGTTGCCTCCGCGTGGATGTCGACAATGATCGTCTTTGTTTGTTTTTCCAGCTCGGGCAGATAACGGTCTGCTGCAAGAAAGGGGGATTCAAGCGGCTCCATGAACACACGGCCGATCAAATTGAGAAGGCCGACTTTGTGTTGTCCTACTTCGACAATGCAATAGCCCTTGCCGGGCGTACCGTCAGGGTAATTGGCCGGACGAATGACGTTGACCTGCTTATCGATGAACTCCAGAAGCTCTTTGCGGTCAAAAGTATGGTTGCCGCCGGTAAACGCCTGAACACCCGCTGTGCGCAGCTCATCGAGGTTGGCTTCGGTGGTTCCGAAGCCGTGCGCCGAATTCTCAGTATTGGCAATAACCAGGTCCGGCCTATTGGGCAGCCCTGCTAAATAGCGTCTGACCACCTGACGGCCCGGTTTGCCGATGATATCGCCGAGAAAGAGGACTTGCAGAATGTTGTTCAGAGCCATGACCGTTGCAAAACCTTACCTGAATTAATATGTAGAAGAAAATGAAACGTTATACGCCTCACGACGTCTCTACCTCTGAGAAGGAGGCTTGTCGACAGCCACAAGAGTACAATAACCTTCTGGATCATTATATGCCGCAGCGCCCGACAACACACAAAGATTTGCACAGAGCTGCCATCGGCTCGTTTTTTACGCTGGTATATCTACTGCTGATACCGGGCGTACGGGCTCAAAATGCCCCTCATACTCCGTCTGAAGGGCTTTCTGTAAAGGTGGAGCAGAACAAGCTTGTAAAGAATGAGCCTGCCAAGCCGACTGCGGCTTCACCGGCTAAAGTTGCGGCACCCACGAAAGCCGCAGTACCGGCAACAGTGGCGGCTCCAGTTGCCAAATCCGGCAAACTCCGCGAAATCCCTCTTTCTACACTGGAATCAGGCAAAGCCGTTGGCACGCAGGCATCTGTGCCTGCAGACACTAAGCCGGAAGGCAAGCCCGCTCTGAAAACCGACAGTGCATCGCAGGGGAAACCTGTGACCACAAAGACGAAGAAAACAGTAACAAGAACGCTGAAAACCGTTTCTGTGCTGAGGCTCAACAATGGATTGATTCCACCTCCACCGCCGATTGTGCCAATCGGAATGGACGTTTTGGGCATGTATGCGCAGCCTATCGATTACCTGTCCATAAAAGATCTTGAAGGACGCAAGAAAGAATTGACCTCACGGTTTAACGAGCTGGATTCAACAGTAAGCGATGCTCAGCGCCAGATCAGAGAACGCAAAGAGCGCGCAGAGCTTTTTGAATCTCTCTATAAGGAAGGCGTGGTCAGCCGCAAAGAATTGGAAGTCGCAAGACGTGAAGCTGAAGAAATCGAGCGCGATGTAAAGTTCAAACTGGACGAATTTGAATCGGTGAAAATCTCCATGAAAGCGGTCAACAACAGGCTTGCCGCGTTGAAAAAGATGGAAGCGAGGATGAACGCCGGCAAGCATAAAGACAAGAACGCCGTACCTGCCAGCAAGTTGAAAGGTACAGAAAAGAAAAAATAGCTCTCAGTACGCTGCACCACAAGTGGTGACAAGGGTCTTCAGCAAAAAGCCGGATTGAAACTTGTACCCTTCTATGGAAAGCGATTCCATGGAAAACGATTTTCTTGAAGAACGATTCAGTAAAAAAATGGGTCTTTAGAGCGATCCAAGCATGTTAACGCGTGATGTCAGTGCGATTTTCATCTCTGCATGGAATCTGAAACGTACACAGGGCTGGCGTTTTGCGCTCAGAAGTCCCTATTGCTTTGCGCAGCAATGAATTTGATGAGTGGCAGTTAGGCTTTGGTTGGCAAGAAGTGGGGGTGATGACGTTTTTCACTGCATCCTTTACTGTCGATAATTTCAAGAGCCGCTTCAGATGAGACAAGAGTCATATTGGTAGTTTTGATTAAACGTGGAAACCGGTACTATGAAACCCTTCTCAGGTTGCAAAGAGTAAACAAGAATGGATCGTTAAAAGCGGCTCGCTATGCCGTTTTGAGCGATATTATTGTCAGCACGGAAACGTTGCTGGCGCAGACAAGCCGCATAAAGACCGGGTTTCGCTAACGCGAGGCCGGATATCGGCTGCGCAGGGCTAAGGCAACGCTGTCAAATCTACAAACTTTAGGAGTGACTAAATGTTTTTCAATCGCACAATCAGAAATTTCCAAATGATGAACAGACCGGTAAACCGTTATTTCGAAAACCGCCACCTTTCCTCTTTTGGTTCTGAACTGACCAATTGGAACTGGCAGCATGCTTCATATAGCACCCCCGAAACCGATGTTCTCGAACTCGACGATCAATACCTCCTCGAACTCGCTCTTCCGGGCGTAACTCTGGACGATATCGAACTCAAGATCGAAGAAAACCTGCTCACCGTAGTTGCGAAGCGCACTCCTTCGTTGTTCGAAGAAAGAGCTGAATACCTCCAGAAAGAACTTCCGTGCTACCTCGTACGTGAATTCTATTTCGAGCAAGAAATCTTGAACGAGCAAATCGAAGCTCGCTTGGATCGCGGCATTTTGTTCATCAGCATTCCGAAAGTAGAAATCGCTCAACGCATTCCTGTTTCGGTCGGCACAATGGACATGCACCTTCCCGGCATGAAGACTCGCGTTCAAAAGAACGAAGGCATTCGCGGCAGCAAAGAAGTAACCATCAAGTAACTTCAACTGTCTCAGTCTTTAGGTAAGAGAAGAAATACGAGAGGGGAATTTTCTCCTCTCGTTGCTCTTTTGCAGTTTCTAAATTGCGTTAGAAACTGAGGGGAGGTGCATTGCACCTCCCCTCAGAGCAATTTACTTGCAGTGAGCAATTCGTCAATCGACCTGCACTGCTGCCAGCTGCTCCACAAAGGGAGTAGCGGCGGCATACTTTGGATCGATTACCAATTTGCCTTTCTGATCGATATAGCCCCATTTGCCGTCTTTGATCCGCACAGCCGCTAGGCCGTCGGTAAAAGATTGTGCATTGGGGAATTTCGGCTCGATGACCATTTTTCCTTTCGGGTCCACATAGCCATAACCATCTTTGGTGCGCACCAGTGCCAGTCCACCATTGAATTTCTCGACTGAGAAGAAGGTTGCCGGGATAACGAATTTGCCTGTCTTATCGACAAATCCCCAGCGTCCTTTGGTTTCAATTACCGACAAACCGTCGGCAAAGGCCGATGGTGCTTCCAATCTTTCTTTGTAGACAATCACACCAGCCTTGTCGATCAGACCGAAGCGTCCGTCGGCAACTGTCACTTCTGCAATGCAGTCTTTGTTGTGAGCGGAGGCTTCGGTGAATTTTTCTTTGATGATTACCTTGCCGGTTTCATCGATATATCCCCAGCCCTGGTCGCTTTTGAATGCGCCCAGCCCGCAGGCGAATTTGCCCACGTCTTTATATCCGCCGGCAATTGCTTTGCCTTCCTTGTTGATGTAGGACCAGGTGTTGCCTTCCTTGACACCAGCGTATTCTTCGCTGAAAGGATGGGCATCGTCGTAATTGAGAGGAATAACCAGCTTGCCTGTTTTGTCGATGTAGCCCCACTTGCCACCTTTGCTCACGGCTGCCATATCATTGGAGAAAGGTGTGACCACGTCGTACTTCGGTTCGATGGTTTCTTTGCCTGTCTTGTCTATGTAACCCCAGCGCCTGTCAGTGACTACAGCAGCCAGACCTTCGGAGAAGGGCTTGACGGCTTCGTATTTCGGCTCGATGACCACCTTGCCGGTGCTATCGACGAATCCCCACTTATTGTGCGGATCGAATGGTTCTTTTTCGGTTAAAACCTTGGGAGGGGTGGTGCAAGCTACAGTTGCCAGCGAACAAAAAGTCACAAGCATGGATATTAGTAAGCGGTTCACTTTGCGCACTCCACGAGACAGAAAGGCAAGCAAAAGAAATCAGCGGGGCTGATCATGATGCTGGTCGCAATCGGGTTTTTGGTAAAGAGTAAGAGAGGTCTGACTCCATCTTCTAATATACCCCTACTATCGCCTAGGGTTAAGGGGCTTTAGGCGAAGAAATGGTGCCTTTTTCGACAGTGATTTCGCAAACGCTCAACTGATCAGCGTTTGCCGTTTCGAAATTCCGTGTGAATTGAAACTTCGCGCGTATTTTATTAGCCGCTCAAAGCGCCGGACAGTACTGATAATTCTGCCATCTGGCAATTATTCGGATTTTGAGCCAGAAAGCTTCGAATGTCTAAAGCCGTAATACCAGTAGAGCAATCCACCCATAGCCATCCATACGACAAATCGCACCCAGGTATTGATGGGCAAGCTGAGCATCAGGAAAAAGCAGGAGAATATGCCCAGCCAGGGAACAAACGGCACAAGCGGGCACTTGAATGGGCGTACGTGGTTGGGATCCGTTTTTCTCAAAATGAGAACTCCACCGCAAACAATAATGAATGCTGCCAGGGTGCCGATATTGGTGAGTTCGGCTGCAAAGCCAATATCTATGAAGAGTGCTGCAAATCCGACAAAGAGTCCGGTCAAAACTGTCGGCACGAAAGGAGTTTTGTACTTTGGGTGCAAAATGGAAAACATCTTAGGCAAAAGTCCATCCCTGGACATGGCCATGAAAATACGCGGCTGCCCTAGCTGGAAAACCAGAAGTACCGAAGTCATTCCGGCCAGGGCTCCGATCGAAACAATGACATGCGCCCATGGTTGCCCGGTTGCGGCAATTGCCGTGGCCACAGGCGCGGCGTCGTTGGCGTATTTTTGGTAGGGCAGAATACCGGTCAGAACCAGAGAGACGGCGGCGTAAAGCATTGTGCAGATGGCCAGGCTGCCGAGCATGCCGACAGGCATGTCTTTCTGCGGATTTTTTGTCTCTTCGGCAGTTGAGCTGACAGCATCAAAACCGATGAAACTGAAGAAAACAATTGCTGCACCACCCATGATACCGGCGAAACCGGTTGGTGCAAATGGATGCCAATTTTCAGGATGGATGTAACCCATGCCGAAAAATACGAAGAAAAGAACCACGCCGACCTTGATGATGACGGCGATGGTATTGACCATGGCGCTTTCTTGAACGCCTACGACCAGTACGAGGGTAATGAAGGCGACGATGACGAATGCAGGAACGTTCATGGCTAGTGCCTGACCACTAATGTTCGGTAGATCTATCGAGCTGTACATTGAGGCGATTGTTGGATCAGTTTTGATTGCTTCCAGGCGAACCATAGCCGTGTGCGGATCGCAGGCGAGCCAGAGGGGTAATTTAAGACCGGTCATTCCTGTCAAACAGTTTTGAAAATAATCTGACCAACTGACCGCTACAGCGATGTTTCCTACCGCGTATTCGAGAATCAAATCCCATCCGATAATCCAGGCAATTAACTCGCCCAGAGATGCATATGCAAATGTATATGCCGAACCAGAAACTGGGATCATTGCAGCCAATTCGGCGTAGCAAAGAGCGGCAAATCCGCAGGCCAGCGCCGCGAGCATGAATGAAATTACAATGGCCGGACCTGCACCTTCCCTGCCCAGTGGCGAGCCGAGAAGGAAGTTGATTATCGGTGTGGACATGATGTCTTGATGCGCTAGTGCTGCTTGTCCTGCCGCTGCCGTTCCTGTCAAGGCAAAGATGCCGGAGCCGATGGTGGCGCCGACGCCGAAGGCGATAAGATCGAGTGCCGACAGCGTCTTTTTCAGCTGGTGGGCTGATGCTTCTGCTTCCGAGACGAGTTGGCCAGGAGGCTTGGTGCGGAAAAGTTGAGCCAGAGACACTGCTCAATCCCCTATCGTGCTTCACACAGAACCGGTTTGTGCTTCTACTTGACGGTCAATGTTACGGTCTTGGTTTCTGTGTTGCCAGCTTGATCGGTTACTTCGATGACAAATTTGTGTTCGCCTGGCTTTACATTGAAAAGCTGCGCGTTCAATTTCGCGCTTTGCGAATCGGCTGCTTCTTGTTTGCCGTCTTGTCCGACCCGCATCATTGCAAACGGTGAGCCCTCGTCGATTTTGTAGGTGGCATTGGCGATCAGCGAAAGCTTATCGTCAGCCGTGAGCTCGAGCTGGTAGATTCCCTTTTCGGTGCTCACCAGTTTTACATCACTAATTGAAGGTGCTGTATTGTCGACTGTGATCGTACCCCAGCGTTCGTTTTCCAAAAATCCGCGCGGATTGGAGAGGCGGTCATCCAGTCTGACACGCAGCAAATAATTGCCGTCTTTCTGTTTGGTCGTGTCCCAGGTGTAAGTAAAATTCTCGCTCTGACTCTCAGAGTCGCTCTGCGAGGCCGATTTGATTGAGTTCAATGCCTTGGCCAGGGTGCTTTCTGAGCCGTCTTTAGCGGGCGTTTTGGATTTAGCCTTGTCTTTGGTTGTGTCTTTGCTTTGCGCTGAGTCTTTGGATTTTTCATCCTTGTTTTGTGGCGCATCTTTTCCAGGGCTTGGATCTGTTTTTGGCTTCTCGGCTTCTTTATCTTTGTCGGGGACGGGAGAGCCAGGGACTTTCTTTGCTTGACCGTCTTCTTTCTTATCCGGCTTGTGGGCTGCCTCGCTCAGTTTCTTTTCTGTGTCACCCGAATCGGGCGCTTCGTCCTCTTTGTCTTTGCTCTTTTCTTTTACTTCGCCTTTTACTTCTCTTTCTTCTTTGTCTGCCGTTTCCGTTTTTTCGGACTTCTCAGCCTTCTCACCGTCTGCCTTGGCGTTTTTGTCTTTATCGGTTTTGTCAGACGTGTCGATTTTTTCTGACTTGTCTGATTTATCTTTATCTGATTTAGTTTTGTCCGATTTTTTCTCTTTTTCCTTTTCTTTTTTGGAGCGCAAATCGGCAGCAAGCGACTTCCATGTCTTGCCGTTATCTTCCGATAGATCGAGTGAAAGGAGCATATTGTCGTGGTCTGGATCGCTTCCGGAAATTGAGACTTCTTGTTTGCCGGACAGATGCGAGCCGGACTGAACGGAAATGCTGCTCATGAATGGTTGAGCGTTACTGGGCAAATAAGTGACGTCAACCTTGCGGATGGTGTTGGGCTCATGTCCTCTGAGCGCCGGCGCTGCCTTATCTGCAAGTTTCCACCGCACTCTGTATTGCAAATAACGGCCACGCGGCGACTTGAGCAAGAAGCCTTCGTTTGTCGATTCTGCCATGCTCCAGTTAGACCAGCTCGAGTCCGGTTGACTGCTGTTGCCGGTGCGAGTGTCTACTTCGATTCGTGTCAAGAGCTGAGGATCAAGCCCGCTCAAACCACTGTAAGCCAGTAATTTAGACCAATTAGCCGGAAGTTTCGCGTCGCGAATTTGCGAACTGTAAGTAGCTTTCGTTGATGGAGATAGATCGAATTTGAGGCAACGGGCAAAATTGCTGGTGGCACCAAACAAATGTCCGCGTCCGTCTATAGCCAGGGCAGAGACTGCTTCTTCGTCAGTATGCGCGACAGGGACGAAGTAAGAGCGATTGGACACCTCTTCTTGTTTTGCCTGCGTGATGTCCCCTTCGGCATCGCCTGCAAAAACAGTATCGCTTACCGGATCATAAATGAGTGAATAGAAGCCTTCGCTGGTCGCCAGAGTATCAGACTCTCCTGAAGGTTTCACCTTGAACAAGTGCCCCTGACCTGCAGTAGCGACGAAGAGATTTCCTTTTGAGTCTTTGACTGCACCTGTGACAATGTGATCGCTGGTTTGATATTCGGCCTTAACATTGCCTGCATCATCAATACTGTATACAGCACCCTTTTCAGCGGTTCCGACATAAAGTCGTTTGTCGGCGCGGCAATACCAGAGCGAAGTAATATGTGCTTGCCCGGAATCGAAAAACACCGAAGCGCTTTTCTTTGCCGCGTCATATCGCCACACTTTTCCGTCGGCAGCTACTCCGGCATAGATGTTGTCGCGATTGTCTACACACAAAGTGGTGACCGTGTCGCCGCCTGTTTTGAAGAGTGTTTCATGTTTGTCGTTTGCCGGCTTCACCAATAGAACCCGGTCTCCAGGTGCAGCTGCAGCGTAGATAGAACCTTTGCTGTCTACAGCTATGGCAGGAGCGAACGAACAATCGAGTCTGGCGAGCAAATCAAGTTTGGATGTGTTTCCATCCCATGAATATATTTTATTGTGGGCCGAAAAGATCACCGAGCCCGCCGAACAAGCCGCGGACCAGATTTGCATTTCAGGCGAGAGTGAGGCTCTTGCTGCTTCGTGGAAACCAGGAGAAAGTCTGCCGCGGCTATCGATTGCCACTTCCTCGGATTTGCCCTGGCGGAAATCCTCTTCTGAGGCCTGCCTCCAGGCAAGGGCTGAGCGCATGTGAGGATATTGCTTTGCCGGCGAGAAACTGGTGCTGCTCGCGGCTGCATCGCGCTTCTCTTGAGAAGATGAGCTCGCCGAAGAAGAAATAGAAGACGCAATTGCCGACGCCAGTGAACTTGCAGCCGATGACGAAGAGGAAGAACTGCTGTCGGGTTTTCTTGTCTGGCTGGAGTCAAGAACCTTTCTTGCCTGATCGGTCATATAAATGCCGTCTTGCGAAGCATAAGAATTGGTCGGGCTGACATTGTAGAAAGGTGCCTGAGCCATCGCTTTTTCTTTGCGCTCGACCGTCACCGCTAAAAGATGCATGCCATCAAGGAGCCACGGTTCGGCTGCTCTGGCACGAATTTCTCCTTTGACAATCTGCGGACCTTTCGTATAGCGATCGGAAAAGAAAAGTTTCAACCAATTAGCAGGCGGCGAAACAATGCGGCGCCCGTCCAGAAAGAGCGATTGTTCGGGCAATGCCAGGACAGCTTCCAGAACATTGCCCTGTCCCTGTTCGCGAATTCGATTGGCGACCTGACTGAGATTTTCGGGCTGCGGGTCGATCACACCCATGCGTTTTCTCAAAAGATCTATTTGATCGCCTGGTCCTACTCCTAAAAGCAGATTACCATCCGGAATATCGCGCGGAACCTTAAGAGCAAGTTCTCTTGTCACTCTCGGCTTGTTATATGGACGCAGCACGGCCGTAACTTTGATGGTTTCGCCGGGTTCGACCTTTTGTTTGTCGAGCGAGATGCGCTCCAGTCTTGCTGTGTCGTGACCGTCATCAAGAACGATATTAAGGTTTACTCCTTTTATGGAAGCTTTCTCAAAATCATTGTTGACTATTCTAGACAGCACTCCCAGAAATGACATACCGGTGGAATCGCCCATGCCTTTCATTTTGAAGCTGGCATCGACAGGTCCGTGAACGGAGAAATTGCCGGCGAATTTGTCGTGTCGTTCGATGGTGCCGACCTTGTCGGTCATAACTTTACTGTCTACTGTCACCACATATGGCGAAGTCGATTGGTGGGTAGTGTCAATCGCAGACATGGCGGTGCTGGCCAAAAGCTCCGGAGTGAGGTCGGCATGATTGATCACATTGAGATGGAAAGTCTTTTTGACACCGCGCGTTCTGTCGATGACAGTGTAAGTAGCCGGTATCATTTTCGACTGTCTGCCCAGCTGCCCCCCGTTGGCCCTGGGTGGGTCTTTAAGGACCGCCCCGACTACTTTTACCGGCGATGCGACTTTGAATGAAACAGCCAGATTGGGCAAGACCTGGTGAATGTAGGCAGTCGCCATCGGAAAATCGACAGGACCGGCCTGCAAAAATGGATGTCCGAAAGCCAGCACGTTGCCACCGAATGTGGTGGTGGCCGTTCCGGTCGCGGAGGCGGAAAAGTCTCCAGTGACAAGAAGTACACTGACTGCGCCTCCTGGCTTAATGGTTTGTCCGGGAAAGTTTTTTGTGGCGTCCGAATCATCATCGAGTGACTCGTCAATGGCGCCTGCTGTTCCAGCCGAAACAGACAGACCAAAATTTTTGAAATGTTCTCCCAGGTATGCTTGTGCGCCGTTCGAGAAGCCTGACAATGAGATTGGCGCTATCAGAGGAATCATTCTGGTGCCGCCACCGGATGTGGTAGTAATGCCGCCTGTCAATCCGCCGCCGGCTTCGCCACCCGAGTTGGCGCTTGCGCTATATCCACTTTCACCTGTGAGCGAGGGAAGAGAATGATATCCAATGCGTCCTCTGCTTGAAGAGCCGTCAACATCCCGCTTGTCAGGCGTGAGAGCATCAAGCATGTCGGTTATGGGAGTAAGTCCGACGATCGGCTCTTTCGAAAAATCGAAGCCGTATGAAACAGCGCCGACCAACTTTCCGTTTATATAAACCGGACTGCCGGACATTCCTCTAATTACAGTGTTTTTGCCCATCAACGGTCCTGACAGGCGGACCATGACGGCGTCGCGTCCGCTCAAAACTTTTTTGACTACGCCTATCACTGTTACGTCAAAACGTTCAATTTTGTTGCCTTGGAAAACTGTCAGGCCATAACCTTGCATGCCCGGTTTCAGCTCGGACAGCGGCATAAACTGCCCTGCTTTCAGCCATTTGCCTATATATTCGGATTCTCTAGGATCGAGAAAACTGTCGTCCTTGAGAATGGCCGGTGCCGCCACCGGTTCTGTTTGCACGAGGGTAGGTTCTGCCTGCATGAGGGCAGGCTCTGCCTGCATTTGATTTACCTGTTCTTCTTGCGCAAAGGCCGGCGCTGTGAGCGCCTGTGCGCAAGTTGGCGCAATTAGACAAAGCGCAACAAAAAATGCTGTGACGCGCTTCGATTTATCTGTCAGGCGAAACAAATTTCACTCCGGTAGAAATACGTTTTGGCGTGCACATCATGCCTCTCTGAAAAGGGGCGCGCACTGCACGAGCGCTGTAGCAACTCAAGTCTTCTTTCTAAGTCCTTATTCTAGGGCTTTTTTCCTGTTCTTGCTAACTTTCCTTCCCGGTGAGCCGCACGATTAACTAAGCTGATAAAATTCAACACCTATGGATGGGATTGGCACTAATAGTGGAGGCACAAAGATGGTGTTTAGAGCCGGTGAAATCGTGCTTGGACTGGCGGCCTTAGTATTAATGCCCTCAGCCGTTCTGGCTCAAGGATCTCCGGTGCCCGGGCAGAGCAGTTATTCGCCCCCGCAAAACAATTATTCGCCGTCCTCCAACTATGCACAGGCGCCTGTTCCTGGGGCGGCAGCCAACCCATATTCTGGGGCCGGTGCTGGTGCCGCAAAAGCACCAGTGGCTGGCAAAAGCAGTTATTCGAAGTTGCCGCTTAATATAGATGACGCCAAGGTGCGCATTACAGAATTGCGCAATTTGCTCTCTGTAAGCCGTCCTCAGGACGTTCAAGAAAGCGTTTTTCAGCTGTGCGAATGGCTGTCCGACATGGCTGATGCTCACTGGAAGCTCAGTCTTGCCCTGTCCAAAAACGATTCCATGAAAGCAGCCGCAGCGCAAGAAAGGCAATCAGCCGTTAAATTCTCATCGCTCAAACACGAGGCTGGGCTGCTCAAGGCTGAACTTTTTATCAAACAGAACCGCTTGCCTGAAGCGCTCGGACCCCTGGTCGACATTGTTGTCGCTGAGCCAAAATCACTGATCGGGCAAGCTGCATATGAGAAGCTCAAAGAAATAGGCTTTGCCGAAGAAGCCGCTGACTCCGGATATCAGCCAGCTGACCGCACCTATGAGAAGTCGCAGATGCTAGCGCCTCCGGCAGCACAGCTCAAGCCTGTGCCATCCCAATTGAAGGTTGTTTCTCCGCAACTGAAGGACGTTTCGCCGCAAATTAAGCCGGCACCCATGGCTGCGGTCCCCAAACCAGCTCGTACAGCCCAGGCAACTAAAGCCCGCTAAAAAATCTTTTGTGCTTCCGAGCTTAATAGTATAAAATCTGCTTTATAAATCGTATTTAAGAAATACTTTGTCAGTCTGAAATACGTCTTGAGTAGGTTCTTCCGTAAGGAGGCAATAGATGTCGACCAGTGTTTTTTTGAGCAAGAGCCGGACTGCTACCCTCTTTGTCGTGGGAGCGGTGGCTCTGGTCAATCTCTCAGCCTTCCCGCAAGCCGGTGCTGCCGAGCCATTCAAGCTGGGCGCCGAACAGAAGCAATTCAATGAAAGCGGTACCTATCCCGCTTATCCGCAATACCCCACTCCGCAGGCAATGCCTGCTCCGCGCCCGCCCATGAATGGGAATGTTCGTGAGGACGTGCGGCCGCGACCGCCAATGAACGCCGGCATTCAGCAAGATAATCCACCGCCGCGCCGTCCTCCCATTCAACTTCAGGCACAGCGCGTCGTGCTGCCCGCCAGTTTCCTCGGTTCCTGGAATGTCCAGGGCCAGCGCACCAGAGTTGAAGCTCTGCCCGAGTTTCAAGCCGGAGCAGAGGCTGTTTTCGCCCCCAACACAAGCAATGTCTGGAATATAGGCGGAGATCCCAATTCCGGCTACAGTATGAGCAACGACCAGGGCGTATCGACACAATTGGTTGTTGATAAGGTAGAGGGCAATACCGCTTTCATTCGATATCAACATCCTATAAAGAACACCGTCGCCGGTGAGGCCATTGTAATGAGCCTTGTGCCAGGTGGTGCGCAATTTAATGGT
>JBGAVL010000108.1:0-17067 GCA_044228145.1 Obscuribacteraceae bacterium (SeqCode)
ATCATTCCCGGCTCGAAGTCGACGCGGGGCGATCTGGCCTATCTGCGGTCGCAAGGGTGGGACGTGGATATCCACGCCCATGTTCGGCGCGGGGGCAGGGTGCTGGGCATCTGCGGCGGCTATCAGATGTTGGGCGAGAGGCTCTACGACCCGCTTCTCAAGCAGGGAGAACATACGGAGCTATCCGGTTTTGGTTTGCTTCCGATTAAGACCACCTTCGGTCCCAAGATGATGCAGTCGGCAACGACTGCTCGTCTGCAACTGGGCGTGTGCGAAGGCGAGACGGTCAAAGGCGTAGAGGTGCGCTCCGGCTACAGCGAGGCCAATGCCTCCGTTGTATCCAAAACGCATCTGCCATTGCTGTCCATCGTCAAACGCGACTTCCAGGAGCCCAAGCCCGCAAGCAAAGCAATTCGCCTGGGTGAGAATCTTCTGATCGACTGGCAGCCCGGTGACGAAACTCTGGATGGATTGGTATCTCTCGACCGCAAGGTCTGGGGCACCTACCTTCATCTGATTTTTCACAACGAGGCTTTCTGTCGAACGTTCTTCGCTACGATGCCCTAGTCCAAACCTGACAAGGTCCCCACCATGGCCTCTGCACAAAACCCCCCGGCCTCGCCGACGGCGACGCCTTCGGGAAGCTCTGATATCATGACGGCGGATTCTGATCAAGACCGCACGTCAAAGGGCACTCAAGTGAAACTACTCGTCTTCGACATGGGCCATGTCTTCGTCGATTTCGAGTGGGAAACGGTCTGTCAGGGCTTCTGCGACAGGGCAGGAATTACGCGCGAAGAGTTCAAGCCGATTTTGAAGCACGTAGGCTCACTCGGTTATGAATCAGGACGGGCTCAAACAGCCGATGTTCTGCGCGAAATCAACGCCAAGGTCGCCGATCTCAATTTGACGGAAGATGAGTTCCACACGCTGTGGAATGCAACTTTCCGTGAGAACGAGGAGATGGCGACGCTCTTGCAGTCGCTCAAGAAAGACCGCCCGCTCTACTTGCTCTCCAACACCAACGATAGCCACTACTCTTACCTCGAGCGCAAGCACAACGTTTCCAGACACTTCGAAGAGTTGATTCTCTCTTATCTGGTTGGCTCGTCCAAACCGGAAGAGGCGATCTACCGAGAGGTGCTCACACGCAGCGGCTTGAAGGCAGAGGAATGCCTTTTCGTTGATGACCTCGCTGCCAACATCGAGGCGGCAAGCAAGTTGGGCATGAACACCATCCGCTTCGTCGGCATCCAAGACCTCAAGGAGCGTCTCGCTGCCTTGGGCATCAGCTGCTGACAGCGTTTTTTGAATTGCGGCTCATTGCATCTGAGCCTCTTCCTTCCGACCCGGCTTATGCGCGCAGCCTGCCAAATCTGGCTGCCTGAGCCGAACACAAGTGTCGACTCTCAGAGTCTGACGCTTGCCTCAAGACCTGGTGCCGACTGACCTGTTTTGGCACCCGCCCTCTCATGGGCTGGAGAATTCATGAACCAAGGAACAAACAAATACCTCGTGGTGACCGGCATCTGCTGCTTCAGCGTTGATGCACTCACCCCCTTCCAGGCTGTGGAAGCGCTCAGGGAGCGCATTCACAACCGTGGTCGATTGCCCCAACATCTCACTGATCCGGATATCGGCATGTCGCTCGTCGAGGCCCTTCACGAGGGTCGCCTCAACTTCATCGTCATGGATGAAGAGCGCACGCAGCTTCTGGGCGGTGAGTACCAGGGCAACTACGAGGACCAGGTTAGCCGCAGACTGGCTGACAGTCTGAGAGATATGCTCTCGGAGAATCTCTACTACCAGACCGATTACCGCACTGCATAGGCAGTCCGGTGCTGGTCTCAACAACAACAAGCAGGACATGAAACTGGAGAAGTTTGTGAACAAGAATTTCGCAACGTACCTCGCGTACGCTCTTTCAACCATTGCCGTCATCGCTGTTGCGCGTCTCTTCAACGTCGGCTCCGAGTTCGTCAGTCTTTACTGGCCAATCGCGTTTTTCGCGGTGGCTGGTCTGGACTTCTACAAGAGCCAGATCGTCGAAGGCGGCGCCTCCGAGGTGCGCGCTTACGCTTGCGCTCCGCGCACGCAGTCGGGCGTCTACGTCGACCAGTGGGGCTTCTGCCGCGTCGATTACTTCGGCTCACTGCGCCAGTATCCGGCTGCCAATCAGGCGGACCCGGCGACTGACGCCATGTGCAGCCAGCCGCGCAGCTTCGGTGACAATTACACCGACCGCTTCCTCGGCTACCTCTTCACGGCGCCGTTCATCCTCCCGGTCAAGCTCTATCAGGCGTTCACCCGCTAGCGAGCTTGTATTGAAACGCCGGCCGGGGCGTTTTGATACCTGACTGACACCGGCATTTAGAGCGAGCCTTGAAGTCCTCTTCGAAGCAATTCGAGAGGTCTTCTATGGCTCGCTTTTTTGGCGCCTGTTTTATTATAAAACGTAGTAAAGCTTTCAAGTGCGGTTTACAACCCATTGGTTGTACAAACTCAGAAACGCACAACCAATGGTTGTAAATCACTGATGACAACCTTTTGTTGGGCCGAGGTCATGCGAATGTCTTAGTTCGCAAGCTCTATTTCTAAAGATGCAAACCTCTAGTCTGCCATCAGCCTGAGAGCTGAAAGGGCTAGGACAGCCGCTCCCAGGTGCAAGCCTGATTCGTCGAGATCGAAGGAGGGCTGGTGGTGGATGCGGCGGCTGCCTGCAATTTGGGCGCCGAGATAGATAAATGCAGCCGGTGCAGAGCTGGCCAGAAGAGCGAAGTCGGATGCCCATGTCTTGCGGTTTATGGAGTGCACATTTCTTTCACCGAGAAGATCCACGGCTGCGGTTCTCAGCGTCTCGACTATGTCTGCGCTTTGCAGGGAAGTGGAATCAGTGTCCAGAAACTCGAGACAAACTGTCAGCTCATCTGTGTTTTCTTTGGCCGCCAGTTTTTCCATCAACTGCTGAGCTTCTTTTTGTGCTTCGGCGTTGGTACTGGATATGGTGCCGGAGAGAGTCACTTGCGGGGAGGAAATATTGCCCCTGTGGCTGGAGGAAATGCAGGAACCCAGTGCTATTGATGCATTTCCCTTGTTGGCGAATTCTGCCTGCAGCTTATAAATTCCGGTCATCAAACTGTTTGCTTTCGGAAGAGCGTCTTGCGGCTTGCCGTTAACTTCGCTTGCTGAAACTCGCAAAGTAAACAGGGAAACCTGCGAATTGAGCTGCGCTGTGATTATGCCTGCTTGTCCTGTTTCAATAGTGGCATCCACATGCAGACCCAAAAGTGCAGACACATCGGCCAGCGCTCCTGCTTCCATCAGCATCCTGGCGCTCTGGTTGCCGTCGCGTTCAGCCTCTTCGGTGGCCGGTTGGAAGATGATGCGCAGGCGACCGGCCGGCTTGGCTTGCAAGACAAGCTCGGCTGCGGCAAGGACAATCGCTACGTGGGCGTCGTGGCCGCAGGCATGCATAATGCCGGGAGTTTTGGAAATATAGGCGGTGCGATTGGTTTCAAAACCCGGCAGTGCGTCCATATCGGAGCGAATTGCCACTGTCTTTCCGACTCCGAAATCTGCGACCAAACCTGTTTTGGCCACGCCGCTTTGCACTGTAAATCCCAGCTTCTCAAGTCGTTCTTTGGCCACCAGAGCGGTATTGGTTTCCTGAAAACTGAGTTCTGGATTGGCGTGAATTTGTCTTCTCAGTTCAATGATCTGTGCTGATTGTTTGGCTGCGTTTTCCAGCATTTCTTGCGGTTTGCTCATAATCAGAGAGACTAGCACGCCGTTTTAGTAACAGAAAGGGCAAATTGCGCTATCTGCGCTAAGCGGCAATGTGGCGGTTTTTCCGCACTTAATGATGGCCGCGCCTTAATCTCCACTTGAATACGGCAAGTGCAACCCAATTGGGCAATGCTCACTATCCGTTTTTGTACCCCAAAAATAGTTGCCAAGAATTGCTTTGGTGTCCATGTCGATAGCTGTATAGTGGCTACTTGAGCTACTTGGCATCTCTCTCTGGCCTCTTTTATGTCGTTAAGAAAAAACGAATCACTTGAGAATTAGTTCTTGAGTTCTTAGGCTCACTTTACTCTCACTACTTTTCTCTTTCTGCAACTTCTTTCGCTCAGCTCGCAAATCTTTCCCAGTAATCACTCGGACGCATCTTCTCTCCACAACGTTGTGGTGAAGACGTTGTCCGGTCACGTGTTCCATCAAGTCTCTGAAGAGGAAAAACTATGAAGTCTTGCACTCAGGCCAAAATCGAAACCTACTTCGTCAGGTTTCTCGCTGCTGTTGTGGTTGGCGCGATCGCCTACGTCGGTGCCGAACCGGTGGCCCAGTACTTCCAACTCGACCTGCCGAACACCGCGCGTTGGCTCGGTACTGGCGTTCTGGCTCTAGCCGGATGGTTCGCCACCAAGAACCTGGTCGATTTCACCACGGACTGCCTCGATGTTCCCGCCGCCGTCGCTCCTGCCATCACATCTCGAAAGCAGGCCGAACGCCCGGCGCCCAAGCGGCTTCCGCAACTGGCAAAGGCTCCCGTTCCGGCGACCTTCGTCAATGTCGGTGATACCCCCCACGTCATCAAGAGTTCGAAAATCACTGCCACGGTGACCAAGAACGATGACGCTTCTCTCGTCGTTTCGGTCGTCGTCACTGGCGTCTCGGGCGGCGATTTCAAGGGCAACCACGGTGTCCGTGCGTCGCTCGAATCCGTCCAGGGCATTTCCTGGGCGAACCCGACCAATGCCGGCGGTGGCACCCGTCGCATGGAAGGACGCATTGCCGCCGGCGCGAATCACCATCAGGTGCTCGCCAAGCTGCAGTCTGTCGTCGAGAGGAAGGGCGCTTAACTTCGCCCAATTCGGGCGCTTAAGCCCAATCCAACCAGGTGCAATCTGCGTCAGTCATGGCGCAAATGACGCTTGGTGAGCGGCCTTTCCTGTCGGCCAATAGAGTCTCGAGGAATTAGTGAGAGAGACGCTCGGGTGGCGAGAATCAGGCTGCAACGCTTGGTTTTCGCCGCCCGGCGTTATTTCTTGAGACCAATCGAGGAGAAAACACGATGAAGACAATGCCATTACCTGTGGTGCCGGAGCGCATCCTGGTCATTGTCGATATGCAATCGCAAGGCTTTCCGCTTGCACGCTCCGCCATGCGCGGCGTCAAGCAGGAAGTCGCCAATGCGATGGCGCGCAATTGGCACATCATCGTCGTCGAATATGACCTCGAATGTGCTGGTGAAACAGACAGCGATTTGCTTGCCCTTTTGTCCGGTTATGCCAGGCTGCATACCGTCAAGAAGGCGAAGGAAGACGGTTCGCAAGAACTCGTCGCATATTGCCGTCTCAATGGTTTGGCGACGAGTCTGTTTCGTGTCGTCGGCGTCATGACTGACGTGTGCGTGGCTCAGACTGCATCCGGTTTGGTTGGACGCCTGTCCGACTCTTCCGTTGAAGTGGTCAAATCTGCCTGTGCATGCGCTTTCAGCCGCTACGACTGGAAAGCTTTCCCGTCACACGAGCGCATCTTGCTTGTCGACTGATCGCGACAATTTCGTAAAGTGCCGCGGCTTTGCCAGTCAAAGCCTAAGCCTTTACGTTTTTGATTTATAAATACGACAAGAAGTAGTAGAAGCGATCTGATCGAGATCTTTAGCGACAGCCATTGAAGTTAATCAAGCAAAGATAGACAATGTGCGGGTTTCACCAGTGAGGTAGTAATGAGGAGCTTTCGTCTGGACTATCGCACTTTTTTGGCGTGCGCCAGTGTCACCGTTTTTCCTCTGACTGCGGCTGCCGATCAGCCTGCATCCACATCCAGTCCGCCTGAGCAATCGGCGCAGTTACAAGCCACGCAAGAAGCGGTTGTTGTGCCGCCGACAGACAACCCACAAGTGCTGCAATTCAAGAACAACAAGGTTGAATTGACCTTGCCGAAAGGTTATTCCATCAAGAAATTCGCACCGGCAGGCAATATCGAATATGCATTCAGCGGACCTAAAAACCCTGATGGTACAGGTCCTGGAGTCATGACTCTGGTCATTGATCTGCAAGCTGCCGATGAAAGGCCTGCCGATAAAGTCGTTCTGGAAATGATGATGAAGCCTGGCAAAGCAAACTTGAATGACTTTCAGCAAAAGGACAATGCTGCTGTGGAAATCAACGGAAAGTCTTTTGAGAATGCTGATTATTCAGGCTCGCTGCCTGATGGCAAGTCACTGAAGGGGTTCTTCTATGTAGGTCGCTTGAAGAATGGTTTTCTCGTTTTTGCCGGACGCGACGGCGGCGATCACTTCAAAGACTCAGCTGAAACCTTGCGCGGTATAGTCACTTCCTGCAAAGTTCAAGACGAATAGGAAAGGCTGCAAACAGCTCAAAAGAAAAACGGGCAGCAGCTGCTACCCGTCTTCTCTTTACGCAGCGTGGTTCTTAGAACCAGCGCTGGCGTCGTCCGGCAATTTGTCCGTCGTTTAGATCGTTGCTCAGTTGCGTGTTGAGTCTGTCCAATCTGCTCAGAAGACTTTGTCTTTCCCAGCCGCTCAGTCCGCCAATTCTCATGTTCGCTTCATCGCGTCCGATTCTGTCCAATTGAGCTCTGAGCCTGTTGGCTTCAAATTGAGTCAGCCTGCCATCGCGAATGCCTCTATCGATGCGGCGTTGGATGAAGGCTTGTCTTTCATTGATATTGGCGAATCCGTAATTGCCCGGTCTGGGATTATAGTTCGGGAAGTGTGAAACATTTCCGTAGCCATAATTCGTCAACCTTGAGGCCGCGGTGTCGAGCATGCCGACGATAGCTTGAGCTTCGCCGAATGTCATTCCGTTGCCGGCATAACTGGCTTCCATGTTGGCGATGCGGTCCAGATCAGCATTCATGTTGATGAATTCGCTGTGCGAGATTTGTCCGCTTTGTACTGCCACATTTGCATCGGAGCGCAATTGGCTGATGCGTGCGCGAATATTGTTGTGCGTCGCCAACTGGTGCGACGTGGACAGATTGTTGTAATTGGAATAGTTATCGCCGACCCAGCCTCGCAACAGGTCGGTTAGATCGTTGGCCTGAGCGCCATTGGTAGTTGCTAGTGACAAAATAGCGCCTAGTATCAGACCTTGTGTACTTCGTCGTAAAAACATTGGGTTCCCTCCTTTCTAGTTGGTCTCCCCGGAAGACAGACTGGACGTCTGCCTTCCGGTTCCACCAAGTCTTTGTAGTTGCCTACATTTCGTGACCAACCGAGACTACCGTTATTGGCGCTGTTTCTTGCAGCACCACTGCCAGAGGCTGGTCTACTGTAAGCACATCCGAGCCGCGGTACATAACGATCGTGGTTTGATCGTTGGCGCCGACTGCGCCGATTGCTACCGATGCCGGAATTCTGCCCGCTACTTCCGGTACTCCATTTGCGTGTCCGGATGGAATAGCATAAGTGGAGACCAGGTGCGGTCCTTTTGTTGCGACCATTGTGCCGTAGGCAAGGCCGCCGGCGATCGTCATTTCTGTGCCGGAGGGTAGGCGCAGAGTGGAGAATGAAACGGTATAAGCGCCTGGCTCCAATTCCACTACTTTACCGGTGACAATGCTGCCTGAAGGAATTGCATAGTTGCCCATGCGCACTTCTTCGCGCACTGTGCCTGTGATTACGTCACCAGCCTTGACGGTGGCAAACGAGATCGGTTGATCCAATCTGACTGCCATCTTCAAGCCCGCAGGCGCATACAGTCTGCGTTCTACCATCGCCACATTGGCTTCTACCTGATTGGGATCTTTCAAGGTCGCGATGTAGTTGGTGGTGCGTGCCGAATCGGAAAGGAAGTTTCTGATCGAATCTGCCCATTTGTGAGCCAAAGCTTCAGGAGAGCATCCTTCCAGATTGGCGCTGTTGCCGTCGGCGGTGGCTACTTTATAGCCATCGAGAGCGACGATAAATGCACCGTTCATTCTTTGTACTGTCACTGCCGATGGAGCCGTGTTGCCGGCGCGTACCAGCGCGTTGTCCAGGGCATCTTGTGCATGCCAGGCCCGTCTTTCGGGTGAAAATCCTTCGGCGGAACCCAGAATTCTGAAAGCGTCCTCGCCACCGAGGGTCACCTTGTTGCCGTTTGCGAATCCGGCAAATGAAGCAGGTACAGCGAAGGAGGCTAACAATGCCAAAGCAAATAATTTGCTCTTCATATTAGACATGGTCTATCTCCTTATTACAATGTTTGAGTTGAGATTGCGACGGTCGTCGTTCCGGAAAGTTGCATAAGCATTGGCTCTCCAGAAGGAATTACGACGCCAGGGAAACGTTTGAAGCAAGCGCGGCGGAAGCTGGACTGTGTTGCTTCGTCAACCGGTGTGCCCTTCCAACCGCCGGTGATGACGCCTTTCTTGGCGTTCAGGTCGACAGTCACGATGCGATTGTCTTGTACTGCTACCGAGGTGGCTTGCACATGTTCTGCAGTGGTCGGTTTTGTCTGGATCAATTTCCATGCATTCAGCCCGCCCAGAATATGTGCGGTGATCGGAATCTTTTTGCCGTCCGGCATGCGGATTTCGTAGAACTCAACCGTGAAGCCGTCTTTGCCGGCATACTTGTTGGGTACGAATTGGTTGGCGTCAACGATTTCACCATAGACCAGCGATCCTGCCGGAATATAGGAATCGAATGTTGGTTTAAGAGGAACGTCATGGGTGATGACCGCTTCTACTCGGTCTCCCAGAGAGGACGCTTCGGTGGAGATAGGTGTGGCCAGCTCGATTGGCATCAGCATTTCCGACGGAGCTACGGCAACTTCGTCGTTGCCGAGAGCCTTGGCCGAAACGACTGGTGTTGCAAACTTGCCGGTCAACATGGCAACATACTTGTCCAATTCGGCCGCATTTGCCATGCAGGCTCTGATGCTGTCGGCCCATTTCTGTGCCAATTGCATTTGTGTGAGGCCCGCTCTGGTTGCGCTGTTGCCGTCGGCGGTCACAATCAGTTTGCCATCTAGAAGCACGCAGGGGTTGCGATTAACAACTGCAACCGATACTGCTTCCGGGACGCGATGCAGACTTTTTACAAGAGCATCGTCAAGTCTCTTCTGTACAATTTTCGCTCTCTCCACTGCCGTCAAATTGTCCGCATTCGAATCCAGTGCAAACAGCTCGCCACAAGCAGTAATGACGCGCGTTGTGCTAACAAGCTGAGTGTGTTCGGCTAACGAAATCGTAGAGGCAGACAACACTCCAACAGCGGCTAACAACAACGCGATTTTTCCATTCTTTCTTGGGTTCATCGCGATCACCTATCCTTATATTTTTGGTTCATCAACGCTTTTGCGCTCCCGGTTGGACACGTGGGTGGGGGCAAAGTTCCCACGCCTTCTTTCTTAGGTCCACGCACGGATTGAATTAGATTGGGTGAAACTGTGATGAGAAGGTCGTTTTGCTGGCGCGAAACTATTGCGAAATCGAATGGAGAATTACAAATTTTAAAAGTTGCGCGAGCTTGGGAACTGATTGCCTGCCAGAAAGTCTTGGCTATATAAGAAGGATCTATCCTTTGTAAGGGATGGCGATCGACACTGAGATCGCACCTTTGAGTGATACCTCAAATGGTGGCAATCTAAATTCTGTGGTGCGTATTTGGTGGCATGAGAAAGCGCTCCGCTAAAATGCCGCCTCTTGAAAATTGGTTTGTTCGGCAACTAATTCAGCTGGTTGATTTGTAGAAGCGCACTCTGACAACCTGCCGGAGCATTTACCTCTTCCTTTACTAGTGCTTGTAAGAGTCGACTGAATGTCGATTCTGGTCTTTGCATACCGCTCGGGCGATATATTCTTTATTGCTTGAATGCCCCAATGGGTGGCTGTTTTGGGAATTTGCAACAAAAATCGCTATGTTATACTGATCGTGTTAGAGCACGGTTTCTTGCGTTTGTTGTGCATGGCGATGTACAAATATCTCCGAAAGGGTCTTACACAGTCAGTTAAGAGCTGAACCCACTCGTTGATCCACGACACCACACTAAAAAGACAAAACTCTACCAGCGAGCTTTCCTCGGGTGTTGTGCCCGTGCCCAACTTGCAAGCTTCTTCCGGGGTGGAAGAGGCATTTTCGCTTGTGGAAAAAATAGGCACTGTCGTCTCTTCTGAGCGCGCCTCTTTTCATACTCCCGGTCACAAAGGGCGTCTTCAGTCGTTCGGCAAAGATGGGCATTTCGCTTTTGATATCGCGCATGACCTCACTGAGTTGCCCGGGCTTGACGATCTCAGCCATCCGGACGGTGTTTTGCTCAATCTGGAAAATCGGCTGGCTTCGCTCTTTCGTGCTCGCCGCTCTTTTATCTCGGTTAACGGTGCTTCTGCATGTTTGATGGCAGCCTTGATGGCCGCGGCTTCTCTGGGGCGCCGAGTACTTGTTCCGGCTAATTTGCATCGCTCGGCTGTGGCTGGTCTCAGCTTGGCCAACTTGGAGCCGGTCTGGTATAGACCTGAGTGGAATTCTGATTATGGTTTCTACCAGCAGGTTTCAGTTGAAACGGTTGAACATGCACTCGCTCAAAGCGATGTCGCTGCGCTCTTGATCGTCTCGCCCACATATCAAGGCGCCGTAAGCGATGTAGCCACTATTTCCTCGTTGTGCAAAAGTAAGGGCGTGCTTTTGATTGTTGATGAAGCGCACGGAGCGCATCTGCTCGCGCCTGATTTCTTGCCGGTTTCCGCCCTGGAATGCGGCGCCGATATTGTCGTTCATTCATTACACAAGACGCTGCCTGGTTTGACGCAAACTGGTGCTCTGCATATCGCGCCCGATTCGCAGTTTTCTCTCGATCATGCTCGTGCTCTCCTTTCCACTGTGCAATCATCCAGCCCGAGCTATCCGCTTATGGCTTCAATCGAGCAACTTGTGGACTTCATGAGTTGCGAAAGAGGGCTCTTGCGTTTGCAATCGGTGGCTGGCATGGCCGAAAGACTGGCAAAAGAAGTTGAAAAACTCGCTTGCTATGAAGTATATGCGCAAGCGGCTATTCATGACCCCTTGCACTTGCTGATTCGTCCTCGTTTCCAGGTCGAGCTGGCTTTTCAATTGCAAAAACGCGGCATCGGCATAGAAGCAGTTTTCAACCAGTCCGTGCTTTTGCTTCTCGGAATAGGCAGCGAACCCGAAGACATCGAGACTCTGGTTGACGCCCTGACCGATATCGCCGCCAGCGCGGACATTGGCACTGTGGAGATGAAAAAACAAGATGCTCCGCCGCTTTTCATGCAGGCGCTTGGTCCCGCGGAAGCTTTGCTTGCGCCATCACAGGTGGTGCCAATCGAAGAAGCGCTCGGACGCATATGCGTTGAGTGTATCGCCCCCTGCCCTCCAGGAACACCGGTGGTTGTGCCCGGGCAGATTATTGAAAAACAAAATCTTGCGTACATGCTGGAGTATACAGGTATAAGGAGCTTACGGGTCGCACAAAAATGAATCGTCCTCGATTAGGCGGGTCCAAAAATCCCGCGGAAACAGACCGACTACGGAGAAACCAAATGGAAGTAATCCCCGCTGCTGACGACCTTTCCTCTTTCCTGGCCATTCTGCCGCCGGCAATTCGGGGCATCCTGGAAAAGGATTCGACAGGCCTTTACGAGGTCGTCCTCGATCTCGGACGGTTGCCGGAGGCTCGATATCTAGACAAACATACGCTGACGTTGTCGGACGAGCCAGTCAGCGAATTGGATTTGATAAAGGCAGTTGAAAGAACCGGCCAGTTTTCCGGAGACAACCGGGCAGGGATAGAACGAACACTGCACCGCATCTCGGCATTGCGCAATCGCTCCGGAAAAATAATCGGATTGACCTGCCGGGTCGGTCGCGCCATCAGCGGCACCATCAATGTGATTCGGGATCTGGTCGAAAGCAATAAATCCATTCTCTTTCTCGGACCTCCGGGCGTGGGCAAAACCACCAAGCTGAGGGAAATGGGCAGAGTGCTGGCAGACGAGCTGGGCAAGCGCGTTATCGTTATCGATACTTCCAATGAAATTGCCGGCGACGGAGATGTGCCCCACCCGGCCATCGGAAAAGCCCGCCGCATGCAGGTCGCGCATCCAAGCGAGCAACACGCCGTCATGATCGAGGCCGTGGAAAACCACACGCCTGAAGTGATCATCATTGACGAAATCGGCACCGAGCAAGAAGCTGCAGCCGCCCGTACTATCGCGGAGCGGGGCGTGATGCTTATTGGCACCGCGCACGGAAATGCGCTGGACAATTTGCTCAAGAACCCGACCCTTGTCGATCTGGTCGGCGGCATTCAATCTGTCACCCTGGGTGACGATGAAGCACGTCGCCGCGGCACCCAGAAGACAGTCTTAGAGCGGGCGGCACAGCCGACTTTCGAAGTCTGCGTCGAAATTCTCGATCGCCAGACTCTGGCTGTGCATCGTGATGTAGCTGGCGCTGTCGATCAACTGCTGCGCGGTTGGAAGATTCACCCCGAGATAAGAAAAAGAGACGAGTCCACAGGCGATTTCGCCGTGGTTCAAAAACAAGAGCCGATCGTCGCCGCTTCTGCAGACGGGCTTGCCGCCTTCTCTCAGGATTGGGGCAACCCCCAGGATACACACCTCAAAGTCTATCCTTATGCAGTCAGTAAGGGGTTGCTCGAACGCGTTGTAAAAACACTCCAGTTGCCGATCGAGGTAGTCAAATCAATTGACGAGGCCGATGCGATTTTGGCGCTCAAGAGCTATGCTCGCGCCGGAGCCAAAATCTATTCGCTGGCCGAAGCACAACAAGTGCCGGTCTATGTGGTGAAGAGCAATAACCTGCCGCAAATTCAAAAGGTGCTCAGAGAAGCGCTACATCTGGATGAATCGGCAATCGGCGCAGTCGATATCGAAGAGGATGTCGATGAAACGGAAATTGCCCTCGAGGAAGCACGCCAGGCCATCACGCGTGTGACCGACAGAATGGAGCCGATCGAACTTACACCGCGGCGCTCTTACATTCGCCGGCTGCAACATCAATTGGTCGAGCGTTTCAATTTGAGCAGTCGCAGTGTGGGCGACGAACCGATGAGACGCCTGCGCATTTTGCCGCCGGCCAGCTCGCAAAATCAGAAAATCGGCTACATCTAAGCCGTTTAAAACACTCGAGTCCAAAAAGGGGAGCAGCAAGGCTCCCCTTTCAGTAATTTCTTGGCGCAATTGAAACAACGACGGCAGAAACCTCCCTGAGTTTTGCTCAGGAGTTTTTCTTCTCGTTGTCCTTGCGCGTGAGATCCGGCACGTCCGTTAGGAAGCTGCTGTCAGAACCGAGTCCCACGCGCGTGCTTTTTTTACGTCAGATACTGCCACAACAATCATTTTTAGCTGCTCGTCAACTTTGCGTTGCATCTCGCGCAGCCCTTCCATATCTCTTGCTTTGATCATTTCTTCAATGCGTTTTTGCTGCTCGTCGAGAGCCTTGAGCGATTTCTGCGGATCCTTAAGTACAGATGCCCAGCTAGTTCTGGCCACGTCGACTTGTTCGGCGGTCATTCTCAATGTTTCTCTCTCTGCGTCTGTCAAAAGATCACCTGTCTCTTCGACTACGTCGTCGTTTACCGCTAAATCTATAAATTGCGCTTGTTTGTCCAGTTCTTTCTTCTTCAATAGATCCAGGGGATCGAAATCATTGTCCGGTTGCTTGGGAGGCAAATCGCCTTTTCCGGAATTGATATTGTCGTTAGACATGCCGTTACCACCATTAGGTCAGACGTAAAACAGCTACATGAGAGAGCGGTCTATCCTATATACCCGGCTGCTGCCGGAGTTTTTCCCGATCGTGCAAGATTAAAGCAGAGCTGACAGTCGGGTTTTTGCACCCCTGCCTTCACCATTTAAATTGCATATATAGACTAAATCTGTCAGAAGCTGGCTGATCAGCGTTCCCGCCATCGGAACAGCGACGATATTAAGCGACAAATTTGAGGTCGTCAATTGACTCGGACTAATTTCTTGCTGTTAGTGGTGGGAAAAACACCACTTCAATTGCTGGGTTTTGAAAAGAAGTGTGGAGGCGCCTTTTCAACTGGCGTCCTTTTTACATCAGCTTTCTGCGACGCGGAGGTGGCTTGGGTGGTTGGTCTTTATCGTCTTCATCTTCGGCTCCGATTGGTCTGGGAGGAGGTGGAGGCTCATGGTGAATTACTTGCGGAGGTTCACTATCGCTTTCGTCTGTCTCGTCCGAGCCGACTTTATCGGACTCAGCGCCGCTTTCGCTATCTGTTTCATCAGTCGAGCTGGCAACTTCCACTTCCTGAATGAAAACCTGAACCGAGTCATCCTCAGGAGGTGCTTCCACATCACCTGCATATTGGTCGGATGGATCCTCATCCGGTTGAGAAAGAACCTGGTTGATCAGACCTGCGTCCAACAGCTCTTCCAACGTGTCGGCAAAACTTCGTGTTGCCGCAGGCTGCATCGTAACCTCCGGCTCAATTGCGCCAAGCCTGGGTGAAATTGCAAAGGCCCGATCGGCCAGTACTTCCATGTCGTCTTTCTGAGGAGCAAACGCGCTCTGCTGATCGCCCGCTGCCGGCTGAGGGGTTGGCGCGGCTCGCGTTTGTGTGGAGGCCTCTGCCGGAGCTGCTGTCGCCTGGGGTGAGGCTGGTTCTTCGGGGGCGGCAGCTATTTCGGAAACAGGTGGCGAAACAGTTGGGGAAACAGTTGGTGCAACTTGCGGTAAGTCCTTACCTGATGCGGCGGCGCTAACCTGCTCCGAATCATGCACTGGCTCTGCACTGGAAACCGCTGTTGCGGCAGGATTTGGCACTGGTTCGTCGTATGGCTTTTCGTAAGCCTCTGCAACAGGTGGCGCGGCCGGCTCGGATACTGTTTCAGATTTTGCTTGAAGGCTCGGTTCAGAAGGCGGGTTTGCATCAGTGCCCGAACTGTCTTGAGGTGATGCAGAAACACTTTCAGATCCTGAAGGAGGACCTGGAGGCATGCCAATGTCGCTGGGCAACGGACTGATGTTAGGCATGAATGTGTGATGCGAAAATGGTGAGGACAGCGGAATTTGCCCTGAGGGCATCGGCAATCCGTAAGGTGACCTGGTCGGCATCGTCGGTGTCTGGAATTGAAAGGGCATGCTGGACGGCCCGCCCATTCCGTGTGCAGGTGGCAGAATCAGCGACTCTTCTAAGTCATCCGGGTAATCATCAGGGTCAACAGGAGCGCCGTCGGTAAGGAAATTTTCCTGCATTGCCGGTTGCATGTATTCGGCAGCCGGCTCGCTGAATGTTTCTCCTAAAGCCAGAGATGATGCCAGAAGCGGACCGCTGCCAATGCTGCCGGCAATGTCAGTGAGCAAGGTTGTCGACACGGAAGCTTCGCTTGCCAGCACTTTCAATTCGCGGTGCAGGCGGCGTAATTCTCCGGCGATGAATCGCCAGTCCGGATCAGCCTGTACAGCTGCAGCAATCTGAGAGCCTTTCTTGGCGTTGTCTGCTTCTTCCAGGCCGAGAAAATAAAGAAGATTTTGCCGCACAAAAGCGCCGACGGACTGCGCACCTGCTGCCCGGGCTTGTTTTTGAACTTCCTGGAATTGCTCAGGTTTGAGGCTGATGACGATCTGATGTTCGCGCACGGCTGTGACCTTTCCAAGGACTCAAAGCCATTTTAGTAGAAATAAGCAGGCTGGGTTTGAATAACTGAAATTATTGCAGCAAAAGCCGCTATCGCTAGCGCAAACTTCCAAATCATTCGAAAGTATCATGACGCAGCTGCATCCATAGTCCTCAAGGACAGGTGGAGAAATTCCGGCTTTTTAGCTCTAGCAGGCATGGCTGGCTGTTTGCTAGACATTTCAAAAATTGAGCACGCTTAAGCTTTGAGCATTGTCGCACGTCATTTGTTGGCAAGCGTTGGCCAATCATCCTGAGGTTCGATTGTGCATGTTGGGCGCCAGTCGGTAGGGTTCGAGCGTATCTTGTTTTTTCCTTTCTGCCGACGTTACTCACACCCCTTTTTCCAATCACTGCCGTCTGTTTCCGCTTTCAACCCTGCCGCTTTTGCGGTTGGGTTTTTCACACAACTTCAAGGAGAAGTTCCATGAACACCAACGTTGAAAAGCCTTCATGCGCCGGTCACCGTCCTTCGTCACTCAAGTTCAAAGTGATTCCGTGCTTGAGCGTCTTCCACGAGCATGACTTCGATCCCGATGTCATCGATCTGTTCGTTGTTCTCAATGCGCGCGCCGGATTGGGACCGCTCTACGACGCCATCAATCTTTTGCCCGGGGGCGCAGACGATCGTTTCGTCAGGTCCGAAAATACCATTGCTGCTCGCGCGGAGCTGATTTTTGCCGGCTTCCCCAAGTCTTCCTGGCGTGACTTGAAAGTCGCATGCGGCATCTTTGCGGCGGCTCTCAAGCAGGCTGCCTTGCAGGATTGCCGCAAGATTGCCCTTCTGGTTACGGCGGAGCAATTTCGTGGTGACCTGACTCAGCTTGTGCAGGCCCTTGCCTGTCGCGCTGCGGTTTTCGAGCAGGCAGAGGGAGAAGCTCTGAAGCTGGAGGAGATTCAGATTCTCTGCCGAATCGAGGACGAGGAGCGCATCTCGAACGGTCTGAAGCCGGCGGGGAAACTTTGCACTGCCTGCTTTGCCGACCAGCTGTCCGCCAAAAAGCAGCGCGCCTGAACTGAGTTCGTGTGAGTAACGGAGCGAGGAATACCGGCATGGGCCGTATTCCTCGCTTTTTTTGAGTCGGCAATACGATAAGATATAATAGAAATGCGTGAAAAATGAAAAGCGAAGGGGAGGACCCTCGCTTTTCAAAGGCTACCAGCGCCGGTGCTTGCGGATCTTAATGCGTTGCCGCATCAAGTCCCCAAGTGCCGGCGCCCTCCTGGTAGTTCAGTTCCAGAGCGGATTGCTGGAGCCGAACAGCCGACGCTCGCGCATGGCTTCCTTGTCGAAGCTTCCATCCTGGTTGAGGATGTAGAAGCTGTCGCCAGTGAGGCCGCTGTCGAACGTCTCGACATCGCCGTCGTGGTCGTCGGCGCGGAAGTTGCTGCCGAAGATGCGCTCCTCGCGACGAATGTCGAAGGCCAT
>JBGAVL010000109.1:0-16898 GCA_044228145.1 Obscuribacteraceae bacterium (SeqCode)
CCGCCGGGCCCCCCCCCCGCCCCGCCCCTCTTACGTCTCTTCGTCCTTTGGATACTTCAGCAAGACCCGGCCATTGTTAATGCGTCGCGTGATCGCTCGGTCGTCGAAATAGGCCAGAAGCGCCATTGCGTACTTGCGAGAGGTGCCGACGGCTTCACGAAAATCACCTGGAGCAATGTCCTTTTTCTGACGAAAAATCTTCGACAATTGTTTGTGTGCTGCCTCAATGCTTTCAGTCGTACTCGCAAAATCATGTGCGACGACACTGGCCTTTCCGTCCCTGGACAATAGCTGCAATGCCACCTGCACCTTTCTTTTATCAGTGCCTGTCTGCTTTGCCAGCTCTTCCAGCTCCAGGCAAATATGCTCTTTCAGAATTGGTAAAACCCTCTCGGACAACAATATCACTTCATCGGGCGCTTGCAAAAGTTCTTCCTTTGCCGGCAATAATTTCTCCGACTGCCGAATTACAAGCTTTTTCTCAATCGCTTCCTTCACGATTTCTTGAAAAGCAGTTCGATCCAGCCCAGCTAAAACCTTGTTGCGTAGAGCCTCTTGAGAGTTCCTTACATCGGATGACGAATCATTTCCTCTCTGTGCCGCTTTCTCGACTTCGGCAACGAGCCGATCGAAAAGATTTTTGCGCGTCTCGGGAGACAGGACAAAAGTAGAAAGGCGCGTCAGCTTGTGCGCATCGATCAATTCGGAAATTACAGAAGGAAGCGATAACGGCGGCAACAAACACCCGAAGGCCGCATCGGCTAGAAGCCCCTGTGGATTGGCTTTTAGAAATTCCAGAGCTGCTTCTTTTTTGCAATTGGACGCCAGGAGTTTTGCCAGACCAACTAAACGCTCACGGGTAATCCAGCGCGGTCTGGAAGTTATCAAAATTCTCCCGCCTGCCAAACCATCATCTCCATATCGCAAAACAAATCGATCGCCCGGTTCGGCAATAAGTGGATCAAAGAGCGTAATCTGGGCTATAAAAGCTCTCTTGCCGTTCGCCTCCGCAGGCAGGTCTTCCATCCATCTAACCGCCCCCCGGCACTCGGCTGTTCCATGATAAATTCTGGACGGTTGTCCGAGCACATGCTCTCGAAAGTTCTCCTCAAGTTTTACACCAGGTTGTCCGAGTTCTACGATCAAAGTACTGGTCGGAGAGCATTGCTCGCCGACAACCACTTGCCCGCGCGCCAGGGCCTTGCCTTCCTTCAAAGAAAAGTTGATAGCCAGTCTCTGACCGGCGGTTGCACTGGCTACCGAGGTGTTGAAAGTTTCCAATCCGCGCACGCGGGCCTTGATGTTTCCCGGTTCGATCAAAAGATTATCGCCCTGGGCGATAGCACCTTTTACAAGAGTGCCGGTCACGACGACGCCATAGCCGACAATTGAGAAAACGCGATCAATAGGTAAAAACGGCGGCGCATTCAGTCGAGCGCTCTCTCTTTCACCTGCGTCCACAAGCGCGTTTACCAGCTTTTCGATCAGATCCGGGAAGCCGGCTTTGGTGACGTTGGAAACTTCAGCGACATCGACAAGAGTAAGTTCCACTCTCTGCAATAATTCTTTCGATCGAGAGACTGCATCACTGAGTTGTGCCGGACTGGCCATATCGCATTTGGTGACGACAAGCAGCACGCGGCTGATGCCCAGCGCGCTCAAAATCTTCGCATGTTGTTCCGTCTGCGGCATCGGGCCTTCGTCTGCCGCCACCACCAGCAGTGCCATATCAAGTCCGCCCACACCGGCAAGCATGTTTTTCAAAAACTTTCCGTGCCCGGGCACATCGACAAAACTGACGACAATGTCAGTGTCGACCTGGGGACGGCTCTGCTTCACAGTTTGAGCGGGCAGCCGCAGATGGGCAAAGCCGAGATCAGTCGTCATCTGTCTGGCTTTCTCTTCTTTCAATCTGTCCGGATCGATTCCGGTCAACCCGCGTAACAGGCTGGTCTTGCCATGATCGACGTGACCGGCGGTGGACACCGTGAAATAAAGGGTATCGATGCGATTCTTCGAATCAGAAGTTGACATCAGACCTTCCGGAAAGCGAGCAAATCATCACAGCCTACCGGCTCTAAAATGAAGTCGGTAAGAGAATTCTAAACCTAATTTATGGGTTTCACCCTTTGCCCGTAATCTGGAGTTACAAGGGCAGCGCACTGTTATCAAGAGCGCAAGACGCATAGCCAAACACACACAAACAAGCAACCAAAGGGCCTGCTTTCGGCACCCGGGGCAAACTCGCAAGAATGCAGAAAGCGGAAGCATTAGGCAGTTGGAATGTTTGCCCGCAGCCGTCCTTGTAAGATCGGATCATTACATTCAGTGCCAGAGGACGTCCCGTGCTTCACCAATTTATCGACCCAATCCTGCAGATGATAAGAGATCAAGTAGCAAATTGGAGCTACCTCGGCGTCGTCGTCATGATGGCAATCGAATCGGCCAATATCCCATTGCCCAGTGAAGCAATCATGCCAACGGCCGGGATTCTCGTAAACGAAGGCAAAATGGACATTCACCTATCCGCCCTGGCAGGCGCTGTCGGCTGTGTTCTCGGCTCTATTCCGTCCTACTTTCTAGGGCTCTACGGCGGCCGCCCATTTTTGAAGAAATACGGAAAGTGGTTCCTGCTCAAGGAAAAGGACCTCGATCTAGCCGACAAATGGGTGAATAAGTACGGCGACATTACTTTCTTTATCTGCCGTATGCTGCCTGTAGTGCGGACATTCATCTCATTTCCAGCCGGCGTGCTCAAAGCCCACTTCTGGATGTTTGTCGCCTCGACCTTCATCGGGTCTTTGATCTGGTGCTATTTCCTCACCTGGGTCGGCATCAAATTTGGCCAGAACATGGAAATGTTCGTTGACCTGTGGCACAAATTCGACGTTGCCATTGTCGTCGTCGGGCTGGTTCTGTTCGGCATTTATTTGAAACACCATTTGAAACACGAATAGAGCGTTTCGGCTGAGCAGGTTTTTGCCAAGCAGCCACGCACGTCTTGCTTGGCAGTGCGCTATGAGAGCCTAAACTCGCGAACCGGATAAAGCAGAATCAGCAGCTTTTGTACTTTTGTCTTTCAATCCGGAAAGCATTTTCTCAATGGAAACCTTCTGCCGTTTGGCCAGAAGCGTTTGCATCAAAGCTCCCAGTACAGTTGCGCATCCTGCTATTTTGAGAGACTGCGCTATGACCGTGAGAATAACATCGTCTTGAGCGACATTTACGCCATATTGACTGCCGAGTTCGTGCAAGAGTTGCGGATCGATCAACTGTCCTGCGAAAAGCAAAAGTGCTGCCATAGCGAACATCGATGCAGTGGACGATTGAGCGAGAATTTCGCGGCGAAATAAAAGACCGATAGCGGCGGCAAAAACAGCGTAGCAAACTCCTACCAGTGCACTGTAGGAAGGCAATTCAAAACCAGCCACAAAAGGGCGTGTTCCTGGTTGTCCGAAAAGTTCGTGCAGCAATTGCGCGATGGGACCGGAATTCTCGTGAAACTGAAACAGTTCATCCAGGCCAAAATACATGCTCGCGCCGCTGACGATACACCAGAAGAGCTTTACAGACGCAGAATGCGCTCTGTCTTGCGAGTGTGTGCGGATGATTGCCGCCGCTACAAACGTGCAGAGAAATAGTTGAATCGCATTGTAGATGGTGGCCGGCTGCCATTGCTGGAAGAACGCCAGAGGCGTATTTCCGCCCGCAAAAAGACAAACCATAATCATGGCCGCAGCGATCAAAAGGGGAATAAACACCGGGGGATGCATAGGCTGATCATAGTTCTATAACCAGTTTGCAAGTGGTTTTGTAATTAAAACCGTGTTCAAGAAAGGCCTAAATCAGCGTTTTCTAACGAAACTTCTTCAAAACTGAAATTGAGCACATAATTCAGCTAACAACTTTTGAAGGCAGCCGCAGCAGCAGACGAAGCAATTCACCAAATATGGTGTCAGTCTTTCTTGTATTGCCGCTTTCGGGTGTCTTCGCGGATTTCCAAAAGGTCTTGCAAGAGTTTCTGACGATCGGGGCCATCCCACTTCTTAAGCCAATCCGTGATGGCTTGCTGAATCATGCCGCTCTTGTCCGGAGAGTGCGGTCCGTACAAGCGCTTCAATTCGAGCCAAATGGATTGCAGCGCAGCCAATTGTTCAGACGGCAATTTGACAGTGTAGGCGACGTACTTGCGCCCCCCTGAGGTGACAACGGGCAAGGTCTTTTGCGCCGAACCATCAAAGGGAATGGTTTGCTGCTCTAATGACTCTGCATTCTTGTCGCTTTCGTCGTCAGGCATCATTCCCCACAGTTCTAACCTTTCCAAACTCGCGCGCTCGCCTGCAACATTGTATTACAGGCAGGTTATCAAATTCGACCGTACGTCAGTGTAAAGGCGAAGGAAGTCTGCCTCTAACGCTTTATTTCCGCCCACAATCGGCAAAATAGACAGGAAATAGTGGGAAGATCCCCACCACCGTAGTTGATTTTCCGCCAAATATAAGCACAATCAATGTATGGCATTACAACTACCGACCAGAGAACGCCTTCGAGAGCTCGCAAAGGAGCGACCAACCCCTGCAATGATCCAGGAAATTGTCCGCGCCCTCATCACACGCATTATGCAAGACAAGATCCTGATGGGGCTTGTCATTCTTGGCGTTCTAGCCGTTTTTGTGGTTCCTAACGTAGGCAATGACGAAAAACCGCCCGGCCATGGCAGCAATGCCGTCAATGCTCCACCCGAATCAGCTCAAGCTGTGGGGCAGGGACAGCTGACCCAGGGAGTAGCAACAAACCCGGAAGGGTCGACACCCGGGGGAGGCGTGGCGCCAGGAGCTCAAACAGTGCCAGGGGCTCAAGCTGCGCCCAACCCCAATCAGGTCGACCCCAAGCTGGCCGATCAATTCGTCAAATTCTGGATGGGCGGTGCCATGGACTACAACACTGCCACTGCAGCACAGAGCCACAAGGAAGCGGCAAAATGGATGACGCCGGAGGCGCAGCAAGCATTTGAAAGCAATTTCTGGAGTCCCGACATCGCCCAGGCAATAGCTTCCGGGCAACTGCGTGGGGCTTTTCAGCCGATTTCAGTACAGCCACAAGCACTCAACCCGGACGGCAGCATAGTTGTAGCGATGACCGGCACACTGGTCCTGCAACAGTCCACGGTTCGCCCTGTCACACATCAGATCGTCATGGACTTACTGGTTCGCAAAGAGACCGAAGGTCTTCGCATCGCCGGCCTTTACAACCGCTCTTATGTGATGCAGACAAACAGCCCTTATTGAGTTTCAAGTCATCCGACCTATTGACGAGCCTCCACGAATTGCTCATGTGATATATTGAGTTCTTCTCTCCTCCGCTGGGGACTATTTTGATGTCTGAGGCGGAGGTTGAAACCGACTTTATGCCGAGGTAGCTCAGTCGGTAGAGCAGAGGACTGAAAATCCTTGTGTCGCCGGTTCAATCCCGGCTCTCGGCAAACTCTTTAAACCAACTATTCATCATACTTTGCAAGATCACGTCTTTTTGATCGAGCAGAAAGTTTTGCTGACGAAATCGGCATGGATGCTACTACCGGAAGAGCATGTAATTCAGCCGTTTAGAATTCATTATCCAAATCACGCATCCAACTGAGTGACGAACGCATGCTTACTATTCAGTGCATGTCTTGCGTAACCGGTAGGGCATCGATTCCGTCGCATGAAACTTGGACACACGGTGGTCGTTGATGGGCTAGATGAATTGGGCAACCTGATAATTCGGGATCCGGCAGAAGGAACCAAGTATGAGATGATTCGAGATGACTTCCTCCGCTATTGGTCAGGACTTTCAGTATTTCGAGACTAAACAAAGGTAGTAAGAAGATGGCTAAAATTCCACAAAACCACATACAGCAGCTTCGCTCAGCCGGGCTGTTTGTATCTGCACCCTGGGCATCTACGCACATCTGGCCTGATCACGTAGTGGTTGGTAAACCAATTGATGTCAAAGGAAATTCAATTGCCGGATATGAAACTTCCATTGGACTGGGAGACGAACGCATCGACCTTGACGCACCTCCAATTCGTTTTTTTTCGGACGAGGGCAAATGGTTCGTTCTTGCTGAAGAATACTGCCCTGGTCCAGGCCCAGGTGATTTTCTAAATGAGTGGAGTACGCCAGAAGAAGCGGTGGAAGACATTCTTGACTTTTACTTTAGAAATCCGAAGAGAATGGAAAAAAAAGCAGAAGCGAGAAAGAACGTCATAAGAAGCTCTCAGTCTGACACCGATTCGAACAAGGCAACCGCTTAATCGCTGATTCAAAATAGCGCCGGATAGAAAAATTTGGATAAGAAGAACCGTAAAACTCGGCAGATTGAAATGGGGATGCAACTACCAGAGCATTTGCCGGAACCGGTTAGCTTGCCCAATGGTGAAAGCGTAAGCATCGGTGAGCGTGTTAAGCACGCAGAGTTCGGTACCGGCATTATTTACCGCATCGCTACTTATCACGACGAACTCGGAACATTGCTATGCGTCGAGTTTCAAAGCGGCACTGAAAAGATGCTGGGGCTCGACTTCGTCGAGAAAGTTCAATGACAGTCCAAGCCAGGCACGACTTCGCTTTCTAACCTGCGTCAACTCGATCTGCTTTTGAACATGCTCAGCCTTTCAGCACCATTTGTGGTGGCATAATGCCGCCTAATTTTTCAAAGGAGACTTTCCATCTGCGCAATAAGTCCACGCTTTCCCACGCCGGCAATCTCCGCAGCACAGAATTTGTATACATGGATAGCTTCAAAGCGCAAATACCCAACCGTCTGCCTGGCTGCACACGAAGCTGTACGCACCAGAGGGTCCGCGTACGGAAAGTGACAACTAGTGATGAAAAGCAAAAGCGTCGATGCTAGAAGCAAATCACCCAGCTCCTTCATGTTTTCTCGAGCTCGAGAGGAAATGATGTAGTCGGCGAACAACCATTGAATCAAATAGAAGACACAACACAACAACTCGGTGGAGATAAGAGCCTGCACCAGGACGATTTTAGAAGACAAGAATGGAAACATCTAAGACGGACACCTCAAAGCTTGATATCTCGATCCTAGTTGTGCTTAAGGCCGGTGTAAATTGACACAAGCGCTTCCTCAAAAGTGTGTAAGTAATTTCCACCAGACGCACAAACTGGCACAGGCACGTCGTTTTCACGGTTGTCTCAAGGCAGGTGCTTGATTATGCTTCAAAACGCGGAAAAAACTCGGAATTTTCGTCCGTGAAAAGCTCTACAGGCGAGCGCACGTTTCGTCTCTGCGACGAACTCACTTCCGAACCGCAGGAAAAACAGAAGTTGGCGCCAACCGGAAGAATTGCCTGGCACTGTATGCAAGTTTTCAAATGGGAGAGGCTGCGCTCGGGTTGAGGTTCTCCGCAGCCGAAGCAGTATTTGTCGGTCAGCCTCAGCTTCGCCCAGCAGGCGGAGCATTGCGGCGAGGTCTCATCGATGGGCTCGAAGCTCTCGTCTTCAAAGGAAGCCACAACCGCCGACGTAGGAACGTAAACTTCTTTGACAGAGGCGTGTTCGGTCGAAACATTTGATTCAATCGATTCAGGGGACCCGCCGTCCTGTCCGGCTTGTTCCAGCTCCAGGCGCGCACGGCCGCAGCGGCGGCAAAATTTGGCATTTTGCCTGTTCTCAACCTTGCAGACCGGACATAGAAAAACCAAAGCTTCCTCTTACAGGTTTGTAAATCACCAAAACCTCACTTGGACTAGTTTATACGAAGAGAGGTAGGCGAAAGCAGTCGCGTTAATGCGATATTTGTTGTGATCATGAACAATCTATAGAGTTTAGCTATATTGGGAAACCCGGAGTCACCTGGTCAAATGAAACGGCAAGTTTTTCTAAGCAAAAATCGCAAGCACCTATTTGTCCGTAATCTGGCTCTGGCCTCCTTGATGGCGCTGGCGGCAGTGTGCGCAGTCAGCCAGGAAATAAAAGCCTACTTTCCGGCTCCTGAGATTTTCATTGCCAAGCCCTATATACAACTCGGCTCGGGCAAGATCGAAGACTCTGAAGTCAGCCACGATATCCTTTTTCTTGCTCGCAATGACAAGCACGAGTGGGCGCTCGAGTATAAGTCAGCCTCTACAAAGGGCTGGAAGAAAGGCACGCCTTTCGTCAAGAGCATTCTTGAAGAGAGACAAGCCGAAGCAATCACACTTTATTCTTCCACCGTTTCCGGCTTGCCGGCTGGAAAACCTTTCAGCTACCGCATCTTCAGAGACGGAATGGAAATCTTTTCGACGACTGCAAAAGCACAAGTACGAGAAGATCAGCCATTTAAATTCGTCGTTGCCGGAGATCTTGGTGCCGGCAGTCTCGGGCAGCGCCGCATTGCTCAGCGCATTTACTCAGAATCACCCGATCTCTGGGTGATGCCCGGAGACCTGGTTTATAACATGGGCTTGCTGTCGGATTATCTGGCTCGTTTCTTTCCGATATTCAACGCAGACGAATCGAAAGAGACAGCAGGAGCGCCGATCATGCGCTCAACTTTATGCGCTCCGGTAATAGGCAACCACGACATCGCCCAGAGCGTGATGTTTTCACCGACCAATTTAGATCGCATGAAAGACGCGCTCAGCTACTTTCTCGTCTGGTCGGTTCCTTTGAACGGGCCGCTCACACATTTTCAGGGCCCGAATGTATGCCCGATCCTAGGCAATGCTTCCAGGCTGGCAGCATTTGCACAAGGTGCCGGCAAACGCTTTCCACAAATTGCCAATTACTCTTTCGACTTCGGCAACACGCACTGGATTGTGCTGGACGGCAACTATTACATGGATTGGTCGAATCCGGATTTGCGCAAATGGGTGAGTGATGATCTGGCCAGAGCTGCATCGGCAAAATGGAAGTTTGCCACATTTCACCAACCGGCATTCAGCACCGATATCTATCATTTAAAAGAACAGCGTATGCGCTTGATTGTTGATGCGCTGGAAAAGGGAGGCGTGGACATTGTTTTTGCAGGTCATGCCCACAACTATCAAAGAACCTTCCCTCTCCATTTTCAGCCAAGCACAGGCAAGATCAATCTCGATGGCACCGTAGACGGTACCATCACTCTGGACAAGACCTGGGACTCAACGACAAACAGCAATCCGAATGGCATCATCCATATCGTCACAGGCGCAGGCGGAGCACGCCTGTACAGCCCAACCGACAACAAAGAAATCAACCGCATGGGCGATTTTCTTCTCAAGACGATTTCCGATTGCCATTCTTATACAGTGTGCAACGTAGACGGCGGAAAGTTGACGGTCGCGCAGGTTTCCGACCAGGGCAAGGTAATAGACAAATTCGCACTTAGAAAAGATTAGCCGTAAAAATGGTAAGCAGCCACAGTATTCAGGGAAGCTGGCGGGGTAGGTATTTCTATCCCGGAAGCAGCGAAGCACATGGATTTGAGGCTGTTTTCATCGATGTCGACGGCATTGTCGAAGGCAATATCCTCGATGACGGCAGCCTGGGAGAAGCAGTCGTCGCAGGCAAATTCTTCTACCCACACTTGAAATTCACCAAGACTTATCAAGCCGGCACCATGCACGCAGTGCACTATCAAGGCACCATGAGCGAAGACGGCAAGACGCTCATGGGTCGCTGGAACATACCAGGCGACGGCTCAGGCACCTGGACTGCGAAACGTTATGAAGACGGCGAAGACTTGAAATTTGAAAGAGAAGACGAGCGAGAGCTTGAACTTGTTGGCGAGAAGCGGCAAGAAATTGCGCCCGCTCGTTCTTCCGGCGGCTAGGCCAGGCTGCCATGCTCGATCTCAACACTTGGCTTCCCACCGGATTGAGCAAAGGCTAAACCCGGCGCTTGCTTATCGTGCAATAATTCATTAAGCGGCCCACCAGCAAGCCAAGCAATCAAGAGGAAAAAAAATGCTCTCAGTAGCCCAATACACGATGCCGATTTATGCCGTGTTGATGCTCTTAGGCGGCATTATGGGCTTTGTCAAAGGCAAAAGCAAAGCTTCATTGATTGCCGGGGTTGGATCGGCAGTGGCAATGATTGGCTGCTTCTTGATTTTTTCCCAAAACACACAAAATTCTTTGATCGGCGCGATCGTAGTAACGGGCGCACTCGATGCTGTATTTGCAGTCAGGCTGCAAAAGACGAAAAAGTTCATGCCGTCCGGCATTTTGCTTATCATCACAGCAATCTGCCAGGTCATTTTCATCGCAGCCCTGATACCGAGCTGGACGCCTTAGACCTCCGGATTTTGATTCTGTCAGGCTTTCTTCTTCAATTTCAATAGCTTCTCGCGCGCCGCTACAAGCGTCTCTTCTTTGCGGCTGAAACAGAAGCGAACATAGCGTCGGGCAAGGTCAGATGGTCCGAAGAAGCTGGCGCCGGGGACGACTGCCACACCGATTTCTTTGACGAGGTATTCGGTGAACTGCATGTCGGTTCCATAACCCCACTCACTGATGTCGCTGAAAACGTAATATGCCCCTTGCGGCTTGAAGTACTTGATACCGCACATATCCAGCGTCTCCAACATATAGGCGCGCCTGCCTTCGTATTCGACAGCCAGCTCGTCGTAATACTTCTGTCCCATTTTGATGGCGCTCACGCCTGCTCTTTGAAGTGGTGCCGGTGAGCCGACAGTCAGGAAATCGTGCACCTTACGAATCGGCAAAGTCAACTCGGCCGGAGCAATAGCCCACCCTACACGCCATCCGGTCACGCTATAAGTCTTGGACAGGCTGTTAATCGTCACGGTCAAATCTTCCATGCCTGGCAGTGACGCAATTGCCACATGCTTAGCACCGTCATAAAGTATGTGCTCGTAAATTTCATCAGTGAAGCACAGCACGCCCCACTTCTGGCAGAGCCGAGCAATCTCTGTCATCTCTTCTCTGGTAAAAACCTTACCTGTAGGATTGTGCGGCGTATTGAGAATAATGGCGCGTGTTTTGTCGTTAAACGCTTTCTCCAGCTCTTTTACATCGAATGTCCAATCGGGAGGATGCATGGAAACATAACGCGGCTTGCCACCACATAGGATGGCATCAGGTCCGTAATTTTCATAGAAGGGCTCGAAAACAATCACTTCGTCATCGGCATCGACAAGCGCCAGCATAGTGGCGACCATGGCTTCCGTGGCGCCACAGGCAACCGTGATTTGAGTTTCGGGATCCACTTTCAGACCGGTGGTGCGCTCGTGCTTTTCCGCCAGGGCATCGCGCAGCGGTTTGTCACCCCAGGTGATGGCGTACTGATTGACGTCATCGAAGAGCGCCTCTTTTGCAGCATGCTTCAACTCTTCCGGGCAGGGAAAATCGGGTAATCCCTGGGCGAGATTGGTCGCCTTGTAACGGGCGGCAAGCCTCGACATCTCCCGGATCACGGACTCTTGAAACTGATCTGCCTTGTGGGATGCGAGTTTTCGAACTCTTGACTGCATGGGTCGTTTCCTTCTTTAAAGCCGAAAAACAGCGGAAACAGATAATCTAACAGAACGTCGCCTGCTTTTCATGTGTAAATGAGGGGCGATGCCATGCTTCTCCCTGGCTTGTTTGGAAAGGATGGCGATGCGGGGCATCGCTCCTGCGCCCAGCAACTACAGTCTCTAGCGCTTTTCCACGCTGGTGCCGGGGAAGTAGTACTGGAGAATCTCCACATAAGACTTCTTTTGTCTGGCCAGCCCCTGGGCTCCCCACTGACAAAGTCCCACCCCATGACCGCCGCCCGATGATGTGATGGTGTACCCGTCTGCCGACTGTTTTATCTGATAGCGGGTGCCTGGCGCTTTATCCCAGCCCAGCCTTTGCCCAATTCTGAGCCAGAGCTGATAACCGCTCAAAATTTCCCGGCGCGCCCCTTTGCGAATTTCGGCACTGACAATTCGCTTTGCCTCGTCTACCTTAAGCACTTTCGGCTCCCCTTCTGAAATCTGACCGGAAAATACAGAAGCCGGAATCTGCTTGACTGTTGTTCCATAAAGCGGCGAGCCTTTGCAGTAATTGCAGGGCACCGATTGCAAGTACGTGAGTGATCTGGCGCTTGCGCCGAAAATGTCGGCGCCTTTGCTTGTCCTCCCTGCGCAGCAGGCATGGAAGAACACCTGGGCTGGACGTTCTCGGTAAAGGAGCCGGCAGCGGTCGATTTCGTTTACGGCATCGATTACCTCAGTGCGCTCGTGCTCCGCACCGAGATAAACCATCTCGTCTGTCGTGTCTTTGACTGTCGGATGCTTGCCCTTCGGTGACAAGCGCGTATAAACAAGGACGGTCTGCGCCTTCAGCGCCTCTTTGCCAAAAGCGGCAGTGGTCTCTCCTCCAACTACCGAGGCAACATAATTGAAGGAATCGACCAGATTGAGAACCGACAGTCCGGCGGATTTCTTGCCTTTGCCAGCTTTCTTGCTTACCGTCAGCGATCCATAGTATTTCCGCATATGAGCGGTATCAGGACCAATTTCGATCGTGGCTCCGGACCTGTCCGACAGCACCACATATGGTGCACGCATATTTTCTCTCTGAGTGCAACCGCCCACCTTTTTGAATCTTACGCCATTGCCTGCATCGGTAATTTCATAGAGCCCTTCTTTGTATACGGCTCTAATCGGGTTGACCATTACAAAAGGGGCTCGGACAAAAACCGAATCCAGGCGTGGGCGGGATTGAAAAAGCATTACATTGAGAGAAGACGGGTTTGCCTGCGCGCCGGGTACAGCCAGAAAAATCAGCGCGAGCAAGAGAATTAGTTTTGCAAAACAGGAAATCGCCATCTATATATGACTACGGCCATTCTGTAGCGAAGAGAAACTCTTTTGCTTTTGGCACGGCTACCTCAGAGCTGGTGCCACTGGTCGCACCCAGGCAAAAGGCATAGCGCGGACTCTCCGAAGGGAAATAACCAGTCACCCATGACTGAAATTTCTTTCCAGAGGGTGCCGTTCCTGTCTTGGCTGCAACATGCAGCTTGTGGCTCGGGTCCAGTTTGTGAGCGGTTCCTTCCCTGACGGCTAATTCCATTCCTTGCTGCAGTCGCCCCCAGGTCAGATCTGAAAATTCAATCTTGAGCCGAGGTTTTCCCAGTGCATTCTCCTCTGCGCTGTGAAGATGCGGTACGTCGCCACGAGTGGCGACAATGGCGCTCAACCGCATCAGTTGAAGTCCATTCGGGTGCAAGTGAGGGCTGAGCCCGAGTACATAAGGCCAGGCGGTGGATTTGTCCGGCTTGGGAAACAACCCGCTTTTTACGGAGCCCACGGATGAATCCAGGCCGAGCTTCGAGGCATAGGAGAGAAAGAGAGACTGACTCATGTTTTTCGAAGCAGTGGCAAAATACACATTGCAAGATTGGGCGATCGCATGCACTGCGTCGACTTTTCCATGTGCAACGAGACAATTTATTTTCCGCCCCTGAATGGTGGCGTGTCCCTTGCAGTCGATGGTTTCATTGGGGCTTATCAAACGTTCTTCAAGCAGTGCTGCGGCAGCCACGATCTTCATGACGGAGCCGGGCAGCCCCGCTTCCACCATAAAGCCCGTGGGAAAACCAACCTGCCCGGTCTTCAAATCCGACCAGAAAAAGATTGTGCGCCCAGCGGCTGGTTTTGCTGACGCCTCGGAAACTTCCAAAATGCCGCCCAGGCCTAACATCGACTTCAAGAAGTCGCGCCTGCCGATGGAATTGCCGGTATCGGATGAATCGGAAGCCAAGTCGCCTAAATGCCTATATAGTTGTCGGTTTTACAAAGCCATCACAATCATTTCACAGCTTTGCAACCTGTGCGCCTGTATAAGTTTACAGGTCAGGGATGATAATGGTTGAAAGAAAGAAACTCTGTGAATTTCTTCCAGCAACTCAAGGTAGGCTCTGGTAGCCTCTGGTAGGCTCTGGTAGGCTCTGGTATAGGTAAATTGATGCGTCTTGCCGCCTTTATTGCTGCTTTTAGCAGCACACTCTTTGTCGCGTCGCCATTTGCACTGGCGACGGCGCAACCGGATGCGGAGCAAAGAGTGAAAACAGTTAAGCTCAACGAAATCGCCATGAAAACTGTAGAAAATCATTTTCTGCCGGACGGAAAACGCAAATCGCTGACTCAACTTACTGAAGAATTTTCACAGGGAAAAGTGGCAGGGAAACCGCGAGGTGTTTTCGTCACTCTGTCCAAAAATGGAAAGACACGCGCATGCTGGGGCTCTATTAGCCCTGAATACGCCGATCTTATCGCCTCTACCGTATACACCACAGAGGCGGCTCTCAATAAAGAGTATCGATTCGCACAAGTAAAACGCAGCGAAGTCGATCAACTAAAAGCACAGGTCACTGTCGTCAAATCCGTGGATCCAATCGAAAGCATCCGCGAGATCAATCCAATTCGCCACGGACTCTTTGTCAGACAAGGAGGGCGTGCCGCCGTGCTTCTGCCCGGCGAATGCGTAGACGCGCACTACCAGCTGGTGCAATGCAAACTGAAAGCAGGAATTCCCGTAAAGTCCCGTTGCCAAATGTACAGGATTACCGCCGATGTCTTCCACAATTAAAATACTTACAAAAAAACAAACTCGCGGCATATTCACTGCCTGGAATTTGATCTTAGTAAAGATTCTGCTTTTGGCGCTTTTGGCAATGTATCTCGAACATCCGGTCGGTTCGGTAGCCGGGCAAATCAACCTTGAAGAAAGGGGATTCGGCCTGTCAGCTTATGATTTGAAAGGCAATAAGGTATACGCGATGGCTTATGGTCCGCGCAACGGGCCGCAAGTCGAAAGAGGCGTCTGGATCAATCAGGATGGCACTTTCCGCATCGACCAGCTGCCGGAAGGCGAGTACCAGATCAAATTGCGTGCCACCGGATATGCCACCGAATACGTCAATGGCGTCTTCGTAGAAGATGGAAAAACAACAAGAATTGCCAAATCGGTTCACCTCTCTTTAATTGAACCGAGCCTCAGTATTGCTTCCAACATGCGCGTGTTCACAACCAAAGAACCGCCTCGCTTCTGGGCCAATGCCACTGCTTCCAAGCGCGTCAAAATGAGCGTTTACAAGACAGACATCCTCAAACTGGCGCGAGAAAAGACCATTGAAAAATGGGGATACGAATTGAGCAACAGCCTCGATCTGTATCGCAATAACGAGAAGAAATTCTCACAGCCTTTTGCAAATGAAAAACCAGTGGCAGTTCTCTCTCGCGACTTAGAGCAAGATGAAAATGATTCCTCTCGCGCTGAATTTCAGCTCGACAAACCGCTGCCGCCCGGCGACTACATGGTGTATGGAGAAGCGCAGGGAGTCAATTCCACTAAACATACGCGCGATATTCACTGGTTCAACGTTTCAGACATTGGTCTTGTCGTCTGGCAGGCTCCTGAAAAAACACTGGTGCGCGCTATCGATCTAAATACGCTCAAACCCGTGGGCGGTGCAAAAATAAGCATCTACGAAGGCAAGGACAGAGAGCAGCAAGCCAAAGCGCTGGTTGCCGGCACAACTGGTGACGACGGATTTGTCGAATGCGCTCTGCCGCCATCAGTCAAGGCACAGTCGAGTTTCAACACTATGATTCTCGGCGCTTTCGGCAACAACCTTGCCTATGGCGCCATGAATTATTGGCGCTCGTCTGCCGATAAAATGCAAACTTACTTCTATACAGATCGCCCTGTCTACCGCCTTGGCCAGACGGTCAACTTCAAAGGCATCGCACGGGCAGTGGGTCCGTCCGGATTCAAGAACCCCGGAAAGAATTTGGAATTGAAGGTTCATATTGAAGACCCGGGAAGCGAAGAGCTTTTCAACGGCAAAATCAAAACCTCGGACCATGGCACATTCCATGGACTTTACTCCATACCGGCAGACGGAAAAACCGGCGCTTATTCGATAAACATCACCTATCCGGATGGCACGGTTGCTTATGAAAATTTCGAGGTTGCACAGTACAGAAAACCTGAATATCAGGTCGAAGTGAAGCCGCTTCAGCCGAGATATGTGGCCGGACAGAAGGTGAAGGCAAAAATACATGCCACCTATTTCTTCGGCGGTCCTGTAGCAAATGCACAAGTAAAGTACTCAATCTATTCGTCCACAGACTGGTCGTCGAGATGGAATTTGAAAGCACGCCCTGATTATTACTCATTCTTCGACGATTGGGATAATTCCGAAGACAGTGAGTATTACGATTACGGCGGCGACTATGTCGAGGAAGGCACAGTCACGACAGACGACAACGGCGAAGCGATAGTGGAAGTGGAGACGAAGAAGGCTGAGCCGATCGGCAGCCATCCCAACTCGAGCGAATACAGAGACAGAAATTACAAGATCGAAGCCGAAGTCACAGACATCAGTCGCATGACTGTTGTCAGCTCTGGCACAGCTAAAGTTTCGGCCGGCAATTTCTGCCTCTTTGTCACGCCCGGCTCATATGTGGCGAAAGTCGGTGACAATTTGACAGCCGACATCGAGGCGGTCGACTATGACGGCAAGCCAGTCGCCAACCAGGACGTGACCGTCCGGCTGAGCCGTTTTGCCTGGGATGCCCAATCAGAATCCTACAGAAAAGAAGACGTGCTTGTCGAGGCTAAGCAAACGACAAATGCAAGCGGCAAGGCACACGCCACATTCATCATCAAAAATCAATTTCCAACCGACACCTATTACGTCTCCGCAAAAGCATCAGACAATGCAGGAAATTTAATTGGCGATCAAACCAGCATCTGGATTGCCAGCCCCGACTATCCGTATGTATTGAGCGGCGCAAGCGCCCAAAACGAACCGGTGTCCTTGCGCTTCGACAAGGCTATCTACAAGCCGGGAGAAACTGCTCGCTTAATGCTGAGCGGACCGGTGAACGGAAGCGAAGGTGCACAAGCAGTAGTCACCTTGGAAGGTACGAC
>JBGAVL010000010.1:0-40508 GCA_044228145.1 Obscuribacteraceae bacterium (SeqCode)
ATGCAACAGATGCGAACCGTCAATCAAATGATTGGATTGGACTACGCCAGGCAGCTCGCCACAGAGATGGGATATGAGGTCGTTGACTCGGAGCTGTCTAATCAGGAGTGAGCTGCCTCAAATAGTCGCGACCAGCCTCCGAAGTACACTTCTTGCACTAATCTCATGCCGGGCTTGACTTCTCTTTACAAGCACAAAACAATGCGATGTTAGAGTTGGAATATAGCAACGCGCAGAGCAATCTCAATTGAGATTGCCAGACGCGGAGCGTGCGACGTCTGCCTTTGGAAGCGCTTCAACAGCGATTTCTGAGGCTCGGGCTTGGTGCATCCATGCAAAAGAAAACAACAAAACCCAAGAGCATCATCTACTACTACGTCTTCATCTGCGTTCTAATTGGGTGCGTTGAGACTTCGATGAATCAGAAGATTTTCGAGCAAATGCGTGAGAAGGAAGCACCGAAAAAAGAGGTAGCAGCAACGCCTGTTGCTCCAAGCGATCAAGTACAGGCTGAACAATTAGAGTGGGAAGGCTGCCCAACCAAATCACTCGTTCTGGCGTCAATTGCATCATTCAACAGACTCACCTCGGATACTGAAAAGTTAGTTACAGCCTTGAACAATGAGGGAGACGCGGAGGAGCGGAAATTCAAAACCAGGCTCGAACAATGGAAGAGCAAAGCGAAGATTTGGAAGATCAGAAATGATTCTATGCTGCAAAACTGCGATTGCCTTTTAGGCGCAACCGGTGTGCAAGCAATTCCGGAAATTCCACTGGCACTGGAAAATCTGAAGCGTGCTGGGACATGGCTTGGCTGGTCGATTGAGTCTGCTCAAGCCGGCAAAGACGCTGCCGCTAATGCTTACATCGCGTCGGCACGACACGCAACTAAACGCGCAAGCAATCTCATCAATGGCAGAGTAAAACCCCGTGCAAAAACCGCACTAGTGAAATTACCAAAACATCTGGCGGCGTTTCGCATCACAACTACTGATGCGCAGATGACACATTCTCGGCTATCTCTGGTTCACGGACGGTAAAGAGCTTCCATCGAGATAGGTTATATTTCAAAAGCACTTGGACTAAAAGTGCAGTACCCAAAAGCTCGATCATTTCTTCAGAAAATTCGACCAGATTCCATTTCCGAATAAACCCTGATTCCGCAATAGATGAGCGCAAGGATGGTATCTGCACAAAGTACTCGAGAACAAAAGACATCAAATAGCAAAAAGCGACAGCGACAAGACAAATGCCGGACCTCGGAACATCGCGCAAGCGCTTCCACAGGAACGGTCCTCCGACGGTGAAAACAATCATAACGGGCAAGATATAGAAGCGCTGCCAGCCAGGAATGCGCTCGTGGAGACGGCATACTTCGTCCATTGAGGCATAGAGAAATGCACAAGAGATGAGGAGCCAGATCTTGCTCGGTCTATTGTGCACCCGGTCCGTGATGTTGGCGATATATGACACAATCGCCACCAACAGCCACAATATGGATGCTACCCACGTTGGAAAGTTTGCTTCCTCTGTCAGGGCGTACTGGTTGTAGAGGAATTGCCAATTTGAATGATGGGTCAGAAGAGCAAGGAAGCCCACCAAAAATATGACAGCATACATCGACACGCAAAGCGTGGAGACAAGACGCTGGAAGTCGAATCTATCAGCGAAAAACACTGTTTTTGAGGCTGTCATAAACGGCAAGTTCGGTAATCTTACAAGCGACCATTCTGACTGATCCGCGTCGATAAAACCACCTATGAGCAATATTTTACGTACAGCCAGGTGCACCCACCATAACGAAAGGAGCCTTGCGGCTCCTTCCAACTGATTCACTATGGGGCAGGAAGAGAACTTTAGCTGAACAAGTTGGCGTCGCGAGCGGATGCAACGAGCCAGTTGATGCAACCGGGTGTTGCCAATCCGCCTGTCACACCAGCTGCTCCGAAGAGTACTTTCTTCATTGCATCTTGTGTGCCGGCAGCCATGTGCATGAAGCCCATGATCATGGTAGGTCCGCCCCAGGCAATACCCAGGATTTCCATACCGTTAGCGATGATGTTGAGCAATGCTTCCAAGTTGGCCAAGTTGTTTACACGTACCGTACCTGCGGTGTTGACGCCGGTAATGTAGGTGGCATCGGAGCCTTGTGGTCCTATTGTTCCGTTGGTGGCGCCTTGCAATGTCGGTGCTGTGGCGTCGGCTTCTTGTCTGGTTTGCGATCCGGTGTTGGATTGTGCGCTGCCACCATCCACAGAACTCATCATCCCTTGTTCGCCGGCTGACGAGAATTGATCGCCTACGGCTTGCGCGAATGCTGGTGTTGCGAGTGCAGCGACTACAGAGAGACCGAGAGCGGACATAGTAAGTGTACGGATGATATTCATGGAGAACCTCCTGCCAGTTCGATTATTCAAAAGTTAGTAAGTATGGTCTTTAAAAACGGGTCGCGGAAAGTGCGACCTCTTGGAATCAGTGGCGCTAGATTACAAGATATCCAGAGGCAAGTCAACCAGTGAAATGTTGCCTGGAATACAATTGGACCAAGAGGCAAGGCTGAAATCACCCACCAATTCAGGCATTTGCGAATTTAAGGAAATTTGAAGGGCGCCGCTCCTTATATGGAAAAGCGGTCCCCAAAAGGCACATGAAATGCGCCATCTACGAGGGCAGCTTCAGGTGCTGGCGAGGATGCGCCGCATGCGGCCAGGACTGAAGAGCAGCAGTTCCAAAACCGCAGCCGCATACCCGCCTACCGATGTCTCACCCAGGCGTTTCTCCAGAGTGCGCACCGCCACGACTACATCCAGATAGCTCGGTATTCCCGCGCCACGCGACAGTGCCACTACTTTCGCATTCTCTTTCAGAAGTACATATGTAAGAAGTAAATGATGAAATCCCGTAATTAAGCTCAGTTGCCCAAAGCCGGCGCCAAAGTAGAGTTTGCCGAATATGCGCGAGCGGAAGTAGCGATAGATCAGGTCTTCGACGTCTTTGTCCGCAGGGAATTCAATTTTTGCCAGCTCTTCGAAGCTAAATGACTTAGTCGGCGTCCGCAGCCTGAGCCCTGGAAAGATGCCTTCAAACACCATCTGATAAGTAAAACGACCGGCATTAAAATCACCTTCTCCCCGGCCAAGCTTTTTAGAGGGAAAGTAGATCTTATATAAAGCAACAAGAAGATTCTTGTCGAGAGACTTCATGCTGCCCGGGTTTGCAGGCGGCACCACAGGCGTGCCCTTAAACTTGGAGACGAGCATGTCGGAAATTTCCAGAAAGCGATCGTCGAGCGGCTTCTCGCGCTCGCTCCAGATTTTCAACATTTCTTCTTCGATTTTCAAATACTCCTCCCATTCGAGAGGCTTATCAACAGCCAGTTTCAGGTTGGACCAGTTGGGGTGATGATCGGGGAATAGCGTTTTGAATTCTTGCAGCTTTGTCTCGAGATAGTCGCGCTGTTCTGTCAATGGTTTACCGGAATTATTGACGACACCCATGCTGACAAAACTGACGGTCGCGTAAATGCCGCTTGGAGTCTCATTGAAGCAATAGGGAAACAATTGGCAAATCGAAGGTTTGAAAGTAGAGCCGTGCTTTGAGTGAATGAAGCAAAGGTTGTCTTTGAGAAACGGACAGTGGCCATCGCCGCCTTCTTTGATCGCGTATGCATACGGAGTGCCTGCTGATTCATAGGGCTTCAACTCGCGAAACAGCGACTGCATTTGATAGCGATCGTCATACTGGCTCCAGTCTACGCCGGCGATGCGCTCGTAATCGTCTTGCGTCATCGGCACCGACCAGCCGCCGCAGCACTTGCCGCATCCTGTGCATTCGTAATTGATCTCTTCCGGCAGATGCAACACTAGATCCGTGTCGGTAGAAGGCATTTCGCTTTACTCCAGCGGCGAGGGAATTGTACGGGCATGGGGTTGAATTGCAAGCGCGACGTATGGCATCGCCCCTACAATTCAGGCGCGGACCAGCTTTCCAAGGCAAACCGGGCGGGTGGCACCGGTGCAAATAGGCACATTGTTGTGAATGCCGAAGTAGGTGGTGTAGGCAAGCAGGGCAAAGAGCAGCGCTTCTTTGTATTTGGTGGAGATGCCGTAGTCTTCGTGCCTGGCGACGGTTATCTCGTTGGGCCAGTAGCTTTTCAACAGCTTGACGAGTTCATCATTGAAAGTGCCGCCGCCGCCCAATACCAGCCGTTCTATCTTTGTCGTTTCCTTGACGAAATCGCCATATCCGCCAGCAATCGTAGAAGCGGTAAAGGCGGTGAGCGTTTTCACCACATCTTCCTTGGCGACCTTTTCACGCTCGATATATGGAACCAATACCCGATCGAAATAGCCAAATCCGAAAAGCTCTCTGCCTGTGGTTTTTGGCGGGCGGCGTTGGAAATAGGCGTGCGATTTGAGCTCTTTCAACCATGGCTCTACAACTTTTCCGCGGGCGGCAATCTTGCCTTCTTCGTCATATTCGCAATCGAAAAACAACTGGCAAGCGCGATCGATGAGCATATTGCCGGGGCCAGTATCGAAGGCAGCGACAGCCTTTCCGTGATCGTCGATCACAGTCAGGTTGGCTATGCCGCCTATATTCAAAACTCCTGTCGCCTTGTGGTCTTGCCCGAAAAGAACCGCATCAGCAAAGGAAACCAGGGGCGCGCCTTGTCCGCCTGCAGCCACATCGGCCGTGCGGAAATCGGCGACCACGGGAATGCCTGTGCGCAGAGCAATCACTGATGGTTCGCCGAGTTGCAGGGTTCCGGCTGCGCTGGTTCCCCATAAAGATTTAGCGTCCGGGCAATGCCAGATCGTCTGCCCATGCGAGCCGATCAAATCCACATCGCCTTTCGTCAACCCGCTTTCTTTGAGCAAACGCAAGACTGCATCAGCAAAAATCTCACCGAGTGAAGCATTGAGCAAACACATCTCTTCAAGCGTGGCTGTCCCCTTGCCGACAAGTTTCATCAAGCGCTCGCGAAACCTGCTTTCAAATGGATAAAGCGTGCTGCCCAACATTGTGAATTTGAGAGCCGGTGTGGAATCGGCAGACCCGTTTACATGGCCAGCGCCCACCGGCTCTATCCGAAAAGCCGCAGCATCAATGCCATCCATGGACGTGCCGGAGTTGAGCCCAATGACAGTAAGTGGTTTCATCTGTGAAGGTTCGCTCTCAAAGTGGATTTAAAGTAGAAAGGACTTGGCACTTGACTGGTAAGCTATGTGGCAAACTAATTACTAAGAAAGAAGAATACACCTATATCGATGTTCATGACATAAAGGTACAGACACAGGGGTTCGTAGGGGCGATGCCAGGCACCGCCCGGCCAAGGAAATCCACAGACGGGCGAAGCATGGATTCGCCCCTACAAAGAAATCAAAGGCGGTTCGAAATGACCAGCAGCAAGTCGCTTGAATACCAGGAAAGGCTCGCACAAGGCGGAATGATGATCGGGCTGGGTAAGCGCACCAGGCGCGCCTACGGCTTCGATGAAATCGCCCTGGTGCCCGGTTCGCTGACTTGCGATCCTGAAATCTGCGACATCTCGGTCAAACTTGGTTATCACAAACTGGAAATCCCCATCATCGCCAGCGCCATGGACAGCTGCGTTGATGTGAAGATGGCAATCGCGCTGGGCAAGCTCGGCTCTCTGGGAGTGTTGAACCTGCAAGGTCTGCAGACCAGGTATGAAAACACCGACGAAGCCTATGCCGAAATTGCAAATAGCGACAAAGACAGCTTTGTGCAACTCATGCAAAAGCTATATACCGCACCGGTTCAAGAGCATCTGATCGCCAGGAGGATTGAAGAAATAAAGAATGGCGGCGTGCTTGTCGCTGCCTCCGTGACGCCCAACTGGGCTGAAAAATATGGTCCGATTGCAGTTGAAGCCGGACTGGGAGTACTTGTCGTTCAATCCACAGTGACCGGGCTCGAGCACAAATCCGCTCTGGGACAGCCCAGCCTCAATCTGAACAAATTCACCCACAAGATCGGTTGTCCTGTCGTGGTCGGCAATTGCGTCACATATCAAACTTGCCTGGAGCTTATGGAAACAGGCGTTGCCGGCATTCTGGTAGGCGTCGGGCCTGGTGCCGCCTGCACATCGCGCGGCGTGCTCGGTATCGGAGTGCCGATGGCGACAGCCATTGCGGACTGCGCAGCGGCCAAGCACACATATGCCGAAAAACACGGCGTCTCGCCGACCATCATCGCCGATGGTGGCATGAGCGTGGGCGGAGATATCTGCAAAGCAATCGCCTGCGGAGCGGACGCGGCCATGATCGGCTCGCCCTTCTCCCGCGCCAAAGAAGCGCCAGGACGTGGATTCCACTGGGGAATGGCCACTCCCAGCCCTGTTTTACCCCGCGGAACAAGAATCAAGGTGGGCACGTCAGCTACACTGGCTGAGATTTTGACCGGACCGGCTCGCACTGACGACGGCTCGCAAAATCTGGTTGGAGCACTGAAAACCAGCATGGGAACACTAGGTGCCTCGAATTTGGCAGAGATGCAGCAAGTCGAGGTAATCATTGCACCTTCGATCCTGACGGAAGGAAAAGTATTCCAAACCGCTCAGCAATTGGGAATGGGCAGGTAATTTCGAGGACTTATGAAAAAAACACTGGGCTTCTCTCTTACGATTGCAGCGTCAGTTTTAGTTGGACTGGCGATTGTTGAACAAACGACTTGCACAGGACCGCGCGCACATGCTGCCACTACAGGTAGTGCACTTCTCTCACAAGCAGTGGCACAATCCGTCGATTCCAAACAAGGCGTTCCTCTGACCTCGACGACCATCGCCAATATCGCCGAACGTGTGGCACCGGCGATAGTGAACATCGAAGTCAATCAGCCGATCATGCCGGGCAACATGCATGGCTTCAATTTTCCTTTCGGAAATTTGCCTGACGGCTTTGATTTCTTTTTCAACGGTCAAAAGATGAATCCGCGCGGAGGCGACACACCCAGCGGTCCGCGACCGGAGCGTCACAACACTGGCACTGGTTTTATCGTCCGCGAAGACGGATACATTGTCACCAACGCGCACGTGGTCAAAGGCGCGAGCAAGATAAACGTGACGCTCAACGATAAGCGGCAATTCGAAGCTACCGCCATCGGCGTGGACAGTTTTTCCGATCTCGCGGTCTTAAAGATAAATGCAAAAGGCTTGCCTACAGCCGAGATGGGCACCTCTACGGGCTTGCGTCCCGGCGAATTTGTCATCGCCATCGGTTCGCCTATGGGCTACGACCACTCCGTGACGCTAGGCATTGTCTCGGCAGTCGGTCGCTCAGTCACCGACGTCAACGGCAATATCAATTTTATTCAGACTGATGCAGCAATCAATCCGGGAAATTCCGGCGGACCGCTGCTCAACATGGTCGGACAGGTAGTGGGAGTAAACACGGCCATCGCGGCAAGAGCGCAAAATATCGGCTTTTCAATTCCTATCGACATCGCCAAACCGACAGTAACGGATCTGATCGCCGAAAAGAAAATCGAGCGTCCGTTCTTAGGATTGAAAGTAGGGCAACTTGATGAATCCACTCTCAAAGGGCTTGGCTTACCGAGTGCGACACAAGGAGTATTTATTTCCCAGGTTTTCGCCGACGGCTCTGCGGCAAAATCGGGATTGGAGCGCATGGATATCGTCCAAAAAATCGACGGCAAGGACATCACGACTTCACAGCAATTGCAAGACGCAGTGCGCGCTCGCAAGGTCGGCGACATACTCAGCTTCATAATTTTGCGCAACAAAGCGGTGAAAGCAATTGCAGTCACCATAGGCAATTATCCGTCCGGTCCGGCGGAGCCGTCGGTTGCGCCACCCGCTCATCCGGGGCCAAAGGCCGATAACGGAGACGACGAGTAGCCCTTAGCATGATTCTTGCGTTCCAGAGCATCCTGAAGAAAACTTGATTCTGTCGCCCAGCGGCGGGGAATGTTTCCCTTGGTATGGCCGGGTCGCCTTAATGAAGGATGCGAGGTGCCGTTAATGTTTCGCTCACACCAGTCGATAATCCCTTGCTTGTTGGCGCTGACGCTTGCAGTTTCTGCGGGTCAAATTCCTGCCTTTGGTAAGCCCGGAAAGAAACCCGTTCCTCCCACTCCAGTCAACCCGGCGTCTCTCGGCGAAAACCTGCTGTATTACTCGCCACCGCCGCTTGTGTACGATAGCCAGGGTAAACCAGTTCCCAACATGCCCAATCTTGTCTATCAGGCGAATGCTTACTTTGAAGCCGGACAGAAGGCGTTTTACAAAAATGATATGGAATTTGCCGAGTCCTATCTGAAAAAATCGATCGAGTGCCGCGACAAGCTCAACAAAGTGCGCGAGGCAAAAGAGTACGTCGTCGGCGTTAACCTGCTGGGCAAGGTTTTGCGCAAACGTAATAAATGGGAAGAGGCGGAAAAGTACTATCGCCAGGCACTCTCGATGGCCACTCAGGGTCTCGGATTGGATGCGTATGAGGTCAAGGAATGCCAGCTGAATCTGGCGGAGTGCTATGAGAAACAGAATAAGTATCAAGATGCGCTGACTTATTACAAAACGCTTCTGGTCACGGCGGAAAAGAAGTATGGACCAGACGATCCTGACGTTCAGGAGTACAGCAAGAAAATCCTGGCGCTCAACATAAAAGGCGGCAACTATGAAGCCGCAGAGGGGATTCTCAAACAGAAGATAGACTTCGAAGAAAGCCAGGGACGAGGCTCGGCGCCGGCGACCGTCAAACTTTTGGACCAGTATGCCGATGTGCTGAAACGAGCTTGCAAAATGGAAGAAGCCGCCGCAGCGGAGGCAAAGGTGAAAAGCCTACAAAATTCAACGGCTCCAGCCAGTGCGCCTACCCAGTAGACAACCTCCCGCAAAATTTCCAACTCTATGGATAGCATATTAGGCAACACCCTTTCATACTTGAGGGAGAATGCACTGGCCCGGTTTGGTTTTTGGACCAAAATAAGGTTAAAACTTCCTTTCAAGCATGGGGGAATTACGAAAGCGTCCTTGCCAGCCCCAAAAACGGCGCATAAGATAAGGGGAGCAAGTGGTGAAGTGCCGAGCTTCCGTTTGCTGCTTTCCCTTTCAATTCAATAGCAGCTCGCGGCGATTCGCCCGAAAATGATTGCATTTGGGTTGTAAGTCAATCGGCATTACTAATCACGACGGATACCATGGCGCGCAATACTGAAATAGTTCCACGCAATGACGGTGATGATCATGCAGGTGAGTCCCACGGTCACGACCATGGCGCCACGCGCAAACTGCACGCATCTGTAGGCAGAGAAATTTTTGGGTCCGGGGCAGGAAATGGCGATGGCGCCACTGTTAATGATGGCACCACAACTGCTACAAGAACTGCCACCGGTGACACCCTCGATCCCAAACTGGCGCCGAGCAAACAAAAACGAATCGTTGATAAGACTTCTGGCCGGGCGGAAGCATCGCTTGAGGTTCCGGACATCAGCGACAATACTCCTCCCAAAATTTCAATTGCGCTACAAGACTTAAACCAACAGCCACCGGACAAGCCTCACTTTGTAGTGAAAAAAGACGGTAGCATTGAAATGCACGGCGACCCGGAAGCTGTGCGCGCCAAAGACATAAAGATTCAGCTGGAGCGCTCTGAAGGTCAAATTTATCCTTCTGAGGAGCAGAAAAAAGCAGCAGAGGAATTGGTTTCTTACCTGTCACAGCGCCTGAAGAGCCAAAATCCCGAGCTGGCTAAAAACGGCGTGGAATTGACGGACAACGCAGCCGTTGTTTCACCGGAGACGCGCCAGAGAGAAAGAATGCGCCAACCACAGGAAAACGCTGGTATGACGCCGGAAACGCAACAAAACGTTGGCAATATGAATCGATTCCGCGGCAGCAACGGCGGCGAAATGCCGATGCGCAACACCAACGATTATTATCCCGAACGTAGCGTGCCGAGACAGGCCAACGAAAGCGATCAGCAGGCCGCAGTGAAAGAAGCTGTAGCCGGTTTGTTTAATGCCAATCGTGAAAAACCTTACGAAACTGTACGCAAGTCTCCACAAGGAGATTATCGCGCCGGTCGTTATGGCTTCAGCGGCAGACAAATAAACAGTTGGCTGGCAGGGTTGGATCTGGGTGACCCGCCGGATCCGGCCAAAATAGAAGAATTGATCAAGCAAGGCAAATTGCCTAAGGGCTTTAATGCCGAATCGCTCAAGAAACTGCAAGCAATGGCCGATAAGATGGGCAAAGGCGAAGCACCGAGCGCCGACGACATGAAACTTCTGCCTAAGGAAATGCAGGAGTCCATGGCTACCGACATGGTAGGCCAGTTAAAAGAACGCCTTGGCGACAACCCCGGCGCAATTGCTGCCGGGATGATGAGCGGCAAGCCTGCAGGCGAGCTGACTCAAGAAGACCTCACATCACCGACCGGCAAGCAGCTGACGGAAGCTGGACAAAAGCTCTACGAAATTGCCAAATTGAGACAGCAACCACACCAAGAAACCGATACTATGCAATGGACGCCGGACGGCAAGGTGAGCATCGGCGATGGCCGATGGCTTTCAGGCCCGGCCGGTCAGGCGTTTAAGGCGGCACAGGCTGATGCCCGAGCCCATGGTGTGGAAATTAAGGTCAATTCGGCTGGAAGAACCTATGAAGAACAGGCGCATCTGTACCGCAATCGCGGCACGCCAGGAATCTCTAGGACAGTAGCTCGGCCAGGCACGTCAAATCACGAACACGGCGATGCAATCGACGTTCAAAATTATGCTCAAGCCAAACCCTTCTTGCAAAAGTATGGTTTTGTCCATGGAGATGGCAACGGACCGATAGCTAATGACCTGGTGCACTTCAAATTCGTCGGCGGTCGTGGCAGCAACACCAGATACGCGTAGTCCTAAGTGCTAAAAGCAACTCGCGACTTCCCGCTTCTTGCTTTAGGAAAGCACCTAGAAACGCGCGGTTTTGACTTCAGCGCAGATTGCTTGGTCTCGTTCCGATATCGAGAAATTTGATCAAAGTAACGAAATCGGCATTAAAAGCGAATCCGCGCGAACTTTCGGTGATTGCATAACCTTCATCCGAAAGCACTTTGCGCATGTAGCTCGTGAGCGTGCTGGAAATTCGAAATAAGTCTTTTGCGTATTCGTCTTCCAGCATATCGTCTCGATCAGGGTATTCGACTGATTTGTTGCCGTAGGAAGAGACATGCAAATTGAAAAGCATGACGTTGCCATCGCTGCTCTTCATGGATGTGAGTTCTTTGGCGGCTTTGTCCGGATTGCCGTCTGACGCCTCGCCATCGGAGATATTGATGACAATCGGCGGGAAACAGTATGGGTGTTGGGCGATAAAGGGTTTCAAAACCGCCGCCGCTTTTGTGAGTGCGCCACACATGGGGGTGCCGCCCCCGCAGGTCGGCTCAAACCAAATTGGCGCATTGAATTTTCGATCGGAAAAACCGCCGCGCCCGTCGCTTACTTGCCTGACGCGCTGTTCGACGCGAATCGGGCTGTTTCCAACCATGCTGATTGGCACCAGTTCTTTGCGCGCCAGTGCGCCGCCGAATGCCGTCGCCACACCGCCGCCGCCGTAGCCAATCACGCCGACACTGTAATAATCGCGGATTCCATCGCTCTTAGTGCACTTGGTCACCAGGTTTTGCAAGAGACTGTTGACCGCGTCGGCGACACCTTGAGCCTTGGTTCCACCATTTGCGCCGCCGGCGAACAGGTCTTTCATAGAAGACGATTGATCGACCAGGAAGAGAAAACATGACGGGTTGGTGCGGCTGATTTCGGCTTGATACGGCACGCCAGGGTCCTCTTTTTCATTGAGCCAGGCACAAGATCATATTGCAGAAATGCTCAGATGGACAGGACTCTTGCCAAGGGAGCCCCGATTTACTACCGCGGATGCGGATATAGGCGGGTGCGGCTGTGGTAATAAACCATTAGAGAGCGCGTTCAGGTAATGCCATGCAATGGCCGACACCGCAAGATTATAACGAGACCGTCCAGTCACCTGATTTTTGCTTTGACAACCAGGAGCTGCAGCAAGGCGCCCCGGAAACCAATGCGATGGGCTTGCCTAAGGCGATTTGCGGAAATTTCGCCAGTGTCTACCAGTTTCAATGCGCCAATCGCAGTGTCGCCGTGAAGTGCTTCCTGCGCAACGTCTACAACCAGCACCAGCGCTACGGAAATCTCAGCACCTTCACTGAGTTCAATCACGTCTCCACCCTGCTTGAATTCGAGTACTTGCTCAAAGGCATCCTCGTCAACGGCAATTGGTTTCCCATCGTAAAAATGCCGTGGGTAGAAGGTCTGACGCTGGATCAATTCGTGCGAAAAAACATGCACAACAAGCAGCAAATCGACCGGTTTCTATCGCAGTTTACCGATCTGGTATTGGAACTGGAAAGAAATGGTATCGCCCACGGTGACTTACAACACGGCAACATCATCGTGCGCAATAAAGATTTGATGCTGGTTGATTACGACGGCATCTACGTTCCGGCAATGGCCGGCGAACAGGCAAACGAATTAGGTCACGTCAACTACCAGCACCCGGAGCGTTCTGCCGAGTATTTCGATGCCACCATCGACAGATTTTCAGCCTGGATCATTCACCACTCTCTCTACGTTTTGCGGCTCGATCCGACCCTCTGGCAACGTCATTCCGGCGGTGACGAAAGGCTAATTTTCGGCGCATCCGACTACAAAGCGCCTGAAAATTCACGGCTGTTGGCAGAGTTGATGCGGCATCCTGTGCCTGAAATAAATAAGCGCGCTCAAGAAATCAAAAAACTTTTGACCCTCAAACTTTCCGAAATTCCTCCATTCAGACCGGCTGGTTGGGACACACGAGTTGACAGACCGGTCGAGATTCAAGACAAGCCAAAACCTGCATCTTCGGCTCAAGCCCCACCCAGTCAGTCGTGGCAGGAGCCCGGGGTAAGTCAGGCAGGGAAAGGTGAAGCGCCAAGAGCAGGCGGAACCGGTGCAAGCACGGGATTTGTGATGGGCTCGGCAGCAGCCTCCGCCCAAGCATCGACGCCGGCTTCCGGCGCGCCATCGCCAGGCGCTCCCTGGTATGGGGATGCGTCAGCCAAGACGGCTCCGGCATCCGGTGCAAGCAGCTCACGTGATCGCACTGGCGGACCGGGAAGCGTGCTCAGAGCTGCGCAAGACTACAGCAAGAGGCTTGCCGAATCAGACACGGATGAAATTAGAATTCCATCCAGGACAGAATCCAGATCAACTCAGCCGCCCAGCCCACTGTCTTCCACACCACCGCAGCCTGCGCCAGCCTCGCCTACGCCGCAAACCAGTCAGGCTCCTGGTGCCCAGGAGCGCTCGACATCAGAGATACACATACCTCAGCGTTTTCCGCGTCTGGCCTTAATGAGGGATGCAATCCTCATGGACGATGAAGCCTTTTCCGACCCGGCTTTGAAAATGGGTCGTGCACTAAAAGACGACCAATGGGAAGGGAAAAACGGCTTCGTGCTGCGCATTGCCTGCAAGGAAAAGCATTATGCAGTGAAGTGCTTCCTCTCTGACAGCGCCGACAGAAAACAACGCTACGAATCTATCGCCCGCCACAATATGAAAGACGCCGGAAAATATTTGGTCAGCTTTCAATACCAGTCGAAGGGTCTAAGAGTAGGAGAGCAGTGGTTGCCCATTTTGAGAATGGGATTCATCGATGGAAAGAGAATTGACGAATATGTTCGCTTCCAGTTGAGAAACGACAACAAGCATGAAATACAACGCATCATGCATCAATTCCGCGACATGGTCTGGGCACTCAACGCTGCCGGTATTGCCCACGGTGATCTGGAGCCGGCCAACATTCTGGTCGACAGCCGCGGCAATCTGAGGCTCGTTGATTACGACAATATGTACGTTCCTTCAATCGCTCACCTGCAAAGCGCCGAAACAGGTCACCCGCTCTTTCAGCATCCTTCAAGGACGCTTGGACACTTCGGACCTTATCTCGACAATTTCTCCGCCCTCGTCATCGACAGTGTGCTCCAGTGCATGGCGCTGGCGCCAAATGAGAATCTCTGGAATTGGGAAACCTTCATTCAGCAATTGCGCCCGTCCAATTCATGGAAACAGTCGACCGCAAATACGTCGCAAGACGCAATCCAGCGCGCCGGAAGACTGATTAGAGAGATGCAGAAATACCGCATCGATCAGGTGCCGACACTGAATGCAAGTCGCTAAAACGGTCGACGCATGGCGTCGACCCTACAATAGCGTTGTGCATTCTTAAGGCAGCAAATGCCGCACCGAATCCGTTGTCGATATTGACGACAGTAACACCGGCAGCGCAACTGTTGAGCATGGACAAAAGCGGAGCCAGCCCATCGAAGGCGGCGCCGTAGCCGACGGACGTCGGCACCGCAATCACTGGTCCATCGAGAATGCCGCCGACAACGCTCGGCAGTGCTCCGTCCATGCCGGCGCACACAATTGTAATTGCACCGCGCCTGAGTAAAGGCAGATTGTCGAGCAATCTGTGTATGCCTGCCACACCTACATCGTAGAGCCTCTGTACCGGCAGTCCTGCAGCCACAAGAAAGAGCGCGCACTCTTCGGCAACGGGTATATCTGCTGTTCCAGCCGTAACAACATTGACAATCAATGCACCATTTGCGGTGCCAGGTATTTCTCCAAACACAAGAGCACGGGCAAGTATTTCATAATGCCCTTTAGGATACGCCGCCAAAACCTGATCTGCCAGAGACTGTTCGGCTCGTGTAGCTATAACAAGCTCGTTTGTTTCTCTCAGTTTTTGAACGATCGAAACAATTTGATCGGCAGACTTGCCTGGAGAAAATACAACTTCAGCATATCCGTGCCGCAAACTTCTATGCAAGTCGAGCCTGGCAAATCCTAAATCGGCATAAGGCAGGTCTTTGAGGTCATCGAGCGCGGACTCCGGGCTGCAAGTGCCGGCCGCAATCTTCTCCAACAAGAAAAGAAGTTTGTTCTTATCCACGCCTGGTCAACTCCACAGGGACAAACTCAGACTCCTGCGCATCGGCGTAATTGGCTTCTGACTTGCCTGCAGCAGAGGTAGTTTCAAAACTCACATTCGAAGACCCCTGCCTGTACCCTTCCAGGTCGAGCGTGACGAAGGAAAAGCCGGCGTCTTTGACTGCGGCAACCAGTTGCTCTCGCAACCGTTCGTTCGTAGAAACGCTCTCGAGATCAGCGAGTGTTAGTTCGATTCTGGCCAGCGCCAAGTCCGGTGCTTGCAATTGGTTTGTGTTCAAACTATGAAAACGAACACGAAAGCCTTTAAGTCCCAGTCGCCGCAGTGCGATCTCTGCTTTCTCCACTATCTTTAAGCGCTCGCTCGTCACAGTCTCGAAAGTAGGGAAGCGCGAAGACAAACATGCCGACTGGGGTTTGTCCCAGGATGGCAGTCCGGCGCGTCTTGCCAATTCTCGAATTTCGTCCTTGGTAAGTTGTGCATCTTGCAAGGGGCTCAGTACTCTATATTCTGCCGCCGCGCGTTGCCCTGGCCGTATATCGCTGAGGTCGGCAAGATTGGCGCCATAAGCCAAATTGAAAATGCCTTCTCGCTTTGCCAGAGCATCCATCGCCTCAAATAAAGCGCCTTTGCAAAAATAACAGCGCTGCCCGTCATTTTTCCTGTAATCGGGATTTTCGACTTCCTCGGTTTTTACTTCCACCAATTGCCAGTCGAACTGCTGTGCCTGCAGGCGCGCGTCTTCCAGCTCATCTGCAGCGAGGCTTGGCGAAACAGCAATAACAATCCTTGCTCTTTCGCCCAGTGTTTTTCTTGCGTAATAGGCGAGCAGGCTGCTGTCTACACCGCCGGAATAAGCCACGACCACACTCGTAAGGCGCGACAGGAAGGCGGTGAGCTTAGCTTCTCGTTCTGCCAGGCGGCTTTCAATTGTTGAATTCATAGCTGTCTAGACCAGTGTTTGAACACTAAAATTGCCACCGAGAACGGTATCCAATTGAGCGCGCACAGAGGTTTCGTCATCAGAGCGCGCCGCGGTCACCAGGCTGTCGATACGATCGTAGAGCTGCTGATGGTCGATCTTCACAGGCTGTCCGACAAAGATTTTATCGTAAGTAGTCTTGGTGAGACCTTCCTCAGCAGTAAGGAGTTCTTCGTGCAGTTTCTCACCAGGTCTGAGTCCGACCACATCTACTTTGATGTCTTGATTTGGACGCAGCCCGGAAAAACGAATCAGATCGTAAGCCAGATCGATGATGCGAACAGGCTTGCCCATGTCGAGCACGTAGATCTCGCCACCGGAAGCGAGCGCTCCGGCTTGCAAAATCAATTGCACTGATTCAGGTATCAGCATGAAATAGCGGGTAGCATCGGCATGAGTGACTGTCACAGGTCCGCCTTGCGCAATTTGTTGTTTCCACAGTGGAATTACCGAGCCGCGACTGGCCAGGACATTGCCGAAACGAACTGATGCAAAGCGAGTCTCGGAGCGGGTGTCGAGACTTTGCACGATCATCTCGGCCATGCGCTTGGTGGCGCCCATTACCGATGACGGATTGACTGCTTTGTCGGATGAAACAAGAACAAAGGTTTCCACATGGCAAAGGTGAGCCAGCTCTGCCAGAATTTGCGTACCTCTGACATTATTAGTGATGGCCTCGGCGACGTTTTCTTCCATGAGTGGAACGTGCTTGTGAGCGGCTGCGTGGAAAACAACCGCCGGTTTGTGCTTGTTGAAAATCGCTTTCATGCGTTCATGATCGCGCACGTCGGCAATGATCGGCACGATCTGTACAGGCTCAGGACGTTTTTTCAATTCCTGATGAATGGCGAAAATTGAGTTTTCTCCGCGGCCCAAAAGAAGGATCTTGGCGGGCTGAAATTTGAGAATCTGCCTGCACAACTCGCTTCCAATCGAGCCGCCGGCACCAGTAACCAGCACACAGCGCCCTTCCAAATATGACGTAATGGCAGCCGAGTCCATGTGCACAGGCTCTCTGCCAAGCAAATCTTCCAGCGAGACTTCCCGCAATTGGCTGACGGAAACTCGCCCATCGATAAGTTCGAACAATCCCGGCAAAATACGCGGCTCTACTTCCGCTTCGCGGCAGATATCGACAATGCGGCGAATCTCATGCGGAGGGGCCGACGGCATTGCAATTATCACCTGATCGACACAGAGGTTTTCGGCCAGATTGCGCAAGTCTTTTGTGGTACCAAATACGGTGATGCTGCCGATGCGCTTTTTCAGCTTCATCGGATCGTCATCCACCATGCCCACTACATCGACACCGAGGTCGGCTCTTTGAGCCAATTCTCTCAGCACCATCTGTCCGGCATCACCGGCTCCGACAACCAGGGCGCGCTTGCGAACCGGCTGGCGCCAATGCCGTCTTTGATTGTGTTCGGTCTGCAGTCGGCGCAAGACTCGGCTGCTGCAAAGAAGAAGGAAGCAAAGCCCGGCATCGATTGCGATGATGCCGTAAGAAAGTTGACTGCCGTTGACGGACACTAGCCCAAGCGCGCGCACGATTGTCAAAATGGTTGTCACTGTGAGGACTGAGCATCCCAGCTCCATAACCTCAGTCAGTCCGGTGTAGCGCCACAGTCGCCTGTAGGTGCCGAATCCCCAATTGGAGATCAGGCGAAGCGCAACGATTGCAGGAGCAAAGCACAAGAGCTGGCTGAAGAAGTGAGTATTGAGGTGTCCGTCGAAGCGAATCAGAAAAGCGCCGGCAAACGCCAGAAAGATGAGCAATCCGTCAAAGATGACCTGCATCATCCGCTTCCATCTGATCATCTCCAGAATTTCAGAGACGACAGTAGGGTTTGTATTGGTGCTCGGCTCAGCCGCCCCGTGAGAGGAGACGACCTGTTTTTGTTCTTCCGCTGTGGCAGAACGATCGAATTGAGCTTGAACCACCAAATAATCCTCTAGACCGGCGCCGGGGAAGCATTGCAGAGATCGCAAGGATGCTCCGAACGGACGCCAAGACCAAGGTCATATCTTACCTCGACATCCCTGGCTGCCGCGTTATTAGAAGCTCACATAATAGAGAATGGTTAGATCTGCTTAACAAGCCGATAAGCGCCGTCCAAGTATTGGAACCATTCTGCCCATCGCCCACCTGACAAGCGCTTTTCTTTAGTTTGCGTTAACTTACTGAATTTTGGAAATTTTCATCTTGCCCTTGTCTTTGTTGACCCAGTCGCGCACTTGCTCGTAAGGCAATCCAAGCGCTTTTGAAGTCCCCATGAGGGCTTGCTCATGCGGAACGTCAATGTCGATCAGTTTGCGGTAGTGCTTGAGCACACCCAACTTCATCGGAGCATCTTGGACGTTGCCGGTGGCAGACGACAGGAGCATATAGGCAATGCCGTATCCGATGCCGAATGCAACTGCAGCGCCCGCGAGATCCATGGTGTCGAAGCCAGGATAGAGCACGGTCGCTGCGAAGTGGAAGGCAACTTGAACTACTACAAATACAGCGACAAAAATCATCGGATTTTGCTGGTAGTGGTCCAGCGGATCTTTCTTCTCTTCATCTTGGAAAATCTTATTTCTGTTCTTCGGCATCCAGCTTTTGATTTTTTGCTTTTCGGGCGGAATAACCATGTACGCCCCGAGCAGAGAACAAATCAAGAAGAGCGGCCCGACATAGCAGGTATCTTTGCCGTGTCCGGCATTCAAGACGGCAGTAGCTACCCACGGAACGGTCAGACCGAGAACACACACAAACAAAAGGCGACTTGATGCCAGCTTCGACTCAACGTGAACACCAAACACCCAGATAAAGTAGGCGCTGAAGAATAGCTGCACATAATGCAGGCTGGCAAAATTTGCATACATCATGTTGACAATCTTGCCCCAATTGCCTGCATGGAAGGCGAGAACGGCGTCGTCCGCTCTAAAGCCGTGTCCTAGCATCTCAAAAAATCGATCGTTAGCGGTAGTTGAACTCAGGTAGTACACGAAGCACAAGCCCAGCAACATCATCACAGTGCACAGTGGAAATGCCTGGGTCGACTCGATTTGAGCTTTTTGTTGTGCGGGCGTTTGATTCATACACTCATCCTAGAAGGTCTTGCTGACGACGAAGGACTGCCAAATATCTATAAAGTCTAATTACCTCAAACGGGCGGGCGCCAATCGGCCAGCTCATTAACTTGGCTAAGTCGGACGATTTTCGGCAAGACGAGGGGAGACTGCACCCAAAATATGGGATTTTCGGGATTTATCGGTCCCTTTTTACCTGATCCGCCAGTTTTGCGGGATTCCAAAGAGAATTCAACAGTTAGAAATTCCGCCAAGGTTCGATAAATAAAGCAGTGCTTTACTTATTCTCAAATTACCACGTTAACTAGCTTGTCGGGCACGACAATCACTTTTTTTACCGAGCTTCCGTTGAGCTTGTCTTTCACCTTGTTGTCCGTCAAAGCAATCTCTTCCGCCTGTTTCTTATCAAGACCACGGCGAGCGGCCACCTTATTGACGATTTTGCCGTTTACCTGGATGACAAGCTCGATTTCGTCGTCGACGGTCAGCGCGTCCTCGAAGGTCGGCCAACTTTCCACGTGAATGGAGCCGGTTTTGCCCTTTCGTGACGGCAAAAGCTGGAAGAGCTCTTCAGAGATGTGAGGTGCCATAGGCGCGAGAAGCAAGAGCAAGTGCCGGCAGGCAAATCCGAGCAACGCCTTTTCGTCAGCCGAAAGACCCTGCGGCGACTCGATTGCTTTTACGGCGCGAATGTATTCGTTCAAGCCATTGACCATTTCCATAAGACGGGCAATAGCCGTGTTGAAAACATAGCGCTCGGGTTGCAAATCTTTGGTGACTGCTTTGATGGTTTTGTGCACCAATTTGAGAGCAACTTTGCCGGTATCAGGCAAAGCGTCGAAGGCCGGAGCCGCATCTTTATCAGAGCAGGCACCGGACTCGATGAGGTCGCTCACCAATCTCCAGACCCGTCCGAGAAAACGATACTGTCCGACCGCTCCGTCCTCATTCCATTCGAGTTCTTGCTCGGGCGGTGCCGCAAAAAGGGTGAACAGGCGCGCCGAGTCCGCACCGTATTTCTTGAAGAAATCGGTGGTGCCGACCACGTTGCCGCGAGACTTGGACATCTTCTCGATGCGTCCTGAGGTGGGCGAGAATTTTGTCACCATGCCCTGCGAAAGCAAGTTGGTGAAAGGCTCGTCGCAATTCACATAGCCCAAATCGCGCAAGGCCTTTGTGAAAAACCTTGCGTAAAGCAAGTGAAGAATGGCATGCTCGACGCCTCCGACATATTGATCGACGGGCATCCAGTAATTGACTTTCTCTTTGGAGAAAGCTTCCTCAGGATTCAACGCATCAGGATAGCGAAGGAAATACCAGCTCGAGCAAATGAAGGTATCCATCGTGTCGGTCTCGCGCTTGGCAGCACCGTCGCACCTGGGACACTTCACATTAATCCAATCTTCCATTCGCTTAAGCGGTGAGCCGCCCTCGCCTGTGATTTGCACTCCTTCGGTCGGCAAAACAACAGGAAGATTGCTTTCTTTCTCTGCGACAACTCCGCACTTTTCGCAATGAATGAGCGGAATCGGGCAACCCCAATAACGCTGGCGGCTAATCAACCAATCGCGCAAACGGAATTGAATACGACCTTTTCCGCAGTTATTCGAAGCAGCCCACTCGATCATTTTTTTCTTGGCTTCTTCACTCTGCATTCCGTCGAATTGACCGGAATTGACCATTATGCCTTGACCCGTATAAGGCTCGTTCATGGTTTCGACTTTGGTGCCGTCTTCCGAAATCACTTGCTTTACCGGCAAGTCGAACTTTTTGGCAAACTCGAAATCGCGCTCGTCATGCCCTGGTACGTTCATCACGGCACCGGTTCCATAATTGATAAGGGCATAATCGGCTACCCAAATAGGAACAATGTCGCCGTTAAATGGATTGATGACAAACGAGCCAATCGGCACACCTGTTTTACTCTTTTCGGTCGACATTCTGTCCAGTTCGGATTTGTGTGAAGCCTCCTCCACATACTTTTCCACTGCTTCCTTGCATTCCGGAGTGGTGAGTTCTTTCACAAGCGGATGCTCCGGCGCAAGCACCATGCACGCCACACCAAATACGGTGTCAGGTCTGGTGGTGAAAACCGGAATTTGAACGTTCGGTTTGCTCTCGACAGTGAATACAAGCTCGGCGCCTTCAGACTTGCCGATCCAGTTTTCCTGCATCATGCGCACGCGCTCAGGCCAACCGACCAATTTATCGAGATCGTTGAGGAGCGGATCTGCGTACTTCGTAATGTTGAGGAACCACTGACTCATCATCTTTTGTTCGACGCGAGTTTCCAAATGACGCCAGCAATTGCCGTCCACAACCTGCTCATTGGCAAGTACGGTCTGACAATCGGGGCACCAATTTACCGGTGCTTCTTTGCGCACGGCAAGCCCGTTTTCAAAAAACTTGAGAATGATCCATTGCGTCCAGTGATAATAGTCCTTATTGCAAGTGGTGACTTCACGCCGCCAGTCATAGCTGGTGCCGAGCTTCTTCAACTGTTCATCACGCATGAACTTGATATTGCTCGTCGTCCACTCTTCCGGGTGTTTCTTGCGCGACATCGCCGCGTTTTCAGCAGGCAGTCCGAAAGCGTCCCAACCCATCGGGTTGAGAACGTTGTAGCCGAGCATGCGTCTCTGGCGCGAAATCACGTCGGAAATCGTGTAAACGCGCATGTGACCCATGTGCAAGTCGCCGGACGGATACGGAAACATGACCAGCGAGTAGTATTTCGGCTTCTTATCAAGGTCATGAGCCTGATAGATACCTAATTTTTCCCACTCCACTTGCCATTTTTCTTCAATATCTTGCGGGACGTACTGGCTAGCCATTCTTTGCGCCTCTTCTGTAGGGGCGACGCCATGCGTCGCCCGGTCAAAATCCTAACTGTGCTTAAAACCTCTAAATCAATCGCTGGTGCCCTTTTCCAAGCACACCAAGCCCGGTGCTTTTACAAGCTCCGGACCAGCCATCTTATCTCAGTAAGTACTTTGGAACAAGCAAAGAAGAGGTCCATGCTAAGATTCTTAGCTACTTTAAAATGCGGGCGACTGAAACCGGCTGCCTGCAATTTGTAGGGGCGACGCCATGCGTCGTCCGGTCCAAAAGTCGATGGAAAGGAACCCGCGATGTCTCAGAATAGCGAGATGGTGAAACAGCACGTGGCTGAAGAGAACAAGGATGCAAAGGAAAACATTCCTCAGGACATCATGGAGGAAGCCACAGAACTTTGCCGCGGCGCGGAAGTGCTGCCGGACGGAGCTTTGGGGCTGGCACGCCGCATCTATCAAGCTCGCAAGGAAGGTCGTCCCCTCAGAGCAAAACTGGGCGTGGATCCCACCGCTGCCGACTTGCACATCGGTCACGCCGTCGTTCTTCGCAAGCTAAGGCGCTTTCAGGATTTCGGCCATCAAGTCGTTCTCATCATCGGAGGCTTTACCGCACGAATCGGCGACCCAACTGGCAGAAACGCCACGCGCCCGCCTCTCACCGCCGAAGATGTGACGAGAAATGCGGAGACTTACCTCAGCCAGATAGAACTCATTCTCGACTTGAGCAAAGTCGAAATGACCAACAACGCCGACTGGCTCGACCCGTTGAGCCTGAAAGACGTTATCAAACTGGCAAGCACGGTTACCGCCAATCAACTACTTGCCAAAGAAGCCTTCGGCAGCAGGCTGGAACAACAGCAGCCCGTAGCCTTACACGAGCTGTTTTACCCTCTACTACAAGCCTACGACTCGGTTGCTATTCGCGCAGACGTTGAGCTTGGCGGAACAGACCAACGCTTCAATATCCTTCAGGGTAGAGAACTTCAGCCTTGCTACGGACAGGAAGCACAGATGGCAATGCTACTGCCCTTGCTTGAAGGCACCGACGGCGTCAAGAAAATGTCGAAGTCGTACAACAATTACATCGCGCTCAAAGATACGCCGGACGATATGTTCGGCAAATGCATGCGCATTCCGGATGAGCTAATCATCAAGTTTTTCGAACTTGCATCAAGTTTTACCGGCAAGGAAATTGACGAAGTAAAAGAGATGCTCGAAAAAGGCGGCAATCCGAAAGACGCCAAAGAAAAACTCGGACAAAGGCTGGTCCTACAGTACCACGGAGAAGCAGCATCAGAAGCCGCACTTGCCACATGGAAAAAAGTGCACAGCGAAAAGCAAGTTCCTGATGACATGCCATCACATACGGTGACAGAGCCGACTGCGCTTTTCCGCATCATGGTTGAAACAAAACTTTGCGCAGGCTCAGGCGAAGCGAAACGCCTGGTTCAGGAAGGCGGCGTGCGCATCAACGGCGAGCAAGTGAAGGATCCCAACCAGCAAGTAAGTGTTGAAAACGGAACCGAACTGGTGCTCCAGGTCGGCCGACGCAAATTCGTAAAACTGCTGAATTCGTGAAACTTCTAATTTCGTGAAACTTCTAACTTCATGAAACAGCTGAATTCGTGAAACTGCGGAGTTCGTATAACTTGTAGTTTCTCGGCGGCTGTCGCAATTAAGGCACGCTTGCACCTCAATACATGGCGTCTCTGCGGCTGCGCTCTTCCATTCTTGCAGCAATTTTCTTGCAGTACGAATCGGACGGAGCCATAGATATCGCCTTTTGCAAAAGAGTCAAAGCCTCGTCAGCTTCGGAATAAGACAAAGCATTTGCAGCATTAGCCAGGATCGTGTGTATTTCTTGATGTTGAGTCACGGTCTGCTCGTGCCAGGTCTTCTTATATTCAGCATAGTGCTCGCGATCTTCAGAGAGAAAAATAAATGTCCAGGGTTCCGAAAGAAAGACATTTTCCGGAATGTGTCTGATCAGCCAGAGAATATGTTCTTTGCGAACACCAGCCTCTACCTTCGTATCTCGATAACGGGTGAAGTAGTATCCGACCAACTTCACCCTTGAATCCAGATTGTCCGGATCCGTTTGCAGTCCGGCTTCCAGCTCCTTAGCTTCTCTCAGAGAAAGAGAATTTCCCAGCACTGCCAGGTGAGTAATGTTTCGCTTGGATTGCGGATGCACTTGTCGACCAACTTAGAAGCTTCTGAGCAAATGGCTCCTCACTAGTCGCCATTTACACATAATGCCAGATTATGGGGCAAAGCGAAGCACATTCGCTTCGTTGTCTACGACAAAGTCCGTCCCTTCAAGGAATGAATATCCCAGCAGAGGCTTGGAAATCGTGGAGTAAGAAGCCATGCTGGCTCTCACATGGTTCTTCACGACAGAGCCGAGTTGAACCTCATCCAGCGAAAATCCATAACCTTCTCGGTTGCCTCCGACACCAGTAGATAGCTGTCTGCGAGAGTTGATGGGCACATTGACTCCAAGCGCCGCCAGCGATTTGTCCGAAAAGTTGATATTGGCAGCACCGGTGTCAAAAATCATTTCGCATTCCCGACCGTTCACTTTGACAGTGACATACATGAGATGTCCCTCTTTCGTGAAAGGCACCACATTTTGATCTCGCGAGTAAGACGCCACTCCGCGTCGTGGTTTTTGTACTGCGCCTGGTTTTATACGTGTGACTCTGACTGTGCTGTTGCGATAATTTATCTGGTAATTAAATGCAGAAAGAAATGATTGTCCCAGCAAAGGGGTTTCTGGTGCGGAGCCGGGAATTGTGTCGTCCTGAATGCAAATGGGAACCAGCTGGCTGATCTCACCGAATTGAATAATCACCCGACCAACAGAAACTGAAGATTCTCCACCGACTCCCGTGACGCGCATGGCATTCTTGATTGTTTTCAGCTTGATGCCGGCCTTGTTCAACACTGATTGCGGAAACGTTGTGTAAGAAGCCCCCGTGTCAAGCATCATCGTAACTGGCTCACCGTTGACGAGTACTCTCACAAAGATATGACTGCCGGTAGGAGATCGAGTGAAAGGAATCGTCGTCTCTTCCGGTTGCGCGCTCGTGTCTGCACCTGTTGCAGCCGTTGCTGCCCCTGCGGCAGGAGGTGCACTCGTCTTATAAATCTGGTTGAATCTAACCAGAGCCTGTTCGCACAAAACCGCGGCGTCCGAGTCGGGAAAGCGCTGTCGCACATATGCGAACAGGTCGCGCGCTCTAGCGTATTGCTTTAGCTGCTGACAGCAAAGCGCCTGGTAATAATAAGTATTGGCGTCTTTCTTACCGCCAGACTCTGCCGCCGTAAAGGCATTGAGAGCTTGCTGGTAACTTCCCTGACCAAAGGCTTTCACGCCTGTGTCATATGGGGCATCAGCACCAGTGGGCACGCCCCAGCAACAAGCAAGCAGTGCCATCGCCATTCCAAGACGTTTCACTACTTTCATATGGGTTTCCATCCGCCTGCCCATTCACAGCCCCGAACAAAATCCAGAATCGTTAAACTAGATTATCCATCATCTAACAGGTTAATGCTCTTGAGATAACGCCCGGCTCAATAAACCATCATTTTGAGGCAAAAAACGCTGCCACCTGATTTCATAAACTCGCCGGTGTCTACTTCGATGGGAGTGAAACCGCTCTTTTTAAGAGTTTCCACAATCTGCGGAGAACCTTTCTGCAGAATGACATTGCCGTTGATTGCCACTGCATTCAATGCAAAATTAAGTGCTTCCTTTTCGCTGACTGAAATTACGTTCTTAAAGAAGTGCCCGATCAGTGCCAAACCATCAGCATCAAATGCGCCTTTGTAAATCATCACCGTATCTTCATCGATTGCGCAGAAGCAGGTGTCCAGATGATAAAAACGCGGGTCGACCAGGCTGAGAAGAACGATCGGCACGTTCAAAAGTTTATGAATCAGCGGATATGCTTCCTTGTCTGTACGCGAACCATATCCACCCCAGAGCAGCTTGCGCCCGGGATGCCAGACTGCATCGCCTTGCGCTTCAAAGCGCGGGACATTGCTGCCGGACTCCAGCGCATCAGATAAAGTAATGATTTTGTATCCATTGGCGAGGAACCACTGGCGGTACCACGGTACTTCGAGGCGTCTTTTTTCGTGACGCATTTCTCCGAGCAGCGCAAACGGCTTTCCTGTTTCATCTATTCCGGGAAGCACCTGATTGGCGGCAAAGACCATGTCTTCAAGGTCTTCCACGGCGTCTACGGTTTTCACTTCACATCCGATCTTGACGTAGCTTTCTTTGAGAGCGTGCCATTGTTTCTTCGCAAGCTCAGTGTCGACTGTGCCCACCTTTCCTTCCATAAAAGGGTTCTGCGCCACCTTCACTGTGAAATAGTCAGGCTGGCACATCAACACATTGTCGGGCTCAAGTCTCTTTGGCAGGTCGCGAAGGTTAAGCTGAGAAACTTCGTCAACACTCTTCACGAGGGCTACCGAACTCAAAAGCTTTTCCATAATGTGCAATCTCCCAATAAGCAATTGTCCCGTAATATCCAACCGGGCGACGCATGGCGTCGCCCCTACAAAAAGAGGGCGATGCATGGCGTCGCCGCTGCATCACTGCTGTTTGTATTTGATCGAGCAACCGTAGGACTTCGTTGAAGAAATTGCCACTTGCTTCTTAGCGAGTGTTTCGTTGAGAGCAGCAGCCACAAAGTTCTTCGCTGTCTTGGCGGCTTCTTTATCGGCGGTCCTGTTGTCGTCGATGGCGCCTGCATAGACAAGAACACCCTTACCGTCGATCACATACATTGCGGGCGTGGTCTTTGCGTCATACTGACGTCCGACTGTTCCTTCAGAATCAATCAGCACCGCAGTTGGTGCAGAACCTTTTTCTTTGAAGGCTTTCTTGTGTTCTTCCCCCGTGCCGTATCCTTGCTTTCCTTCAGCAGAGGAGCAGATGGAAAGCCAGACTACACCTTTGCCGGTGTAAGTTTTTTGCAGGTCTTGCATGTTGTTGGAATCATAATGTTTTTTGACGAATGGACATCCATGATTGAACCATTCGAGCACAACGATTTTGCCCTTGTAGTCCGAGAGCTTCTTGGTTTTGCCGTCCCAGTCTTTTAAAGAAAAGGCAGGAGCGGGCTTGCCGACAGTCGGACCAGCATCGGCTGCAGCAGCCGTCTTAGATGCTGTTTGCCCATTAGCCGGTGCTGCAAACAGTCCAGACGCAGGTGCTGCAAGAACGAGAAGGGCTGCAAAAGAGTGCAGCAAATTAGAATGGAAGTGGTTACGCATGCGAAACTCCACCTTGAAGAGTTTGGATTATACTGCGGCTAATTGTAACCGCTTTGTTTGACCTTTGTCCGTGCCAACAAAGCCTGTACTTCGCCGGCCCGGGTCTTGTTTCCGTGCTTCAAAAGCATGTCTTCGTACTGCTTCAAGGCATCGGCCACTTTCGCATCAATTCGTTGCAGCCCATTCTTCTCGATAATTCGCATTACTTCCGTAAAAAATGAGGCGGCCTCTTCTTCCATCTTCAGCTTGTTCGCATCCCTTCCGGCTAAGACCGCAGCGTCAAGTACCGCGGGATGTTCGGAGCTAAGCGTCTTCTTGTTAATGAGATTTACAGCTTTCTGACACAGGTGCGCGGCTGCGTCCACATTGCCTTGCGCCAGAGCGATTTCACCTCTTCTCACGTAGTACGAAGCAATGGCAGGATTGGTTGGAGATGTTGCTTTCTCAATCATTTCCATTCCATCTATAAGAAGCTGGTCCGCATATGGATACTGCTGACAGCGGGCCATCGCTTCAGCCGCCTGATGGCAGCTTACCGAAGCTTCCAGCGGCGACTTTACTTTCTCGAGTTTCAAGGTTTCTTCAAGCACGGCGGTACGGCAATTCGCCTCTTTTTTCGCATCGCCTTCCAGGTGGGCGGCTTCCATCAAACCGATCAAGAATGGCAGTCTAAACGCTTCCAGTTTTCCTTTTACTTCATTCACTCTTGTAAGTCCGGTGTTGAACTCGGTTTGCGCGGAGGCGGCATTCTTCTCGATCATGCGCAGCCGGCCGAGGCGAATGGTCGCAGACAGGCGAATCAGATCTTTGTTGTCAGGATCAGCGATTTTGGCAACTGCCGCATTCGCCCTGGCAATTGTTTCTTCCGCCTCTTTGAGCTGTCCTTCCTCCAGGTAAAGATCGGTCAATGTAATGAGCAAACTGGCAGACGGATACAGCTTCCACAACTTGTCGAGGATCTTACGGGCCGCATCAGGTTGACCTTGACGCATTTTGAGCGCCGCAAGCTCCTGCAGCATGCCTAAGGCGCCCATCTCATCACGAATCTGAGCATCATGCTTGCCGGCTAAGATGTCGTTCAACGGCAAAACTTCCAGATAAAGCTGCTCGGCATCCGACAGGCGCCCCCAGCGCACGTCATTCTGCGCCATCTTTATTTTGAAACCGTTTTCTTCAGTCTTAGCTTGCGGGTTGAATTTGCGCAGGCATTGCAATCCAGCCAAAAGCAAGCTGTCGGCTAATTCATATCGACCGAGATAACTTAGATAGGAGGCAATCGTCGGAACATTTTGAGCGGTGTATTTAAGAGCCATTTGGCCGGCAAGAACGGTCATGGTGAGCCAGAGAACAATGATGATGCGCCTGGAGACGGTAGCACCGCGAAAACGTCCTTTCCAATCGGCGTAATCCAGCAATCTGCCTGTTGATGCAAGTCTTTCGGCATAATTCTCCAGGCTCGGACCAACCAGAAAAGTGGCCCAGAGTCCTGCTTTTTTCGAGAATTCGGCGACTTGATAATAGGTTTTCTCGGCTTCTTCAGTCTTGCCCTGGAGCAGCAATGCATCCGCCAATTTCCCCATCGGACCCATTACAAGCAACCACTTTGGGCCAGGCAGCTTCTCGCGCCAGGAAAGATCGAAGCGGGCCATGCGCTCCAACATCGAGTAATAGCCGACCAGCAAAAATAGTTTCCCCGGCAAATCCACAGCCGTGAGCACAAGCACAATTGCGCTGAGGATGGCCGGATACACCGAATAGAAAAGCAGGTCGTTGAGGTCAGCACCCATCCTGCTTGCAAAGTAGCCGCCCACCGCAAAGTTTATGAAGAAGAGCAAACTGGCGGCAAAGAGAATCACCGCCGATGCAAATGAGAAAAAACGCCAGATAGTTTGATAGGTTCCACGCATCTATTTAATTAGACACGAAAAAGGACTTGAAGTGGGATTTTTGTACTTGACTGCCTGTCAATCGGGTGCCCGGGTTATAATTGGCAAAGAACGCGGGGACATAGCTCAGTTGGTAGAGCGCACGGATCGCACCCGTGAGGTCAGGGGTTCGAATCCCCTTGTCTCCAATTTTATGAAACCGAATAATGATGCACCGCATATGGTGCCAAGATCTTTTGCAAGATAATAGCGCGGCTGCAATCCGTCGTTTAAGCGCTTGCCCGCTTTGACGAGTCCTGGGGCTTATTTTTGCATACACCCGACACGGCAGCCACTTCCGGCGTTTTCTGGACGCTCTTTTGCTCTATCTCTTCGACTGTCTTTTGAACTTCTTCCAAGTCCAGGGCCTCGGCTATTCTCTTTTCCTAGTTTGCGTTACGCCTGCCGTTCGTTTTTCCCTAAGAGTGTCCGTGCACTCATTTTGTGCCCTCTGAGGCGCATACCACTTGAAATCCGAGGGTTTTGAGAGAACCTACAAAGTCCGACCGTGAACAGGGCGACCGATAAATTTCAAAACGGCGCCAGTTGCGGGCTTTTCGAGGTCTGACCCATTTCTTAAAAAGGCTTTGTTTACGTGTTGATGCGCCCAGGCTTGGCTTATCGATGCCCCGGGTGTTAGTATGTCAGTGCTGAGGGCTATTAGCTCAGGTGGTTAGAGCGCACCCCTGATAAGGGTGAGGTCCGTGGTTCGAGTCCACGATGGCCCATATTTTTCATCCTCGGCAATAATCACGCATCCCGCCACTGTCTGCAGAGAAAGAGCGGAGTGTGATTCTAACTTTGGCGACTTTCAGACACCAGGTCTAACCGCCGTAGGGCTTGCGCACACTGGGACTAGGCTGGCCGGACGGGGCACTCTGCTCTTGTTGCTGGCGCTTTCTGAGTTCTTCCAATTCCTGGAGCCTTTTGTAGAAAGGAACTGTCGGCTCAAACGGCTTCACTCGGGCAGGCAGCGGAACAATCGGATTTTCGACCACAACCGGTGTGGGAATAACGCTCTCAACGCCTGCCATACGGCGGGCTTCGGCAAGTGCGCGCTGAAACTGCTTGTCATTCGAAGTGAGCGGAATTGTGCCTTTGTCCGCAGCCACAGCGATATTCGGCTCAATGCCTACGCGGCGCTCATTGCCGTCGCCAGCCCAAGTGCCGCCCGGGTTGGTAAAGCGTGTATTGGTCACCGCCACCATGGCGCCGTTCTCGATGGACAAGATTTGCTGCCCGACACCCTTTCCAAAAGTCTTTGCCCCGACAAGGACTGCTCTTCCATTGTCTTTCAGCGCCGCGGCTAGAAGTTCGGAAGCTGAAGCTGAGAATTCGTCGACGAGCACGACCAGCGGTCTGCCGTTCAGCAAATAACGATTGCGCTGTGAGGTTGGCGAAAGAAAACTGCCTTCTACTTTCTGCTTGACCCCATACTCGGTCAGCTCGACAGTTTTCTTGATGGCGCCTTGTTCGGTGCGGGTCTCTTCGTTGAATATTGTGCCGTCTTTCATCAACAAGCCAATGGTTTCAACCATCTCCTCTACTCGTCCGCCAGGATTTCCGCGCAAATCCACAATAAAGGCCTTGGCGGTCGGGTTAGTGAGAATGGCTCTCTTCAGCGATTCATCGGTCTTATCGTTCATAAAGTTGATCAGTCTAATGTATTCGACATCACCAAAATTTCGCTCGAGGGTGGCTGGCACTTCCATCTTCACTCGCTCAGCATAGATGTCCATCATTGCGCCGTTGCGATCGATCTTCAGTTGTACTCTCGAGCCCTCTGCGCCCCGCACCATCGTTTGCACTTTCTCCAGGGGTAAGTCTTTGGTCGATTCGCCGCCTACCTGCAAGATGATGTCACCGGGTTTTAGACCGGCTCTTTCCGCTGGTGTGCCGGGGAAAACCGCTCCAACAACAGGATATGACACGCCACCTGTCTCATCGTTTTTCTTCATGCCGATGCTGATGCCAATGCCGGTAACCTGGTTGTCACCCTTGATGCTGGCTTTAAGTTCGTCTGCCTGAGCTCTATTGAGCACTCGGGTGTATGGATCGCCGATCACATGAAGCGCTTCATTGGCGAATTTGACGGCGTCTTCATCAGTCTTGATCTGGCAATTGAATTTGCTTTTGTAATCGTTGAGTTTGGACGCCAGAGCCTGATCGTAGTAAAGCTGACGGGCGGTCGAAAGTGCGCGATCGTAAAGCGGCGAGGGCTGGCAGGTGCCTGGTTCCGACGTCTTGCCCTTTAGAAAATCCGGTATCCAATCCGAGATTGAAGCGGTCGCAGACGTCTGCCCGTCCGAAAGCGCAAGACCATATTGTTCGCCATTTTCTAAGGCAAATGGAGGAGAAACGCGCATTGCAGCGCCTTCTGAGACTGTCTCAGAAAATCCCATCGGTGAAAAAACCTCTGTGCCCAGATAGATATATTCGAGGAAGGCAGATTTTCGACAGCGGGGACATTTCTATATGGAAAACCCCAGCTAAATAATGGGCGGTCTTTCGGTCTATTCTGTGATCAAACAGCGAGCATGTTCTAGCTCTGGGTTTGCCCGGCAGAATTCTGCTTTAGCTCTTTTAGTAAGGCTTTCATTCGATCTTCGGCGGCTGAGGCATCGAGATGGCGATTCTGCTGCCTGAGAATCGATACGCGCAATTCAAGCGCCTTAACAAGCAGCTCAGCCTCTGCATCAAGCTCTTCCAAAATCGCCACGGACCTGGCGCTCATCGCATCAGCCTCGGCAACCTTTCTCAGTTCGTGCAAAATTGCCGACAAACCAAGCAATGTGCCGGCGTACTCCAGGTTTTTCTCACCATAAAGATCAAGGCGCAGAGCAGCCAGTCTGCGCAAAACCTTCTCGGCCTTTTCGCCTTGATTGATATTGACGTAAAACTCAGCCCAGTCGCCGAGCGTATACTCAAGCACCTCAGGCTGAAATCCGGAAACGTCTTCTGCGGCAAGCACAGCCTTCTCATACATTGCCTCTGCTCTTTTGTCGCGCTTTTCGGCAAAGGCCGAAGCGATTGCGCGCAACAAAAAAGGAATGGACGCAATGCCCATCAGTCCCATAGATTTTTTATGGGTCATGAGCACGTTGCTTACTCTGTTCGCATCATCCAACCGGTCGGTGCGTAAATATTCCTCGATCAAAAGAGTCGCCGCAAATCCGAATGGCTGCGCACATTCGGGCAGGTTTTCACAAGCAGTGTCAAAAACTTCCTTGGCGCGTTTCATCGCTTCGTCAGGATCGAAGACACACAAAATACTGGCTACCTTGAAGCGCTCCTGGAGCGCATTTGACGAGTTGCCGTCAGCCAGGGTAATGGTCGACAAAATCTGCCTTGCTTCTTTTTCGCGGGCGGAATCAGCATAGAGCTGCGCAAGTTTCATGACAAACGCCTTGTGCCAATCGTCGTCTTCAGCACTCAGTGCCAATCCGGCTTTCAAAAGGTCTTCGGCATCGTCATATTTGCCAATCGAACTGAAGTCGTACGCCAACTCCGTCATGCGACCGGCACGCTGGGGCTTGGTCATAGTGAGGTTCGATATCAGGCGCTTTTGCTCTTGCAAGCATTCAAGCAAATCATCATCGCGCCCCAGTCGCAGATAGAAATCGACCAGCGTGCGGCGAACATTGAGCAGCAGCTGCACGGATTCCGCCTGTCCATCAAGCTTTTTGATGGCGCTCTTAAGTATTTCTTCGGCTTCATCCAACCGGCCAGTGGCCCGATAAACCTCAGCCAGTGAAACTTCTGCTTTGACGAGATCAGGATGCGCTTCATCAAGAAGATCAAAGAGTGTGTCAAGACCTCGTTTGATCAACCCTTCGCGCTCCCTGAGAGTGCTTTCGTTCATTCCTTGCAAAGCCATGAAATCCGAAGCTATTATGAGCGCGCGGGCAGTGCTGTAATGGCGCTCGCCAAATCCTGACTCCATCAAATTTATGGCCCGCGCCACCATCGGCTCATACTCTGAGCGCTGTTCCAGGAAAACGCGGGCAGCAACAGCCTTAAGCAAATACCCGGCGACAGCAGGATGTTCTCGACCGTACAAATTCTCAGCGACTTCGAGCGCCTCGCTTGCCAGTTCGTAGGCTTTGGTGCGTTCATCCGAATCGCGCGCCAGATCGCTTTTAATTGCCAATAAGCGCGCCAGATAGAAAGCCGGCTCTTCATCCAGCTCTGCACAAAGATCCAATCCATTCTGGCAGTGCTCTTTCGCCTCGGCAAGCGCCTGCGAAAAACCAGCGCGCAACATGGATATTTTTACGGCCGACTCTTTCTCCACGCTGTCGAAATAGCATTTCTCGTCCCAGCCGAAGCCGAAGCGCGGCCAACCACAACATGCTTCATCGCGATAAGCGCGTGTGCTTGTCTCAGGTTTTTGCCCGGCCAATTCTTGATACAGGGCTTCCAGGCGGTCGACAGCTTCCGTACCTTCATCCAAAAGTGCCCTTTCGTGACGCAGCACGGCAATCTGCCAGAGCATCTCGCCTGCGTAAATCAGCCTATTCTCTTCTTCCAATAGCTGAACCGCCTCATGCAGCGCTTCTTCCATCTTGGCGTATTGATTGTGAACGTACCAGAGATTGATCAAAGTGCTTAAACACAGGGCGCGAGTCAGTTTGAACCCCGGCTCAGACTTGGCATCGGATTGATCCAAAAGCGCAAAAGCTTCTTTCAAATTGCCTTCAGCGTCCAGATATTTCGAAAGACTGACGTGGACGATTGCCAGGTTATTGAGCAGCATGCACATTTGCTGGCGCGGCAACTCCTCTTCTCGCCCATAGCGAACGGCGGTTTGAAAAGTCCTCTGGGCATCAGAGAAGCGACCGGCTTTATACAAAGAGATGCCGTCCTCAGCCAAAGCCATGGCCTTTGTGCTCTGCTGTCCAGACCGCATTCAAAAATCCCCAGACGCTTAATCTATTATTTTTCCGGCTTATTACTTATGTGGAGTTATGCCCGCTGGTAAATAAACCTCCCGGATTCGGATGATGAATTCGCTCCTTTCGCATTTTCCGAAAACATTCATGAGAAATGCTTTCAAATACCGAACGCCGAAAAAAACGAAAAAATGGTCCACTGCGATTAACAACTCGGCAACAACAGATGTGTAATCTCGGGACACTTCAAGACAGAGCAAGAACAAACCCTCTACCCCCCTTGCTACAACATTCGCCTCTGACTTGAAGTAATCTCGAAATTGTTCGAGAACCAAACCTAATTTTAGTCTTTCGGGAAGAAGGACGAGGCTCACTGAAAAGTGGGCTTTCGTCTTTGATCATGCTGATTTAGCGCCCAACTGTAAAAAACTAAAATTCCTGTCAGCGTTCGAAGTCAAGAAACTCGCCAAGAACAAGATGGTCAAAAGTGACTGCCCGCAGTCAGTGTCTATGCAGATTTAAACCGTTCTCGAATATCAAACGAACAACTCATTCAACAACATCATAACAAGAACCGATTATTGCCCTGACCCCCGAAAAATAGACAACTAGAATTGTGTGATGCCTCCAGACATAGAGAATTAGCGGTTGAAGAAAGAAAATGCTCAGCTCCAGGTGGAAGCCGAGATTCTAGAAAAGGCAGCAAAGTACTTCGCGCAGCTCCAGTAGCGAAGCACGCAGGGATTGACAAGCATCGTGTCAAATTCCACGTCAGCTCAATGTGTCGAATTCTGGGCGCCGTTCCTCAAGGGTATTACGCTTGGATGAAAAAGGGCGCGCTTGAAGACGACTCAGATCGAGTCATGGTCTCGGAAATTCAAGACGTACAACACGTGCACTGCAAATGGTGGCACAGGAAACAGACCGTGCGCCGACCCTTACATGAGAGCCAAGTCCTCCCCATAAAGGGCTTCCTTCCTGCAATAAACTTGCAACATCACCGTTTTAATCTGAAAGAGTACCGTCAGCCCTGCGGGCCGGTCGTTTCTAATCTAAAAGGATGGCGTAATGAGTGTTCTCCCCGCCTCTGCCCCTGCGCAGAGTCTTCCTGCTGGATTTTCCTCTCAAAACGAAGTTGAAGCTTTCCAACGTCTGTTCCGCGCAGCCTATGAGGGAGAGCGGTCGAGGCGAGAATATAAGCCCCCAAGTTCATGTGACGCAATGCTAGGCGGATTCAGCTTGGACACCAATTCCAGCGACGACTCCAAAGTCTACTTTGCCATCCTTTAGGCAGTAGTGGGGCAGCTTCTGCCGATTCATTAAACTGCCCAGCCCGGGTATGTAATCCAAAGCAGGGAAGCGCCGGCAATTTAATCCTCGGGATACTCCAATGGCAGGCGGCAACGACGAGACCAACCAAGGCAATAACCAGGACGCGGCTGAAAGAAAAAAGCCCCCGAAAGAGTCTGCTGGTAATTCCGTCGAGACTTCAACGGTAGCGGCCGGCTCCAGCGATTTCGACAAGTCCATGCGGGAGGAGCGCGAGAAGACTGAGGCTGCGATACGGGCTGGGGTTGCAACTTCGCCGATCGAGCTCGAATATTTGGGCGTCCGCCCGGTCTATGGACCTGAGACGAATCTTCAGACGAGAGAAAGCATAGAGGTACAGGAAAAACCGCTGAATGCCCAAGATCTGAAGCGGCTTCAGGACGGCAGGCAGCGTTTCTTCGAGCCCGGATTAGATGAAAGGTCGAGGCTTATTGCCTTGCGTGACAGTTTCGATGCCCTTGCCGCCGACAGAGGAGCGGCCAACTCAAAAGGCATCATCCGGGAGGGCAGAAACCTCCTTGGTTTGAGCAACTATTTAACAATTTCCGAGGCTTTGACCTCGGTCGATGGGGGTCGATCCCAGGATCCTCAACGCAAAGACATCGCCGCCAATCAACTAACGGAATCCTTGAAGGAGATCAAGCGGCTCAGCCTGACATCGCCTCGGGGAGAGTCCGCTCTCAACCTTCAGAATTTGCTGGGCGGCAGGGAAGGATTGGACAAGCTTCTAGAGGGCTTGTCTTCTAAAGATCCCAAAGAGCGCGATGAAGCAATGAAGACGCTCGCTAAGGCGGTGAGCGGAGGTGAGAGTTGGAGTGCGGACAACATACTTACAAGAGCTTTCCACGAGAAAGGTCAGGCCAGATCGCCTGGACAGGCTGATTCTTCCATAAGGCTAATCGGGATGCCTCAGCTTCTCGATGGAGGTTTGTCTTCTCTAGACGCGGAAAATCTAATTGTGCTTGATCCGCTCCGTGCCGGTCCGCGCCGCCCAGGTGATCTTCCGCTTCGCGGCTCAATTGATTCGGCACCACTTGATCCGTCATCTAATGAAGCAAACCATGTAACAGCGATGGCTTCCTTGCTGGCTGCGCAACTGGAATCGCGAAGGTTGATGCAGACAAATGGAGCCCTCGACGGCAGCGGAAACTTCCAATTCAATTTCGGCGACCGAGTCGGCAGGCCCGAGACTCTTTCCCAGCGAATTGGTTCGGTGACTCCATTCATGCTGAACCCGCAGCTAATGCTGCCGGATCCACGCCGTATGAATCCTCTGCTTGGACACGATCAGTTGAGTGCGTTGCTGCGCCCGCGAGAAGTAAATCCCTTGCTTGGTGAACCTCCGCAGTTGCGCCTGGATGCAGGGCGCTCACTAGGAGGACCGGACTCACTCCGTTTTCCCTTCGGTGATCCTTTGCGCTCAGCCCGCCGCGCTGAAATGCAGGCTCCTGCATGGCTTCCCGCGGCTGAAGCTGTAAGAGATCTTTCCAGTGCCACCAATAGTGGTGAGGCATTGCTTGCCATCAAGAAGCTTGGAGAATTGGCACAAGTCGGCGATCAACATGCGCAGAGAGCACTGGCTGCAACACTCTTGGGACTAACAACCCCGCCTGGAGGAATGGAGTTGGCTCGCCGAAGCATTGCCAGCGCTGATCCTATTTTTTCCCCTGACTTGAGTCGGCTGGATCAAGGTACGCGAGAAGCACTCAAGAAGTTTGCTTTGGGTGAACTCGGCGGCAGCGGAATGATGTTTGTTTTGCCGGAAGGGCAGGGTTCAGGAAAACCTGTTTTGCTTGACAGGCAAAACCTCCCGATCGACACAAAGCGCTTGCAGCTCAGTACTGGAAACCTGCCGAAAGAGGCACTTACCTGTTTGGCGCTTGCCATTGGCTCCGGCTTGCCTTCGACGGCGACTGAATCAGAACGCGCCACCATGCAGGCAATGCTTGCCCGGCAAGCAACCTCCGATACCGGTGCCTACGCAATCATGGATGCACTAGGTGCTCACGGAGCACAGCGCAACGATACGCTCGAGCAAATGCTCGTGTCCGGACTAAACGGAAGACGCGGCGATTACTTTCTGGATCACATAACTCAGGGCGCTAAGACAGGCAACGATGTCGCCCTGGGAATTCTCGCAAGGGCACTTGGAACAGAAGGAATGGAGCCTCAAAAGGCTGAACGTTGCTTCGAAGCACTCAGGCAGGCCGCCCAAAACGGTCACGGAGAAAAGGTTGCAAAAATCCTGCTCGAACAGCATGCCAAATACGGGGACAACGGCGGCGTTCTAAATTGCCTAGGTGCCATTTCTCAAGACGGCAAGATTCCATGGCAACAGACATCCAAAATATTGGATGTCTTGCGCAAGGATGTCGCCTCCGGTGATCCGGAGACTCACCAGAGTGCAATCAAAGGATTCATGCGCTTATCGAAATTCTGGAACTCTTCCGACTTGCGCCTGATCGCGGACAATGTAAGTGATACGACCGTTGCCGGTCTGCGCGATGTCGTTAGTACTGCCAATCCGGAAGCCGCTAGTCTGCTTTCAAAACGCCTGGTTGAGAACTTAAAGGCGGGAACTTACAGCGATGTTCACCACCAGGCGGCCGCTGTCACCGCTCTTGGTGTCTTGGCTGATTATGCGCCGGCTGACTCTGCTTCTGTCATTAAGGATGCTGTCACGACTCAGCGCTTCGCCGGCGATAAAGATGCGGACCGGCTGACGATGGCCGGCGTTCATTCTCTAATGCGCATCGGCGGGTCTCGCGGCGCAGCCAGCGAATTCGCGCTCGATGCCTTGCGCGAGCCAGGCTTCCGAAATACTGCCAATCTCAAGCTCGATCAGGAAAGTGTCAGAAGAGAACTTGCCGATTTTGTGACTGGGCGAATCACGCGCGCGGAAATGTCGGCGGAGTCTAAGGAGGCCACGTTTGATAGTGGTTTTCCACAGTCTTTACACAGTCTCTTGCGCGAACGCGGCGTCAGTGCCGGCAATGTAAATGCGCTTGTAGAGAAAGCCCGCAACAATTACGACGATAACACCATTCGCTCCGTGATGAGCCGTGTTGAGCTTTACAATGCTTTGCCGCCGCAGATCAAAGACAAGATTTTAGGCGGCACCACTAGCAGTAGCAGCAGCGATACGACGTCACAGCCGCGCATCGATGCAAGGCAACCTTCGCGAGCAGAAATGCTCACCATGCAGCGCAAAGACGGTGCAGCCGAGACCGGTTCGGCCGCCGGCGCCCGCGCCGAGCAAATGGACGTGCTATCCGTGTTTGGACAAATGGCCAACGGCACACTGGAGAATTCTCCCAACAGCGTTTTATTAGATCCGCTGGAAAATAAAGTAAAAGAAATCTTTGAGGACACCGCTCGACTACGCAGAGAATCATCTGAAGCGTATCAGAGAAATGAAGGAGAGATTCAGGACAGTCTCAGAGATTTGACGACACACACGGCAAAAGGTGTTACGACCTGGCAGCACTTCAAAGGATGGTTTGGTGACAGCACGCTCTCCGACTTCATCGCAGTGCAAGATCAAAAGCTGCAATCGTACAACAACGAATTGGGAGACAGGTCGTCACTAACTTCAGCCATTCGCGACGTAAATAACGAGCACGAGTTGTATTCAGTTGCGTTGGATACGATGGAATACAGACGACTTCGCAACGAGGGACATGAAAGCGAAGCCGATCGGCTTGCGCTGTCGATGCTCAAGGATCATGGTCCGGCACTGGCAACAATTGCACCGGCTGTGTGGAAAGATCTTGGATTTGCCAACAACTCGGCAGGCGAGGTCGTATTAGGCAACGGCGATGGTGAGACCATATGGCAGCGCCTCAACAGGCAAAAGATGGGAAGCTCCGCGGATGCGCCTGTTTTGTCTATAGGCGTGCAAGGCGGTGTTGCCAAAGGCATCCAGGCTCTTTCAGCGCAGCACAATGTGAACGATGAGGATTTTGCGGCACGACGCCAGTTGGCTTTGATGTCCATTGATACAGACCCAACCATCAAGCCTTTTAAAGAGACTGCAATGGAATTGCAGAAGACACTTCCCGATCTCGACAAGCTTCTTCGCGCGGGACTCGAGGGCACGCGCGGTCCGCGCTACGTCGAAGACTTGCGGTCGAAGGTCGGCAGCCTTCAAAGATCTATCGATGCCATGAATCTGACGGACGAAAACGGCGTCAGCCCACTTGACCGGACGAGACAGAGCGTACAAGAGCTTCGCAACAGCCTGCCCAAACTTGACGCTACATCTCAGAGAGAAGTTATGGAGCGCATTGAAGCTCTCGAGAAAATGATCGAGGTTTTCGATCCCAACTCGCAAACCGGAATGAACATCAAACTCTTGATTGATAAAGTGAATTCTTCCGACTTCAACGAATCCGGATTTATCACCTGGCTCAGGGGAGATGGTATCAAGACCATTGCAGCGGTGGGCGCGGCAGTGTTGGCCGCTGTAGCCGTGGGCAGCGCACTGGCGACCTTCGGTGCGACATCTCCGCTGGCAGCGGCAGCTGTAACCGTAGCGGTAGCAGCGGCTGCAACAGTTGGAGGTATCGCCGGTTACGAACTGACAGCCGAATTGCTCTATCAAGCCGGATCAGGAGAACGCACCGGCGCACAAATTTTGCATGCCGCACGCGGCGGATTGGTAGACGGCAAGGACGGAAATGCAAAACGATTGACCTATGGTGATGCAGCCGCTGATTATGGGTGGCAGTTCTGCAAAGGATTTGTTATCAGTCTGGCGACGATGGGCGCAGGTGCCGCGCTCGGCAAAGGTCTATCGACTGTTGCCGGCAAGGTCCTATCTCGCGCGTCCACTGCCGAAACACAAGCAATGGCACGCATCGGCGCCAGAGCCGCGCAGCTGGAAAAGGCAGCAGAAAGAGTCGGCGGTCAAGAATTGAAAAATCGCTGGTTGGCCAGGCTCGGTGCACAATTCCAAGCAGAGTTCAAAGACGAACTGCTGGATGAAGGATATGAAAAAGGCGCAGAGATTGGCATCGAACACTTTGCCGGCAAAACCAACCCAGCCTTGTCGGTTTTTGCGTCTGCTTTGATCGCCAGCCGCAAAGGACTGTCAGGAATTGATCTTCATCCTCAAGCCGGTGGAGCGATCGAGATGAATTTTGGTCCGGGAGTCAATCAAGCCGAAATGATGTCGATATT
>JBGAVL010000110.1:0-16867 GCA_044228145.1 Obscuribacteraceae bacterium (SeqCode)
AATCCTGTGCGGTGGTCGGCGTTATGGTGGATCCGTCACCGCAGGCGGTGAGAATTGAGGCAGAAAAGATCGCAGTGACCAATAATCCTAAGATGCGGCAACCGGGTACTCGACCTGGCAATCTTTTCATCAAGAAACTATCTCCGAGAACGGGGTCCTTATTACCTGAAAACGAGACACCATATTTTAATAAGCTAATACTACATAAGATAAGACCAAATGTGGGCCCATGACTTCTATTCCCAGTATCCATTTCTTGAAAAGGTAGTCCTATGCATATACGTCTCCGTTGCGGAAAGTAACCGCAGGAAATAGTGGTGCGCATTTTGAGCTCAAACGGCACTTTTAATGGGCGTTGCAAAGACAACATTTGCCGGGTGAGGAAAGTTGAATCGACGGTTTCCGGCTCTCTAACCCGTTGTCATACTCGATGTGGCTGTAAACTAGGACATAGTGGAGGGTCTGGATGTCCGTTAACAACCCCCAGTCCACGGGGAGCAACAAAACTTGCACTGCCTGCGGTCGCCGATTTCAAGGCGACATGACTGTGTGCCCTGACGACAATATGCCTCTCATGACTCTGCCCGACGAAGATCTGGTCGGAACGGTCCTGGAAAACAAATACGAGATTCTGGAGAAGATTGGCGCCGGCGGCATGGGCGCAGTCTACAAGGCCAGACACCAGCTTATGCATCGCCAGGTCGCCATAAAGATGGTACTTGCGCAGCTGAGCGCCAACTCCATGACGCTCAAGCGCTTCACCCAGGAAGCCAGAGCCACCAGCCAACTCAATCACCCAAATATATTGACTGTCTTTGATTTCGGGATTTCACCCAGCAACCAGCCGTACCTGGTCATGGACTTTTTGGAAGGCGTCAATTTCGGAAAAGTTCTCGAGGAAACACGGCAAATTCCCATTCCCAGAGCGATCGGAATATTCCTGCAAGTTTGTGCGGCGCTCGGACACGCCCACCAGAAAGGCATTGTGCACAGAGATTTGAAACCGTCCAACATCATGCTTATTGAGCTTGACGGGCAGCCGGATTTCGTCAAAGTTTTGGATTTCGGAATCGCCAAGGTGCTTTCCTCTGTGGACGGTGAGACCGACAACCTGACGCGTACCGGCGAGGTTTTCGGCAGCCCGCTCTATATGAGTCCGGAGCAGTTCCGAGGCAAATCCATGGACGCACGCTCCGACATTTATTCGCTTGGATGCGTGATGTATCGCAGCCTGGCAGGCATTTGCCCGGTCACTGGCAAGGATGTTCTGGAATGCATGTACAAACATGTAAACGAATCGATTCCGCCGTTTTCCGTCACCGCTCCGGAAGCTCAAATTCCTGAGCGACTGGAATCAATCATCATGAAAGCCCTGGCTAAAGATCCTGATGAGCGCTATGCCTCTATGAACGACCTGAGAGCCGATCTGGAAATGTGCGCTGAAGAACTGGCGCTGGGCCCGCTTGGTCCTGCCTTTTTGCGCTCCGGCAATTTCACCGCCTCCGACCCGGCATTGATGGCTTTCCCCAGTGGAACCTATCGCTCCGTAGGCTTGGGCGCACCTGCTCCGCATACGCTTAACTCCGGTATGCAAACACCTGTACCAACCCAGGAAGCTACGGCGAAGTCGCCGCACGCTGCTGCCGAAGCGGCCGTTCAAGCGGCGGCACAGGCGCAGGATGCAGCCTTGAATAGGACAGCCCCTCAAGTGCTGCCCGCCGGCGGTTCTGTAGGCGAGATCGAAACACCGGCTTGGGTGACCGGTCCGCAGTCAATTCCACAAACAGAGACTGGCACCGTCGGTAATGTCACAGGCAGCATTTCGATAAGCGGTCCGGTCGTACCGGCAGACCAAGTCAAAAATCTAGACCCAAGCGGATCTCCTCAAAATCAGTTAGTGATCACCTACTCTCAGCCCCAGGTACATGAGAAGGCGCCCCTGGACATGCGACTGGTGGCTGCCGGCGCCGTTGTAGTTTTTCTGGGTGTGGGCGGATTGATCTGGAGCCAGGTCGGCAACACCACCAAGTCTTCCGAGCCTCACATCGTCCTCAATCCTAAGACCTTCGAAGACTTCACGTCTAGCGGCTTGACACATTATTCCGAAGGACGATATTCAAATGCGGTTGACGAGCTAAAGAAGGCCAATGCACTGGCGCGCAGTTTTCCGGAAACCGACAAGCGCAAACTGGATAGTTGGATCAATCTGGGCGAAGCTCAGGTCGCCAACGATGACTACAAAGAAGCTGAATCGTGCTTGAACCATGCGGCCATGATTTTGAGCAGCGAGAAACAAACGAAAGGCAAAGAGTATGCTCGCGTGCAGCAGGATCTCGGCGAAATGCGTTTGAACTCAGGCGACTACGATGCAGCCGAGCCGTGCTTTAAAACAGCGCTCGGCATTCGCATGAATCTGAGCGGCACCGACAAGGAAGATGCGGCTGATTCTCTTCAAGGGCTGGCTTCCATTTCTATTCAACGCCACAATTTCCCGGATGCAATCGCCAAATTGCAACAGGCGCAAAAATTGATTGAATCTACTTCCGGCAAGGAAGACAGGGATTATGTAGCCGTCATAACCGACCTGGCCAGGGCCGAGCAAATGGCAGCATTGGCAGCCAACAAACGCGATCAAATTCCCAAGATTGCCGCCATCTACGAAGATGCTCTTAAGTTGAGCAATAAAGCTTACCCACCGGATCATCCGCAAATTGGAAAGATCAATCTTGCCTATGCCACTTTGCTGTTCCTCGCAGGAAACATGGCCGACGCAGAGAATCGCTTCAATGAAGCAATCCGCATCACCACAAAAAATGGCGGCGAAAAGAGCGTCGATATGGCACAGATGAAAGCGTCGCTGGCAATCTTGTACGTCAAGCAAAAACGCTATGGTGCGGCTGAACAATTATTTGCTGATGCAATTTCAATCGGCACAAGAAAACTGGGTGAAACCAATGACGCGGTTCGCCGCTGGAAATCTTTGCGTGCCCAATGTGAGAAGCTTCGCCGTCGCGGCTAGGCAGTTCGTTCATCACTGGCCGCAGCGTTCGTTTCTAATGCCATGCCAATCAGCTCGGTAAGCCTTGTGTAACCCTCGAAATTGCTGCTGAAGTCGCAAGACTTTTTAGTCGTGCATACTTTGCAAAATTCGGTATCCCATACGGTCATTCTTTGCATCGACAATATCTCACCCCAGGGAATGTCGACTTTGTTGAAAAACCTATCGAATGTCAGCTTCTCTTTTTTTGCAATAATTCTGTCACGAATAGGGTGACAATAAATTGCCATCATCAGCAACCAGACTAGAATCATCCAAACGCCAAGCGCGATGGCAATACCAACCTTGTTTGTCACTCCATGAGCGAGCGTCATGATCCCGCATATGAGGAACAACGAAATTGTCGGGATTATGAAAAACTTGGTTGAATTGGATAGCTTGTATGCGAACACTTCCTGCTCTATTGGCAATAACTTGGTGCAGGGTTGCCATTCTTCTCTGAGCTTTTTTGTTGCATCTTTTGCAGATATAAACTTCGATGCGGAAATGGCATTGATGCTCGCTCCTACTGCCCAAAGGGCAAAGAGAAACGGACAAGCAAAAGAAAAAATACTGTACGGAAATAGAAATCCTGCAAGCACACAAAATGCAAATAGCCAGATCAGAATATCTGAGATGGCGATGTTCATTGTTTTCATTGGCAGTCTTGTAATTCAGTAGAGAACTGTAATATCTTAACCGCAGGAATCTATTTTGACACCTGGACAGAAGCGAACTCGTCAAGTGCAGAACCAAGTCGCCACCAACACGTCAAACGTGAGCTTGAATGCGTTGGTCTTAATTTCGCTTGCTCTTGGCGCGGGAATTCTTGCGGTGATGAATCCCGGTGGCCAAATACATACGTTCGAGGCAAACAAGGAATTTCAAAATGTCGTCGACTTATGCGATCAGTCACTGAAAAATCCCCTGTATGCATCAGATCCAACCATCTATTTTGAGCGGGGTTTTGCCAAAAGAAATCTAGGTGATTATGCAGGTGCAATAGCCGACCAACAAGAGGCGCTCAAGCTAAGTTGGCAAAAACTATCTGGAAAAAAATGATTTGCAAAAAGCACAGGAAAGCCTCGATCAGGCGTTAAGAATCGAAAGGAGCACGGAAGCCTATCAAACCTTGGGTCTGGTGCATGAAAAAAACAATGATTTCGCAAAAGCTGAGATTGCGTTCAATGCTGCTGTTGAGGAGGCGCGCTCGCCCAAAGTGGAAACTGCTCTGCACAATCGCGCTCTTTTTTACTGGAGAAATAAAAAGCTCGATCAAGCGCTCAAGGACTTGCAACAGGGACTGGATCTTTCGACTTGTGCAGAAGCAAATGCTGCAAAAGGGTACATTTACATGGAGAAGCTTGAATATAAAAGAGCGATCGAAGAGTTTTCCAAATCAATTGAAACTTCCCAATCTGCAGTTGCTTACCATGGACGGGCCCTTGCCGAAATGGAAGACAGGAGCCTGTTGCAGGCAGCAGCAACGGATTTAGACAAAGCTATCCAAATTGATCCCTCATGCGAAGATTGCAAAAAGGACAAACAACTTGTCCTTGAGAAAATACGGGCATCCCAAAAGAACTAGGAAGCCCTTCCTTTACTACTATTTGCCTGTCAGCTCACTGGGCGTAAAACCGATGTCTTTGGAGCCCAGAAGGCTCTTGGTCAGGCTGCCTCCAGCGACGACCATCTCATGCATGGCTTCATCCAAATGGCGATCGCGAACGACAATCGGATCGCTATCGGGCGCTGCAAATAACGCTGCTTTGCGCATCAGTTCACCGATAAAAGCACCACTGGCTCCAGCTGTACGTTTGATAAAGACATCCATGTTTTCGACATTGACAGTCAAGCCCTTCGAGTAGACATCAAAAAGACGTTTGCGGCATTCCGTATCCGGCAGAGGCACTTCATATGCTTGATCGATACGTCCTGGGCGGGCTGCCAGTGCGGGTTCCAGTATGTCCGGCCGATTGGTTGTGAGAACGAAAAGAACATCTACGTCGTCAGACAATCCATCCATTTCGTTCATCAGTTCCAGCAATAGATGCTGGTTGCAGTCATTGCGTTGCGAGCGATCTTCGGCAATTAGATCGACGTCTTCGATAATTACCATAGACGGCTCCAGCCAGCGAGCAAAAAAGCATGTCTTTGCAATCAACCCCTGCCCGCGACCGGTCACCAGCATGACTGTGCGCTCTTTCATCGCTGACGCCAGATACATCGCAGTCATGGTTTTGCCTGTTCCTGGTTTTCCGTGCAGGAGAATGCCACGCTTCAACTTTCTTCCGGCATTCTTCAAAGCCTGGCTATACTTGCCCACATCGACGGTTTGCCTTTCAATGCGCTGCAACAGACCTTCAGGAAGAATGATCTGCTCGCGCGTAATTTGAGGAACTGAGTGAAACTTCAGAGTACCGCCGCCGCCCATTCCAGGCGCCGGAGAACTGCCGTCGATCACCGAAAGCATTTTGCCTCTGTAGACATTGTTTTTTCCCATGTGTCGCTGAATGTCTTTGATGAACTTTTCGGCGGCATCTCTATTGTCCGACATTACATCGATGACGATCGGCGAAGCGCCGGCAAAATCCATCATTGACCCCTGGCGTAGAAGCAATGCCATTTTCGGCTGTCCGTTGATTAAATAGAGACCACCCTGAACGCATGCCAATTTACGTCCGCTGTCCAACTCCATATTCAAATACTGAACTGTGCCTTCTTTCGCTCCACCCAGACCGACAAAGCTGGCTACAGACTGAGATGCGACAAGATCGGCAAGCGATGTGCCGGTCAGGTTGTTTAGAAAACCACCCTGAATGCCGAGAATCGAACAGCTTCGTCCATTTTTGACGGTTAGCTCATCGAGAGCAATTTGCAAGTTAGCTTGATTGTACCTCTCGAACTGCTCGGTGACGATCGCCAGAGAAGATGGATCCTTGCCCATGTGCTCGCAAATTTTCGTTCTTAGATCTTTTGGCAGGAGGTTAGTCGGCACCAGGTCTTTCATGTTGAAACCAGAGAAAGTCATTGTTTTTCCTCCAGCGAAAAATCAGGAAATAGATCGGTTAAGCAGGTAAGTTTTTCCATTACAAGGCCGCAACCGCCACAATTGAATGAATGCACCGCTTTTTTTAATCAGCATACAGCGCCGCATTCTTTGTCGCCCGGGTGTTATCGAATGCTGGTGACTAAGACCCTATAATGAGGTATCAATACGCAAGCTGGGTTTTAGCGCTGTAAAAGGTGAAGACTTGGGACTGGGCACAATGATTCATCAAGCCAAGGGGTGGTTCTACTACCTCTTTGGTCAGTATGACTCGGCAGTCAAGGAATTCTCCGAAGTAATCAAAAGCTCGCCTGAAAATGCGGCCAGCTGGAAGGGGCGGGGGCTTTCACACTTCAAGGCGCGCAATTTCGATCAAGCTCTCAGTGATTTAGGCAAATACATTACCCTCGACAACACTAATTTCCGCGTGTTTATGGCGCGTGCCGATGCCTATGCTGAAAAGGGCGACTACGATCTGGCAATCGAGGACTACACTCAAGCTTTCGCGCACAAGCCGGACGAGTTTCCCGCTTATCACATCTATCTCGATCGCGGCGCCGCCTACATCATGACTAGGGACCTCGATAAGGCGATCGAAGATTTGAACAAGGCGGCAGCCGCCAATGCCAATTCTATTGAAGCTTATCAAAGCCGAGGCATCGCATACCGTCTCAACAATCAGCTCGATAAAGCGCTTGCCGATTTCGAGAAAGTGCTTTCTATGGACGCCAAGTATCATCAGGCGCATTACCAGAAGGGACTTTTATTCAACGACATGACGGAATACGAGCGTGCGGTGGAGTCGCTCTCCAGGTCGATTTCGCTCAGTCCCAAATTTCTGGTTGCTTATTTTGAGCGGGCCAGCGCTTATGTAAATCTGTGCCAGTATGAGAAAGCAGTAGCCGATTACAACGTTTGCGTTGACTCCGATCCGAAGTCGGCTGTCCCTTACCACATGCGAGGCTTGGCACACATTCGCATGGGTGAGTTTGATCTGGCTCTAGCCGATCTTGCCAAAGCGTTGACTCGAAAGCCCGGCGATGTGCGCATTCTTACCGATCGCGGCATGGCGTTCTTCCACAAAGACTACTTTGATCTTGCTCTACAAGATTTCAATCAAGCCATTTCACTCGATCCCAAGTATTGGAAAGCTTATTCGATGCGCGCCCTGGTGTACGGCACAGGCTCACAACGTGACTTTCAAAAGGCACTGGCTGATTTCGATATCGCTATCAAATACGCGCCCATGGAAGCGGAAATTTACAATCGCAGAGGATTGGTTCTTGACGAAATGGGTGATTTTGAAAATGCATTGGCTAGTTTTGACGCTGCTCTGAAGATTGATCCGAAGACCTTCAACGGTTATTACAACAAAGCCTTGACTTTGCACAAAATGGGTGAATTGGAAGAAGCGAGAAAAAATTACGATCGGGCAGTGAAGGTAAACCCGGCACTAAAGGCGGTGCACTTGCGCCGCGGTCAGGTCTTGCATGAATTGGGAGAGCCGAAGCGGGCGCTTGATGATTACAACATCTGGTGTGCTGAAAACCCTGACGACAAGGAGATTTACGTACTGCGTGCCAATGCGTTGGCAGATCTCAACAAAACAAAAGAAGCGATGAAGGATTACAACAAAGCGATCGAGCAGGACAAATATAACGCAGTCGCGTTTATGCAGCGCGGGCACTTGAAATTGAAATTGGGAAAAACGGAGGATGCGCTTCTGGATTTCGATCAATCGATTCGCCTCAATCCATGGCTGAAAGCCGCACGCATAGGCAAATCCAAAGTTTACGCATTGAGGGGTAATATTGAAGGAGAAGTGCAAGAGCTGGGTGAAGCAATCAGCATTGATGGGTCCGATCCGAATCCATTTTTGAAACGCGGGCGATTGCTTGCCCAAACAGGAAAGTACAGGCGTGCAATTTCCGATCTCATTCACGCTCAAGATCTTTTTCTCGGTCAAGGAAAGCGAGAACAGGCTGCGGAATTGGCTCCTGAGATTGGAGAGTTACAGAGGACCGAGGCTCAGTCTTCGAAACAAGATTGAAGTTTATAAAAACAAATAGCAAAAGAGCGGCTCAACGAACCGCTCCCCCATACTAAATAACAACTTCGAAACACTACAGAATTCTGAGAATTTCGAATACGAACAGGGCAAATACTGCGCCTGTGATGAACGTTGCCACAACGATCATCCAGACCAAATGTGCCTGCCTGGGTGTAAAACTTTTCACTACGCCAATTCTTGAGGCAATGAAATAGAGTAGTGATACCAGTAGAAATAGAACAAACCATGGTCTCAGAAATAAGCCGTTTGGCATGAATTGCGCCGATGCCAGTAGCACTGCTGCCAGTGGAAAGCTGACAACGGATACGTAGTCTGAACCACGCAGTCGAGTGCTATCGGAGTTAGTGGCTTGACGAATGTGGGCAGCGGCCGAAGCCAGGTTGCCCCAGAAGCTAGCTCTCAAGTGTTTTGGATCAGTTGCCGCGCCGCCGCCTTCGGGCGTCGTGGTGGGTTCATCAGACACGGGAAAATCCTCCTTACGGGGTGTCTCTATTATTCCCAGAAGATGGAAACAATCGCAACCTGATTAGTTTTGACCGATAAAATTGGCTGCATACTTTATATAAGGGCGACGCTTATCGCTTTTTAATTAGCCTCAATAAGGTAATCACAAGACTGAGAAATGCCGCCAGAAAACCGCCGACAACACCAGCTGCGACTCCAGTTTGCCAATCTCTTTCCAGTTTGACCGGCTGAGTGACGCCTTCTTTTGAAAGTGCTTCTCTGAAGGTCAGCTCGTTTTCATGACTGGATTTGAGAGCTCTAATTGCTTGCTCCGGACTCAATCTACCTCTGCGGACAAGATTGTGGCAGCGCTCCGCCTGCCTTCTCAGTGCATCATTGATCAAACCTGCCTCAACCAGAAAGGTGGCACTTCTGTGGGTATCCTGAAGCATCAGCTGGTAGGCCGCCGGCAAGTTGTCCTGGTCCAATAGTCCGGCTGCACTGAGAAGATCCACGAGTCTGCCGCCGGCCCGCGAATGTCTGGTTGCCGGTGGACGTTTTTCTTTGCCGGAATTTTTTTCGGAAGCTGCCTGCGAGGCGTGTCTTGCATGTTGGTCGTGCTTTTCTCGTTTTTCTTTGCTGTCTGTGTTTTCGATTGATTGGTTGCCAGTCTCATTTTGTTCTGCACTGCCGGCTGTCTGTGAGATTTCGGGCGGCTTCTTGCTTTCTACTTTGCTGTGGTCCAGAGATTCATTTCCAGACTGATCTTGCGATTGTTGCTCGGATTTGCCTTCTACATGAGGCAATACTTCTTTCTTCTCCAAACTTTCATGCGCGCGAGGATTGCTCGTTGCTTTTGCTTCCGAATGACGCTTTAGATGAGTGCTGGGATGATCGCTCAACTCGTCGATCGTTTTAAGAGCAGGCTGATTGGTTCTGTCTCCGGCCTTCAACCAGAGCGTGAAAGCCGCCTGCAATTCATCAATTGCATCCTCGTTTGAAAGTTCGCCGTTTGTGACTTTCTCCTGAATGGCGCTGATGCTGGGAAAAAAATCCGGCGATAGTGCGCCTTGAAAAACCAGTGTGCTGCCCAGGGGCGTGCCAAATTCAAAGCTGGTCTGGAGCGCCTCGTCGATTTGTTCCTGGCTGACCAGATTGGAGTCCACCAGAAGGTCGGCTAGATTGTTTTTTCCTTTGCCATATTTGGGATGGCAATTGAGGTGCTCGAGTGCTTCCTTGACAGTGCAACCCGTTTTGTCTACACGGGAAAGCGCTTTCAGAGCAGACTCCAGAGGAAGCTCGCCATCTCTTATCAATGACTGCAAATCAAGGGCCGCATGCAGTATCTTTTCCGTAACGCAGCCGGATGTGATGAGCACTCGCCCAATCGGTGTGCCCAGTCTTTTGGAAAGCTGAATTGCTTCGGTTATGTCGGCAGACGAGACGACTCTGGCAGTCACCAGCATGTCACCTACCCGAACCATTCTGTTGTCTTTTGGCACGACTGACCCTTTATTGAATTGCGAGTGAAATCGGGCAGATTCTAAAGCGGATTCAACGGTTTTGCGAGTGATTCCGAAGCACAAATGGTAGACCGAATCAGTTGCGGCGGCGAATTGACCATAGTAGCCAGGGTTGCAGATCATAGCAGTTTTGCACCATTGAACCGCGTCAATGGGACGTGCGGCTGTCAAGTATCACTGAGTCCGCACCACATGCAGTACTAGTAAGGATGCGGCAAACCTTTCAATCGGCTGGATGCAAATCTCGCTTATCGAATTCTAATTTCACATTCCCCGTAGCTTTCAACGACACAACAAGATGTCAGGAGAAAATGTGGTAATCTAACCGACCAAGCAAACCATGGAGTCCCCTCTTACATGTCATCATCCGGTCAAACTGATAGCGTTTCACACCCATTCGATCTTTCCAAACAAATTCTCACTGACGCTTTTGCTCTGAAGCGTTTCGTCGATGCCAATCTGCTGGCATTCGTAAGGTGTGACACCAGCGGGCGATACTTTGAAGTGAACCAGGCAATGGTAGAACTGCTTGGTTACAGCAAAGAAGAACTTGAGTCCGGAGCCGTTAAGTGGAATGATATAACCCCTCACGAACATTCTTTGGTTGACCTGGGCGCCGTCGCTGAGCTGGACAAGACAGGAAAGGCCGGGCCATTTCAAAAGGAATTGCTGCACAAGGACGGCAGCAAGATCCCGGTTCTGGTGGGCGTGGTCAGTCTGCCTGACTATCCGGACCAGTTGTTGGCTTACCTGATCGGTCTACAGGGCAAAAAGCTTTTCGAGTACAAGCAATTCCTTGAAGAGTCGCATTTTCAGCTACTTGCTGAGAGTATTCCTCAGTTGGTTAATGTTTGCGATCCTGAAGGTCGAGTTATTTACAGCAACAAGCGCTTCGTAGATTATACGGGCCTGACGATCAATGACGCCGCGCCCTACGGCTGGGATGCCTGCGTACATCCAGCCGACATTGAGCAGATGCACAAATCAGGACAAAAATGCGCAGCAGATCGCACTATGTTTGAGTACGAAGCGCGCCTGAGAGCCCACGACGGCTCATATCGCTGGTATTTGATTCTGTCGGTGCCGATTTTTAATGCCGATGGTGCCATTCGAGAGTGGTTCGCTACCTCGACCGATATCGATGACAAAAAGCGCCAGCAAGACGAGATTAAGGAAAGCGAAATACGTTTTCGCATGCTGGCTGATGCTATCCCGCAAATAGTCTGGTCGGCTGACCCGAGCGGCAAATTCACCTTCTTCAATCACCGCTGGACTGAATTTACTGGACTTTCGGTAGAACAGAGCCTTAACGATGCCTGGACTCTGCTCATACATCCTGACGACCTACCCGTCTACTTGTCTGAATGGAATAAGGCGCTTCATTCCGGCGACAGTTATGAAGTGGAGTTTCGCCTCAAACGAGCGATTGGCGTAGGCAAGGTTTCTGGCAACCCGTACCGTTGGCACCTTGGACGAGCAGTGGCTTTGCGGTCGCATACCGGCTCAATTGTGGAGTGGTTCGGCACCTGGACAGAGATTGAGCCGCAAAAGCGCCGCAGTCCTTGAAGACGGGCAGCGTCAAGTTATCTGACTGATTCGACGATGTTAAAACCTGTGCCCGATGACCGGAAGTCGCCCATCTATGGCGTTTACATCACTTTGTGCTGAATCTGTTTAGGTTTATATATTAATAGTGTCGGGAACAACTAAGACGTCGCTTGTCGTAGCCCCTGTAAGTGCAATGTAATCGGCGTCTAACGGTGCGGAAACACACAACTGCTGGGCAATTTTACGAAAAGCGTTTTGGTCCTCCGGTGTTTGGCTTACCAGCCAGTCAGGGTGAAAGTCCATGTCATCGATCAGCAAAGAGCTTGCTGAGCTGCTTGTGGATAACGGCTTGCTTTCTGACGCCGATTTGGAGCTGGTCCAGCAGGAAAAAGATAAGACCGGCGAGCCGCTCAGGATCATTCTCGAGCGCTTGCACCTGGCCAGTGAAAAACAGTTAAAGAATACGCTGGAGCTGCAGTACGGCGTAAATTACCTGGCCCTGCACACAATCAGCCCGGACCTCACTGTCGTGGATCTATTGCCCGCCGAGGTGATAAGCGAGCACGGCGTGGTCCCTATTCACGTAGACGGAAATCGCCTCACTGTAGCGATGGTCAATCCGGACAGTTCATCGGCGATGAAAGCAATCAAAGCCAATGTGCAGATGGACATAAAACAGCTGGTCTGCTTTGAAGATGACTTCCAGATTTTTCTTACGCAAATCGAAAAAATGCGGCACATGCCGGACAGAGCGGTCGCTCCGGTCGATGATAGCGAGTTTGGTCCGGAGACGGAGTCTACTGAAATCCGTTCTTCTGCGCCAGCGGTTGAAGACGAAGAAGATTCTTTCGCCAGTACCGAACACACCGCCGGCGGTTCCGAACAAGAATCGCAGGCAGAACAAGAACCTGCTGAAGAACAGGAATCAATAGACATCCAACCTGAATTGCAAGCTGATGAAATTGCCTTGCAAGACTTTCAGGAAGATGAGCAAAATGAGCAACAGCCGCAGCTTCAACCAGAGGAAACTGACGAGCCTCAAGAGGCTAACGAGCATATAAGTGCTGAAGGTGTAGATTTCCACGAGGTGGAGAAAGACTACCAAGGCGAGGAGCAAGATGCCGATGAAGTGACCAGCGATACGGTGACGGCCGCGCCATCACTGACGTCCGGGTCGTACTCTGTTCAGTACGACACTGGGTCTCTGGATGCGATAGCCACTCCTTCTGTTGCCAGCGAACTTGATTTGATCCCGACGCCGAGTTTTGACGCCAGTCAACTTGATTCAATACCAAATCCGAAAGCCGATGCCAGCCCGCCGCCAGAAAAGCCTCAACCTGGTGGCATCTCGGCACTATTCAGAGGTGGAATTGCGCCCAAGAAGGCAGCCGGCGATCCCAGTCAGGAACGATCCGGAAATCTCTCGGCTCTGCGCGGCATGATGGGTGGCAAAAAGGGTGGTAAGAAAAGCGAACCAACATCGCCTCCGCCTCCAGCTCCCCCACCACCTCCAGCGCCCGCTGCTCCGGTCGAACCATCAGCGCCTGCTGCGCACGAAAGCACTACAGGTGGTGCTGAAGAACCACCGGCCAAAGTTGGTCTTCTCAGCAGCAAGCTAGGTTCGGCTGCCCATGCCACTTCTGCCGCCAAGAAATTCTTCAAAGAAAAGCGCACTGACTCGCAGCCCTTGCCTCAGCAAGAACCAAAAGACGAGCCGACCATTCCCGACTGGATGAATCAGATCGACGAGAACACGCCTCTCGAATCGGCTGTGAAGAGCTCTGAACAAACCAGCGAAACAGTTGAAGAATATACAGAAGTGCCAGCTGCCGACGAAAAAGCAGACTTGTCAGCCGAGCAAGCAGTATCTGACTATTATAAAGAATTGGGCTTCGAAACATCAGAAGATGGCGAACCGAAGGAGTTGGATGAAACTGTCACGGCCAGCGATGTTCAAGTAGCATCGCAAGAAGCTGAAGTAACAGCCGCCACACCTGGTTATGAAATTCCACCTATGGATCCAGGCGCGGCTAGTTTTATGTCGTGGTCGAGCGAGTCCACTGAGGAACAAGCGGTAAGTGATGCACTGGCTGACGCTTCTGAGGCGCTTGCAGCATCTTCCGCTGCCGTCGAGGAAGCTCTTGCCGATGCCGAAGACGCATGGGAAGAAGCTTCAGCTGCTGCTGACGAAGCTGTGGCGGCAGGCGACATGTCCTCCGACAATTTGCCCGCTTATAGTCAAGCACAAGAAGAGCAGCCCGACAGTGAGTTCGAGATTTCGGATGTCAAAACTGAAGCCGCTCCTGCTGAAGCAGTGGTCGAGATTCTAGAGAAAACCGTCCCAGAAGAAGTTTCTCCGGATGACACGGATCGAGAATCTGTGCCGGAGGAAACGCGGAAGCCCGAAGCTGCGGAAGAAGCTCTACTGCAAGAGGAGGTTTTGCCGGAAAGAACCCCTCAACAGGAGCTTCCGCAGGAAGAGATTCAAGTAGAGGCAGGCGCCGCGGAAGAAAATGCGCAACCGGCGGCAGAACAACCTGCTGAGAAAGGCGACGAAGAAAATCTTGATTGGCCCCCCGAGCCTGCAGAAGCGGCATCAAGCGAAATCGCCACTGAGCTTCTTAATGAGATGGCTAACCTGGCGGACACGCTGGCAGATGGCGACGTTGCCGAAGCGGAACTTGAAGCGGCAAGCACACATGTGGAATTGCAGCAGACTGAGCAAGCCGTGTCCGAATCACCTGCAGAAGAAGTGACCGGTGATGGGTTTGCAGAATCGCTTGATTGGGGAGAAGAGTTAATCGAGCTTGACTCAGACCTTGCTACCAAAGCACCGGTCGAAGATACATCCGCTGCCGCATCTTCTGTCGAAATTGAAGAATTCAGTATGGACGACAGTGAATTCCTCTCAGGCGTTGAAGAACTGCAAGCAATGGCAGAACTTTCGTTCAACGATAGCGAGACAGGCGAAACCGATGAATTTGCCGAAATTCAAGACTGGGGCGAAGAAGCACCAGCTGTCGAAAACTTGATGTCGAATCTGTCCACTGCCGCAGGTGAAGATCGTCCAGCCGAAGCTGTTAAGGACGGGGCTGAAGCACCACCATTCTTACAGGAAGATTTGCTGCAAGAAATGGGTGTGATTACTGCCCTTCAGATTCCAGCCATAAGAAGAGAGTGTTTTGCGACGGGCGAAAGCCTGAGTACGGTCCTCGAACGTCTGGGTATTGCCGGTGAGATGGAGTTATCCGACGCCTTTGACATGCAGTTCGGAGCGGCTTATTTGTCTCTGGGATCGATGACCGTCGAAGCTGAAGTTCTCAACTTACTTCCCGCCAAGATAGTCGAACAACGCAAAGCCCTTCCTGTGACAAGAACTGGAAATCGCGTTGTTGTTGCCATGGTCAATCCTGATGATTTAGCAGCGATGAACGACATTAAGTTCCGCCTTAAAGGCATGGAAATCAAAAAAGCGGTTTGCCTTGAAGATGATTTCGAACATTTCGTGCGCACTCACCTGATTCAATCAAACGGCGAACCCCACTTCGAGGTCGCACCGCCTGCTCTTCCAGTTGAAACCGCAACGGAAAATGGTGCTCCTCCAGAATCAGTTGCTGGAGCACCACCGGCAGTGCTATCTTCGATTGATCTGCCATCTGTGGTTGCAGAAACAATAGCACCTGCAACGGAAGTTTCTCCTCAGCCGGCTCAAGTAGCAACTCCTGCAGCTGCTTCTATACAAGTATCTGAAACCAGCCCGGCACCGCCGGCAGCTCCTGCTCCTGCAGCTCCTGTTCCTGCAGCTCCTGCTCCTGCAGCTCCTGCTCCTGCAGCTCCTGCTCCTGCAGCTCCTGCTCCTGCAGCTCCTGCTCCTGCAGCTCCTGCTCCTGCAGCTCCTGCTCCTGCTCCTGCTCCTGCTCCTGCTCCTGCTCCTGCTCCTGCTCCTGCAGCTCCTGCTCCTGCACCGGCTGCACCTGCGCCAGTACCGGCTGCGCCTACACCTGCACCGGCTGCTCCTCCGGCGATGCCGCCAGGAATTGCGGCGCTCGCAATACCGCCTCAGCCTCAGATAACCGCGGCTGCACCAGCGCCCGTCAATCCACCGGCAGCTCCTCAGGCACCTGCGTCCCAGCCAGTTGACTCAATCTTTCCTCTTGTCGCTCCGGTGACACCTCCGCGAGTAATCTTGCAACCAACACTGCACGAGATTCCTGCTCAAACGGCGCCTGGTGTACCGCCCGCTGCGATGACTCCGACCGCTCCTGCGGCGCCAGTAAAGCCGACGGCAGGCGCACCTGTATTGCCCACAGGCGTCATGCCACCAAGACCAATTTCCCCGCAGCAAATCCCAAATTTAGCTGGTCAGCCACGTCTAAATCTTCCACCTGTTCAACCAGCGCCAGCGCCCAGTTCGCCGGCACCTGTTTCTCCTGCTCCTGCCACAGCAAGCCCATCAGCACCGCCTCCCGCGCCTCCCCCGCCTCCTGCGCCGCCGCAAACGCAGTCCAGCCAATCTAATCCTGTTCAGCCAGCTAGGACTCAGCCTCCTGGGCTAGTCGCTCCACCGGCTCCGGTCTCGGCGCCAGTCGCTGGTCCTGCACCATCATCGTCTCCACCTGCGGTAATGCAGCCCATTCCTCAGGTCTCACCGCCCCAGCCACAGGTAGCACCATCTCCTCCTGCCGCACCCGCTCCACTCACACCTCAACCTGTAGCACCGACTCAGTCGGCGGTAGTAGCACCATTGCCACAATCGGCTCCACTCCCTACGCCGGTTCAACCGTTGGCGGTACCACCTGCAGTGCCGCCAGTACAACCGGCCGCCCAGGTACTACCTCCTCAAGCAGGGCAACAGGCACCTGCTCAACCACCAGTTGCTCCGACCTCACCTCCGCCCATGCCTGCCGCTCCGGCTGCTGGCGCGCCAATGCCGATGCCACGCATCAATCCCAATCAAATTCCTGGTGTTCGCGCTCAACAATCTGGTTCTAATCCGGCAGTCCAGCCAACTCCGGCAGTCCAGCCAACTCCGGCAGTCCAGCCAACTCCGGCGATTCCTCCAGTGCAACCTCAATCTGCTGTATCTCCCGCACCACCGGCAGTGCCAGTCTCTGCTCCACAACCGGCAGTAGTGCCGGCACCAGTTCAGCCGCTAGCACCTGCTGTGCCTGCTGCACCTGCTGTTCCTGCAGGAC
>JBGAVL010000111.1:0-8682 GCA_044228145.1 Obscuribacteraceae bacterium (SeqCode)
GTCAAATTGTAGAAGGGAATGACAAATGACTCGATTCTCGAATCCTGCTGTTGAGAGCAGCATGCTCGACGAATTCATTCGCCAGGGCGCCAACTCCAAGCTGCTCACGCGCGAGGAAGAAGGACAGCTCTTTGTTCGCATCAAGACCGGCGGCAGGGATGGTGAACGTGCTCGCGACGAGCTGATCAACCGTCACTTGCGTCTGGCCATGTCCTGTGCGCGCAAGTTCTCCTATACCGGCATTCCTCACGAAGACCTCGTGCAGGAAGGCAACATCGGCTTGATCAAAGCGGTTGAGAAGTTCGAGGTGGAGCGCGGCTTTCGCTTCGTCACTTACGCCGCCTGGTGGGTGCGTCAGACCATCGCCGAGCATGTTCGAGACTCCGGTCGCACCATTCGGTTGCCGGCCGGTAAAGTGGACAAGCTCAAGGTGATGCGTCGCGTTCTCACCGAACTCTCCAAGGAGGGTCGCGTGCCGTCCGACGCGGAAGTAGCGCAGAAGATGCGCATCACCGTGGAGGACGTGCACGACCTCATGGAGTGGGCACACGAGCCGGTCTCGATCAACGTCAAAATCGGCGAAGAAGGCAGTGCGGAACTCGGCGATTTGATCGCCGACCGCAATGCCGTCAACCCTGAGGCGAAGGTGGTCGAGAATGACATGCACGCTCGCATCGAGGCGGCTCTGTCCGGTCTGAAGGAGCGGGAGCGCGAGGTGATTCTCGCCCGCTTCGGAATGCTGGATGGGGTTGCTCAGACGCTCGAAGAGCTGGGTGAGCGCTACGGCGTCACCCGGGAGCGCATCCGGCAGATTGAGGCGAAAGCGCTCGAGAAGCTGGGTAAGGGCCCGAACGCTCGCATCCTGAAGTCCTTCCTGTAAGGACCCGCGTTGTAGGGTTCGGGATGGTCCCAAAAGGACTTTCGCGAACCCCTTTTGCATGTACGTCTGGAAATTGAGAGCAGTTTGGCGACCCGCGAAAATGGGCGCTGCAAGCTGCTCAAGCTCGGCATCAATCCTGGTGCCGAGCGTTGCTCACAGAACCAACGGAGAATTCCCATGACTACAATAGCAGTCGATCTCGCCGCCCTGGGCTACACCTTCCTCTTCCTGATCATCTCCTTCATCGCCGGGCTGGCTGTCGCTATTGCAGGGACAGTCCTCGCCGGTGCCGGTCAGTTTTTCGTCGGCGCCATCGAAGTATTCGCCGGCGGTCGCCCCACTCCCTCCAAGCCGAAAGGCAGTGCGCTTCCGGTTTTCATCCGCGCGGTCTTCTATGTCATTGCCGGATTCGTCGCCCTCTTCCTGGCGGCAACCGGCTACACGGTGATCGGCAACCTGCTGGCCATCGTCGCCGCCTTCTGCTTCGGCGTCGCCGTAGTAAGCTTCTTCTCACGCATTTGAAGCCCGGTCTCCCCAAGCAACTGGCAGCCTGACGCGCAAGCGTAAGGCATTGCCGGTTTCCTGAAACTGAACGTCGGTGATTTCTATGAGATCGCCGCGTTCCCACGATGGAGAGCAACATGCTCATGAACTCCGGACAGGGCGTTGTCGTACAAGCCCTTCTCGCGCTCGGCTTCGAGTGCACCTATGATGATTTCGATCTCTGCCGCATGCGCAAGGTCGAAGCGCCGTATCTTCTGGAGCTGGACGTTTCTTTCATGCTCGTGCATGAAGATCCGCTTCCCAGCGTGCCCGAGGGCTTCTCTGCGGTCGGCCTGACGCCGGGGCTCGCCTGGCTGTCGCACCAGCTCAGCAAGGCCAAGTGCCATTACGATCCATCGCAATACGCGAAGGATGCAAATGAGGCGGTGTTCGTCCGTCAGGACACTTTCCGCTTCCCGCGTCTGGGCAAGGAAATGACCGCCCGCGTCCTCGTCAGAGCCCGCAGCAGCCGCGCTGCCTGAGGGGTTCACCTGTCCTCCAGTTATGGATGGACTTCGCTTTTGTCGGCGAGTAGAGGACTTGCTCCCCTCTCGCCGACCCATTTTTTCAGAAAGGAATTACCAATGCACTATATTTATATCCTTCTGGCCATTCCTTGCATTTTCGCAGTACTGATGTCTGCGATGGCAATCAACGTGGTCGCTACCAGGTCCGTTGCGCATCTGCTGGACTTATCGGAAAGGGCGGTATGGGAAACCACTCTCCGCGGCGGCTTCTTTACACTTTTGATTTCGGCTATTATCGGGATTTCGTGCGGTGGATCCATTCCATACCTCGATGTTCCCATACAGGTGCTGGCTTGCATCGCAATTGCAGTCGGTATCGGTGTTTCATATCCCATCCTTTTGCTTCTCGCGGTGGGTCTGTGTCGCTTTGGCGCTTGCATCGACCGGATTTTTGAGCGACGGTATTCTTTTGTCGATTTCTTCTCAAGAACATCGATTAAGTGACTGAAACGAAGTGGGTTACCCAAGGTTTTGACTTTTGGTAACCCTCTTTCAGCTTGTCTCTAGTAATGCTGTTCTTGTAACCAATACTACTATATAGCACAATAATCATCATCGATCCCCCGCTTTTGAGCAATAGTCTTGCTTGCGACATCACACAGACCCGAGTGAATTGAACGCGTAAATTGCTACTTTTTGCAGCACGCCAGTCTGCCTTTCTTAAAACTTGCGCTGAGCGTAATTCCCCCAATCGACAGGCTACCCGGTCAGGTTTATTGTGGGTGTGTCCATTCCATTCGCGAAAAAAAATCACGCCGCCAGTTCGGGCTTCTAGCGCTAATAGCGCAAGATGACGACCTTGCACCCCGCTGTGGCGCGTCCTCCCTCCCTTGCTCACCGGCACAAGGCCGGAATGAGGTTATACATCCTATGGCAGACGGTGATGAAAAACCTGTAGTAAACAACAATCAGCTGACGGAAGGCCAGATCAGTTTGAGTCAGCAGATTATGGCTGGAGCGATAGCCGACACGCAGGCTAAAGATTTGCGAGCCGCACCGGAAAGCGCATTGACGCGCATGGCTGATGTCACCATAGATGGTATCAAGAAGATTCCTGAAGGTTTTAAACATTCGCTCGATCCGAGCCTGATTCTTCCCAATGTCGCCATTGGTGCCGCAATCGGCGCCGGCACCAAGCTGCTCTTGCCCAAATCAGGGCCGGTAGGCGCCATTGCCAGTATCGCACTGGGCGGTTATTTCATCGGCAAACCTCTTGTAGAAACCTATCATGGTGCTTACGTGGCAAGGACCATGGAAGACATGAACGCCGCCTCGTCGCTTCTGGGCGAAACTCTGGGCGGTATGCCTGTGACGATGGTGGAAGCTGGAGTTGGTGCGAAGATCGGCTCAGGCTTGATGGGCAAGGCTCTGTCCACGGAAGCGGCTCAGCCATTCATGAATTGGAAGGCACACACGTACAGAGGCCTGGATGCCAAACTGATGCGTGGTGTGGAAAGTGCTAAAACACTGGGTCTCAATGCTGTGGGTCTGGAAAGTAAGGTCTACAGACACGGATTTATTCCTGAGCATGTATTTGACGAAATTGCCAAACGCCAACCGAATAATACGGAATTTCTGAAAACCGTAGAAGCAAATAGAAGGTTGAACACGCTGGTTCGCCAGGCTCGCGAAGCGCGCGAGGCAGAAGCGGCTAAACCTGCACAAGAAGGCGTCGGTGCTCGAGAAGTATTTGATGCTCAAGGAAAGGAAGTGGACGGCGTCCTGGTGCGCTCAGAAGGGCAAAAACCAACTGGCAATTCCGAAGTCGATCTGGCCTATGACTTTACCGGCGCTATTCGCCAATTCTACAAAGAAGTCCATGGCCGCAATTCAATCGACGGCAAGGGCATGAAGATGCAGTCCACCGTCAACTATGGAGAGAATTTCGAGAACGCTTTCTGGAACGGTATCCGCATGACGTACGGTAAACCAGGCCCTCAGAGCCCGTTCCGTACTTTCATGCAACGCGTTATCGCCGGACACGAAGTCACCCATGGTGTAACCGAGTTCGAGGCCGGAACCGTCTATCGCAATCAGCCTGGTGCTCTTAACGAGCACTTCTCGGACGTCGGCGGTGCCCTCATCGATATGTACGCCGATAAGATCACGGCCGGGCAATATCACTGGCTGGTCGGCAAAGGAATCTGGAAAGACAATGTGGCAGGCGAAGCGCTGCGCAACATGAAGAAGCCAGGCACCGCATACGACGACCCTGCCATCGGCAAGGACATTCAGCCTGCTCACATGAAGGATTACAACAAGACACCACGCGACAATGGTGGAGTCCACATCAACAGCGGTATTCCCAACAGAGCCTTCTCCGAATTCGCCACCGCGGTCGGCGGCAATGCCTGGGAAGCGCCCGGACATATCTGGTTCGAAGCGCGAGCCAGAGCGGGCAGCACGCCATCGTTTGCACAGTTTGCGTATGAAACACTGGACGCCGCCAAGCGACTGGGTCACACCGATCTGGTGCCGAAATTGGAAAAAGCCTGGGCAGACGTCGGTGTCAAACCGGCCGAAACGCCTGCACTGCATCACCGCAATTTCGTTCCGATGTTCTCCACATTCGGAGGCACTCCCGCTCTAGACGCAGGTGCAGGAGTAACTGTGATCCCGAACTCGAACGCGGACGTAAGGGCAAATCGATAGAGGACTGCAAGCGCTTTTTGCCAGAGCCAAACTCAGCGAAAATTTACGAAGGGTGTCAAGCGTCCTGGCCTGGCACCCTTAGGGGTGATTCGTAATTGACCGTTTTCGTTTAAAAATAGAGAAGCCGGTATTCCAGCATTTGTATAATGTGTGACCGACTGGCGGGCGAAGACCTGGTTATGTGGGCTTATGACGAACGAAAGGTCTCCGATTTTGTTCGGGGAGCTGCTTGTTGCAGCTGAGTTGATCAGTCAACGAAATCTCGACCTGGCACTGAAAAGAGCCAGCCGGACGGGGTTGCCACTGGGGCTGGAATTGGTTTTGCAAGGATCACTCGACTTCGAGATGCTCACCAATTGCATCGTCGCCCAGTCTCAAGTGCGCGATGGGTTGCTCAGTCAAAAGTCGGCTGTTGATGCTCTTGCGCTTGCCGGAAAGAAGAAAGTTCAATTGAAAGTGGCCCTGGACGTGATGGGAGTCGATTTCGCCAGTGACTCAAAGAACAGACTGGGTGCATTGCTTACTGATTGCGGACTTTTGGACAGAGCAGTCTTGAAGCAGTGCCTGGGTTTGAGCAAATCAACCGGCCTGCCGTTGGGCCGTGTCTTGATTGCTTCCGGAGTGATGAAAGCAGAAATTTTGGACAAGGCAGTCAGGTTGCAAAAACGTCTCAGGCTGGACGAAATAGACAGGGCGCATGCCATTGAAGATCTGGAGACGATTCAAAGCCTTCTCGGCTCAATCTCTTCGGTCGGTAATTCAAATCCGCAAGCAGAAATTGATCTGCCATCGCTTTTGCTGGATGCGAATCTGCTGTTGCCTGAGCGTGTGAATGCGATTCGCTCTCTCTGTCTTGAAAATAGTATTGATTTTGAAGAGGCTCTGGCTCAATCAGACGACATTTCCTGTCATGTGATTGCGGCTGCAAAAATTCTTCTCAAAATGATCGAAGAAAAAATGGTGTCTTATCGCGCCGGCGCCGACTTGCTCAAGCGGGTCAATCACAGTCATGATTTGCAGAAAATCATCGGGCAGGTGCAAATGCAGCCGGTAGAACTGACTTTCAATAATTTCTTGGTTCTGACTCGATTGTCTCAAGACAAAACCCTCAAGCGCGGACCAATCGAATATCCCGCCGGTGCTGCCACCACAAATAGTGGCATGGAAGATACCTGGCAAGTTTTGCCGGCGGTAAGCGAAGAGACTCAGGACGTCGCAAAAATAATGCCGGCGGATGTGGTTGATTGCCTGGAAAGAAATGGTTTTTTAACTGCGGAATCAAAACTTGATGTGGTCACCGCGGCTAGGCAGTACAAACTGTTTCGTCACAACGAACTGAATATCGATCAGGCGCTTGTCACCTATCATCTGGCCAAACAAGAAAGACAATACATGCCGGCCTGGTCGGGTACCTTTCCGTCACTGGCAATCTGGCTGCCTCGAGTGCAGTGAGTTTTTGCCGTCTTTACTTGGCGTCTTTATCCATCCAGCTGGTAATTGCCGGAAAGGTTCCAGACCATGAGCTCATCGCTTTGCCGTCCAGGATGGCGGCGTGATATTTCACGAGCGCTTGCTCGATATTGGATATTCGATCGCGATGCATTTTGTATTCTTTGGCAGCGCGAGCCACGCTCAATTGCTGTTCCAGTGTGATGAAGCCGTTTTCTGAAAGACATTCTCCGACGTCTTTGGGAATAATCTCTTTCATGATTCGATCTTCGTCAAACGATTGCGGAAGCACAGTCCAGGTATCTTCAATCATTCCGCTGACGCCGTGGCTTCGGTATACGCCGGTTTGCGAGAGAATATTTCTGCCTGTGGCGTCGACCAGCCTGGCCAGGCGAAGGAAATTAAGAAAACTTATCGGTGCGCGTTCTTTCTGTCCGTCTGCACTTGTGCAAGGAAACGTGTCGGTGGCGTGGATGCGTCTGAGCATGGCAATGCCGTGTTCGCGACTGAATCTCTTGGCTCTGACCAGCCGCTGTACTTCAAGCACAATATCCAGGCTTTCGCTTGAAATAAAGTGCATCGCCAAAAGCGCTTCGCCGATTCGCACCTGCATGCGATTGGCTTCTTCGGCTGCTCTTTCCACGTCTTCAAACGAGACCAGTCCAACCTCGACAAAGAGTGTTCCCAGTCGAGTCTTTAAAATCTCCAGCCCTTCTTCGGTTTTGTGAGCGGCTTGGATGCTGCTTTTGGAAGAAATTATCGAGTCGATCGCTTCTTCACGTTCCATTTCGCCGGTGCGGAGCAACTTTTGCACATGAATTGCTTTGTCGATTATGGCAGTCTCGAGGTCGCCTCCGGCAATAAAAACTTTTCCTAAAGGCAGGCAGGTGGCACGAGAGACTTTGAGGCGGCTCTTGAGCACAGTTCTGTCGACAATGTCTCCATCGACAAGCAAGCTACCCAGGCGGTTTTTCATCGGGTTGTCGACATAAATGCCCAGCAAGTCGAGAGCCAGATTCAGAGCAATAGCTTTGCGCTTCGCCAGAGCAACCGCTTTGGCGGCTGTCTCACGAGTGACATACTCATCTCTGACCAGGCTCTGTGCTGTGACAAGACCGTGCAGACTGTCGAAATCCAGAATATTTTGCAAAATCAACTGCAGCCCTAGCGGCAGCCCTGTTTCTACTGTGCCGAGCAGACCCAGATTGAGCTGCTCTTCAGAAGCCAAACCGCTCGTGACAATCAGCTCGCCCAGTTGAATGGTACTTTTGGAATTGCTCATGTCCCTCGGAAATCTTTCCATATCACTGCCGAATCGCTCGCACTTCCACTGCCGATCAGGTTCCTTACTTAAACCCACAGGTACTTAATGCCCAATTTGCCGAATATCTGTGTTGTGCTTTTAACAATTAGATGCAGTCGGGCAAAACAGACGAGAAAACGCGGGATCGGCCTTTCGACAGGGTAAGAAAATTTTGGCTGTGTCGATACGGTAGATAAGTGTATCCCTCCATAGAAAAGCTGGAAGAGCTTCTGGCAATCCAGGAAGACGAGGTCGGTAAGAACGACCCCTCTCTGTCCACGTTGCTCGATGACCTCTCCTATGGCTACCATTGCCGGGGTCGTTTCGAAGAGGCGGAAGAGTGTTATTTGCGCTCTCTGGCACTGCGCGAGGCTGTCAGCGGTGAAAACGATCAGAGTCTTTTGCCTGGTTTGCACCGGCTCGGCGTACTTTATCGAATTCAGGACAAGTACGCACAGGCTGAGCCTTTCTATTTGCGAGCTCTGTCAATCACTGAGCGGCAGGTGGGTTTGGAACATATTGAGGTGGCGACCAGGCTCAATTATCTCTCCGGGCTGTATTTTGCCTGGGGGCGATTTGAAGATGCGGAAAGGCTGGTTAAAAACTCAGCCTACATCTACGAAAAATTTCTCGGTCCCAATCATCCGGTTTTGGCAGTAACCTTCATGGGTCTGGCTGTGATTTTCATACGGCAGGGAAAGTCCGAGCCGGCGTTTTCTTATTTCAGGCGCTCGTGCGAATTGAGCAAGACATTGCAAACGGATGAGGCGCCCACGAGCTTTCAGGATATTGCACACAGCCTTTTGCTTTTGGCGCAGGGACATTTTCGCAAGAAAGAATACGATGAAGCCGAGGTTTTGCTCAGGCATTCGATGCTCGTGGAAGCGCGGGAACTGTGGCCCGATCATCCGCTTGTTGCCGACAGTTTGAGCATCCTTGCTGATTTGTATCGTGCACAAAGGCAGTTTCGCGAAGCGGAATTTCTCTACACCAAGGCTTTGAAAATCCGCCAGAACACTCTTGGCGCCGAACATCCCGAAGTGGCTGCCTCGCTGTTTTCTCTGGGGGATATGATGGCGACTTTGAAGCGTGAGGAGGAAGCTTGCGAGCTTCTGATTCTATCTTTGCAGATAGTCGAGAAAGACCCGGGAGCTAATTCCCAGCAAGTGGCTCAGACCAAGGCGCTTTTGTCCGAACTGTTTCAGAAAGCTAAGTCTTGATAGTTGGTGTTTCAGACCGGGCGACGCATGGCGTCGCCCCTACAGGAAGCGCGGTGAGGTGAAACTACACGCTAGCAACGCATGGCGTCGCCCTTCAGGAAGCTCTGC
>JBGAVL010000111.1:8692-16840 GCA_044228145.1 Obscuribacteraceae bacterium (SeqCode)
TTGCTTTCCGCTCTGTTTCAGAAAGCTAAGTCTCGATAAGGAGCGCCGCCATCCTGGCGGCATTCGAGCCGGCAAGATGTCGGCGCTCCCGCGTCGCCCCTAAAAGAGTGGTGCAGACACGTTAGCGGCGCTCGCGTCAACGTTGAAGCAGCTTTTTTCCAATCGTTCATCTTCGTTTTTTTGGAGCTGATCGGCTCCGCCGCGCCTGGTTTTGCGCTGCGCTCACCTGTTGGCGCCTGTTTTCTCTTCTTGAACTTTCATATTAGAAACTCTTGCCTGAGTTCTGAGCCATCTGTAAGTTCAAATTATCAATCAACTCAACCAATGTTCCTTCAACCAACTTAAACTCCGAAAAAAAATAAACTTCACGCGCGTAAAAGCCCTGCACGTCTGTGCACGGACTCATGCCGCCTAAAAAGAAAGTAGAAAAGTATGAGTACAAAACAAACAGACGTTCGAGCAGGGGGGCTCAGCGTCGCGGCTGCATTGCCGTTCGTCGACCCTCATCTGCTGACTCTTGGTCCCGTGCTTGTCGTCATGGACATGCAGCCGGGCTTCAAGGCCAGTCAGGACGCAATCACCCAGTGGTTCGTCAAACAGGAAGTCACTCGCTGTCGCGAGGAAGGACGCCCCATCATCATCGTCGAGTACGACCCGCACGAAATGGGCGAGACGTACGACAGCATCAAATCGCTGATTGAGGGTTATGACCTCGCGATCATCATCTCCAAGTCAGGCGATGACGGTTCGAGCGAGATTCTCAAGACCTGTCAGGCGAAAGGCTTTTCGACGCAGTCGTTCCGCATGTGCGGTGTCAACAGTGACGCTTGCTTGCTGGAATCAATTCAGGGTCTGGCGGAAAAACTGCCGCAGTGCCGCATCACAGTCGTGCAGGATGCCTGCAATTGCCTGACCGGCAAGGCGAATGATGTCTGGTACGAGGACTACCCTGCCATTGCCCAGGTGACTGTGGAACTGCACGGACAGGCGCACTGACAGAGCACAAGCGCTCTGAGGAGCAAGTTGGAAAGGCAGCCTCCAGCCTGTCTGGGTGCGCTTTTCCTGCTTACTTCTGAAAATTCGAACCAAAGGAGGTCGACATGAAGACGAACAATGACGCCTCCCTCCGGGGGCGTGAGCTTTACCATGCCATCTGGGAGATGGTCAATGTCGCCTTTTTCGACACGAAGCGGCTGGCCGACTGGGGCTCCTACGAGCACAAGTTCGACGAGCAAATCGTGGACGAAGAGACGGCCTTGAGCTGCGCGGATGAGATGCTGGCGACCTTGGGCGACACTTACACCGAGCGTGTAGTGCCTCCTCAGGCGTTCGTGTCGCCGTCCAGTGCGGACGAACCGGCGTCAGAGAAGGCACCCGATGTGGAGGCGTTTCTGGCGCCCAACGGCATCGCCTACCTGCGCATCAGCACCTTCGACAAGGAAGGGGTGATCGACGAAATTGCCGCTGCGGTTGAGAAAATCGCTGCCTGCAAGGGCGTCATCCTCGACCTGCGCGGCAATAGCGGCGGGCGCATGCAAGAAGCGCTAGAGGCCTGTGGTTTCTTCCTCAAGGAGGGACTGCTGTCCACGCTCAAGTTCCGCTGGGAAGACGGCGTTGGCGTCAAAGTCAAGCAGTACTTCGTGAACGAAGACCAGTACTTCGAGATCGAAGAGTTGCCGAACGGAGAACGCTCGACCCGCATGGGTACTCGCCGACCGCCCTTGCTTGCCGGAAAGCCGCTGGTCATCCTGATGAACCGTCGCACCGCCAGCGCCGGAGAGCTGACAATCTGCGCACTGGTGCAGAACGGCATCGCCGGTCAGGTGATCATCGTGGGCAGCGGACAGACGCCTGGCAAGGGCATCGGTCAGGCTGAGTACGACATTCTCGACGGCAAGACCAGGCTGCGCGTCACGCGTTGCCACTGGTTCGCGCCGGGTGGAGAATGGCTTGGTGACTGCGGACAGACCGAGGCCAACGGCATCGAGCCTGAGATTTCAGTCGAAGGCGACCACGGTCCGGAAGGACTCAAGGCTGCTGCCGACGAGCTCAAGAAGATGCTGGGCATCGCGCTCAAGAGCGCCGCTGAATGAACGCATTGCGTTCGGATGATGTAGGGGAGCCCTCGTGTCTCCCTTGCATCATCTTTTTGGGGTGGGATTATTGGGTGCTATAGTAGAACTTTGTTAGTGTTTCAAGACTGCTAAAATTTGACGTTACGTAATTCAGGCAACGAAATAGCATGACTCGCCGCGTAGTTTTTGTCACACCTGTTTTTCCATCATTCACTGGCAATGGGCTTGCCATGCGCGCTGCCGCAGTTTTGAAATTGCTTTCCGGCTGGGCAAGTGTGGATTTAGTGGTCGTGCCCATCTACAACGACAGAGTCGAAGCGCCCGATCGCGATATCGCCAGACTCTGCCAGTCTTGGCAATCGGTGCCCAATCCGGACTGGACGAATTTTGATCCTCCATCAACCGACGTCATAAAGATTGTCGGTAATGAACGGAACATTCCCAGGGAGTGGCGCTGGTGCAGCGCTGCATGGAAAAAGGCAATCAAGAAAGCACTGCATGCCTTAAATCCCGATCTGGTGTTTGTTTTTCGTTTTTACCTGGCGCCGTATGTTCTGCCAAACATAGGCGCTTTGCCTTGCTGGCTCGATCTGGATGAACTCGAATCAAGTTCTAGAGCGCGTCTTGCCCGTGTGTATTCGCTGAGCGGCAAGAGCGATCTGTCCAGGGAAATGGAGCAAGAAGCACAGGGTTATGCAAAATTGGAAACGCAATACTTGGGTCGTTTCAACAAGATTTTCGCTTCTTCAAAGCGTGAGGCCGAGGGCATTTATTCTCGCTTCAAGAAAGCATCCGTGCGCGTTCTTCCTAATTCGTATCCGAAGGCACTTCCGCATCCGCAGCGCACTGCCACAGGAAAAGCGCGGCTATTATTCGTCGGCAGTCTGGGTTATTTCCCCAACGAAGACGCCGTCAAATACTTCAATCGCGAAATATTGCCCCTGATTAAAAAGCGATGTGCGGTTCCGGTAGAGCTGGTTGTCGTAGGCGGCGGATGGAAGCAGGCGGTCGATCCTTCAAAAGACGAGTCGCTCTATCAGGGCGTCAGATTTGTCGGTGCAGTAGCCGAAACAACGCCGTTTTACGCTGAGACCGACATTGTCGTTGTGCCGTTGCGCTCTGCCGGAGGGACGCGCATAAAAATACTGGAAGCGTTCAGTCATTCGCGCGCGGTTGTTTCTACCAGTATCGGCGCAGAGGGCTTGGAGCTGCTCGACGGAGTTCATCTGGAGATCGCGGACAAAGTCGAGGACTTCACTGAAAAGTGCGTAAACTTGATTGAGGATGCCGAGCGGCGTCGAGACCTGGCAAAAAATGGGCACGAACTTTTCATGAACCAATATTTGATGCGCAATTTGGAATTGCAAATACCGCATTTTTTTTCTGACTGAGGCGGCTGAATATGGATATACACGTTGTTTATGGCGACTTGCTGGAACAGCCTGTAGACTGCATCGTCAATGCCTGGAACACAAACAGAATTCCCTTTTGGATGTTGATTCCGCACGGTGTTTCCGGAGCGATTAAAAAACGCGGCGGCACCAAACCGTTTCAAGAAATTGGTTCAACAGGACCGCTTCCGCTCGGTCATGCGCGCAAGACATCGGCAGGAAATCTGCCTTTCAAAGCGATCATTCATGTTGCAGCGATTGATGTGTTTTGGAATGCCAGTGAAACTTCCATTGCCGATTCGGTAGTGAGTGCGATCCAGCTTGCCGATGAATCAGGTTTTTCCTCAATCGCATTTCCTGTATTGGGAGCCGGTTCCGGCCGCTTCAACCCAGAGCATGCAGAGACGATCATGCGTCAAACTTTTGAAAAATTGAACTCCAATATCGCTGTGACTCTGGTTCGCTACAAAGCTTAGGATTGCGTGGAAGATGTTTTTTGTTGTACAATATATCTTGTACAAGATGTAGGATTGCGCCGTGTCAAAGGTTCTGAAGCCAAAAAGTTTGAAAAAGCTTGGCAAAGCACAGGCGCGAGAGCAGTTTGCTCCAATTGTCGAATCACTATCCGCAAATGGCGGCGTGGTTGAGATTACTGACTATGGCAAAGTTGCAGCAGTAATCATGAACTACAAAGACTATCTATGGCTGTTAGCTCAGGCAAGAGAACCATTCAAACCAACGAAGCAATTAGCGAATTCAGCAGAACTTGTTGGCGATCTCGAGGCAGCCAGCATTGAGATTTCGGAAAGCATCCTTGGCACTGTTAAAAATTCGGCGCGCAAACTATGACCGCGCTGCTTGTCACTGATACGCATCCGCTGGTGTGGTACATGACCGGTCAGTTCAAGAAGATGCCATCCAGGGTCAGGAAAGCTTTTGATCAAGCGGTTGAAGGGCGATCTGCCATTTTCATTCCGGCGATCGCACTGTGGGAGCTGTCATTGCTGATAAAAGCGGGCACAGTTAAGCCTTCAATGGAATTGGACGAGTACGTCAAGGAGCACTTCTTCGCTAGAGCTATCTCAATTCTCGAACTCGAAACTGAAGATATTTTGCGTTCGCATGCATTGACTTTTAGTCGAGATCCATTCGACGTGCTTATTGTCTCAATGGCTCTGCGAATTGATTGTCCTTTGATAACGGCAGATTCAGTTATTCATGAAAGAAAACCGTGTGCTTTGTTCTGGGATTGATTCTCACTCTTTTTCATCATTCTCGTTTTGCCATTCGCGTAAAAAACTTGCCGACATTTCTCCAGCTATTGCCACGATCAACTCTCTGCTGTGAAAACATCGCATGCCATAGGCAAGTGAAGCTGTTCGTGGCTGGCAAGAAGCCCACTGCTTGGGCACTCCCTTTCTAAATTTGAGCTTCCCGCTATTTTGTAGTTGTATCCTTTTCTACTTTCACATATACAGAATCAAACTCCGCTTTTAGAAAAATGTCTGTGGGAAAGGATCTGTAGCGCGTTGAGCTAATCGAATTTCTCACAGCATCATCAAAAGCCAGATTCTTACTATTGCTATATATCCACTGAGGTGCGATTCAGTGGGTTGTTGCTCTTCAGCGAATAATTTCATGGGCAGAAGAAATAAACAAAGAGTGACTACAAAGATCCTAAGACTCCTAATCATAACTGCGCATATGCATTGTACTTTTACCGGCTTGCCTGGGTCCAACAATGTTGACAATTCTCCTGGTCTTTAATGCTTCAGTTACTTTAGGGACTAAGTGACGTTTTATTAGTTTGGACAACCCTTGCCCCTCCAATTGATTCGTCCATGCTGCGTGAAATAGTCTAGTAGCTAGGCGGAAAATTAGCTAATAGCCATTCGGGTTTTGAACTACGGACAGTCAGACAGTCAGACGGTTTGGATGATGTCGACCATGGGTTGCCTCAGGCTAGAATCGCTTGAGAAAATCCTGTTTTACTTCACCAGATGTTCGCCTTGTTCGAAAAAGCGCAACCGAGCCGCCTGGATTGCTCCAGGCGACTCGAATCGCACCACTCACCATTAAGGGAAACCGGACAGCAGTTGCCTGCTCCCAGCTCCCGATAATGGTGTTACTCCGCCATCCCTTCCAACCACGAAGCGTACTCGTCGTGCGCGCGACCGGTCAGATATTGAGTTGCGGTGAAGGTTTGCTCGTGATTTCCCACAACGCCGTAACCGGCATCGCTTCCATTTTGTCATCAAAACGAAGCGTGTTCGAGCCCGTGTACAAAACAACTCCTCGAACAAATTTACTGCCGGCGTCCTCTTTGAGAGCATACAACCCTTTGAAATTGTCTTTGGTGACTGTTGACGAGGATTTGCACTCGACGCCTACGACTCTGCCGTCACGCGTCTCTAGAACGAGATCTACTTCGTATCTGCCATCGCTAGTTCGGTAGTGATACAACTTCGGTCGCAACACACTCCATGCGGTTTGCTTCATAAGCTCCATCACAACAAAGTTTTCGAAAACAGCCCCAAGCAACGACCTGTTTGATTCGAGTGCTGCGGCATCTCTTCCTATGAGATGGCACAGAAGTCCCGTGTCATTGATATATAGCTTTGATGCCTTCACCAAACGTTTGCCGAGATTATTGGCCCAAGCCGGCAGCTGCACGACGACATAGACGGCTTGCAGTAGCGCTAAATAGCGTTTCAAGGTCATGTATGAAAGCTCAAGCGATCGTGAAACATCTGAGAGATTCACTAGACCACCGGCACGCGACGCTAAGAGCGATAGCAGATTGGGAAGCTCGGTCAAGCCTTCAATATTACTCAATTCCCGAACGTCGCGCTCAAGTAAGGAATTGATATAGCTTGTGTACCAGTTTTCGCGCAAGCGAGTGCCCGTGCGGCTTTGAATGTCGGGATAACCGCCTGTGATGAGAGCTTGAACCAGCTGCCGCATTTCTGTCGCGCTGACATCTGGAACTTTCTGTTTGCTGAACACAGCGTCAATAAAGCTTTCCTGATGTCCTCTCAATTCCCCTTGGGATAAAGGCCACAAGGTGTAAACTTCCATTCTGCCCGCCAGGGAGTCTGCCAGCTTGGGTAGAGTCAAGACATTGGCAGAACCAGTCAGAATAAAGCGTCCTGGCTTGCGCAATTTGTCGACGGATTCTTTGATTGGTAAGAACAATTCGGGCGCGCGCTGAATCTCGTCAATAATCACGGGACCATCCATGACTTGAATAAAATTCTTGGGTGACGATTTGGCAAGACCAAGCGTGGCTATGTCATCCAGGCTTATGTAGCGAGGTCTCTTCTGCGGTGGAAACATTCCGGTGGCCAGTGTGCTCTTGCCGGTTTGCCTGGCGCCGTTAATCAAGACAACTGGAGTGACTTTTGTCGCCTCAAGCAAATCAGTTTGTAAGTTTCTGGGGAAGAGCATGACGAAATTTTACCACTAGATGGTAAAATTTACTGCTATGAGCTGTGAAAAATACAAACAAGGCAAAACTATGGCTCCGTGGCGTCAAAGTAGAAACAACTTGAGCTGCAGCAGTCTGGCATGAATCAGAACAGCTTTCTCAGAACACTTAAAACATCGCCAAGAGGAACAACCTCAACTCGGATTTCAAGTAATGGGTTCGCTGGATCAAATGACGCATCCTTTGAAGTTTGCCAACCTGGCTCGCAACGAAGTGCGAATAACCGCTGTCCATCAAGCTTTTCTTCTTTGTGTTGTGGCAATACTAAAAAAGATAGTACGATGATGAAAAAAAGGAAGATGGCGGAGGATGAGGGTTTTGCCCTCATTGGCTCCGCCGATCTTCACAGTGCGTTTGTTACGCGGCGCGACTCCAGCGCTGAGACTTCAGCCCAACAGGCGCCCTGCGGAAGCGCAGTTCGCCGTCGCGGAACGCCAGGAGTTCGCCGTCGGCCCAGAGGTCGATCGGCTGGTTGCGCTCGTCTTCGAAGATGATGTTGGCCTTGAGGCAGTCACCGTCCTCGAAGATGCCGAGGAAAGCGAATTCCTCGTGCCCGGTCGTCTTGCCCATCACGCGGTTGTTGTGCCGGCTCACGACTGCGTGGAAGCAGACGTTGGGACCGATCGCCGTGCGATAGCCTTCCGGCTTTTCGAAGTAGCCGAAGTCGGCCAGCCCCTGGTCGATGGCGCCGAGCACCAGAGCGTTGCCGTCGGGCGCCGTCTCCGGTTTGAGGTCGCCTCCGACATAGATGCAGCGGTCGACGACGACATCGTCGCCATCGAAGTGGGCGCAGCCGCTTGTGAGAAGCGCGTCGACCGAGAGCACTTCTCCGAAATGGTCCGGATTCACATGAACGAAATAACGGGATTTCCCGTCGGGGGACGCTGGTGGGTCTTTGCGCAGGCGGATGCCAGCGGTGACCACGCCACCAAGTGCGGTGAAGCATTTCATGAGATTTCTCCGTTTCTTACTTGAACACCAGGTAAAGATCGCCTCAGGCAGAATCGCTCGAGGTAATCCTGTTTTACTTCACCAGATGTTCGCCTTGCTCGAAAAAACGCAACCGAGCCGCCTGGATTGCTCCAGGCGACTCGAATCGCGCCACCCACCACTAAGGAAAACCGGACAGCAGTTGCCTGCTCCCAGCTCCCGATAATGGTGTTACTCCGCCATCCCTTCCAACCACGAAGCGTAC
>JBGAVL010000112.1:0-16730 GCA_044228145.1 Obscuribacteraceae bacterium (SeqCode)
GGGGCGATGCCGTGCATCGCCAGGGCGGCGCATAGCGCCCGCCCCTACCGCCTACGCGAATGTCCGCGATACGGAACCAAGCATCGTGCCACAGGCAGTACACTGCTCATACGAATAACCAAAAAAGCGTTAAGAGGCTGACTTGCGCTTCAGCCTCTGACGCCCTTACCAGTTTCCGCCCGAATCAGGTAAGAAAACCTGTTTTTGTTTTGCTCTATGCTCGCTTTGTTTGGCTCTATGCTCTTTTTCTGAAACGATTGATCATTCCTCTTGCGTTTTCCGCATCTTTCAAAACAGCCTGTTCTGCCAATTCATCGCCGCGGGTGCCGGCTTTGCCGACGATGAAAACACAAACGGAACCAACCAGGCAAACCAACGCCATAGCCTGGATGTGCCATTCGGATGGCACAGTAAACTGAACTACCAGACAAATAATGCCGACCGCAGCAATGATTGCCAGAATGGCGCGCATACTGAGTGAGCGTCGCTCAGCCATGCTTTCGGCTTTCTTTTGTTCGAAAAGCACTTTAACTTCGTTGCTGTGATCCTCAACCGGCGCTTTTCTTCTGTTTTCACCGCGCATTTCCGAAAGCGCTTCGATTAGACTGCAGCGCTTTCTGTCTACGGTTTGCAGGCAAACGACTGCTTCTGCTTCGGTCAAATCGCCATCGGCGAGCATTTTGTGGGCGCTGATCGCCGCTTTGTGTGTCATGGGAGAAAGCAATTGCGACGCCACCAGAGCCTTCAGAGGACCCATGCGGTGCTGCATTTGCATGCGCACTGCCCGGGAGTACAAATCGGAATTGACGAGATTGGCTTTGATAAGCAGCGCAATTGCTTCTTCTGCAACCGGGTCATCGGCGAAAAGTTTGAGCGCTGCTGCGGCTTGTTGAAGCGAAATGCGTTCGTCTTTCATCATGCGTACAGCTCTGGCTGCGGCTTCAATGGAGACGACACCTTTGAAAACCATGTCCTGAACGGCGAGAGAGTCGTTCAAAATGCCGCTGGGAACCAGCCCGGAAGCGACCAAGATTTCACCGAGCATCCGTCTTTCGATAAGTGAGCGCTCTACGGCTACAAGATTGTCTCTTTCGCTGATAACTTTACCGGAGGTAAGCAGATCGCCCAACTTGATTCGATTGACGGTGCTCTTCGGCGAAATCTTCAGACCATGAAGGGCATCATCCAGAGAGTACTGGTTCTTTTTAACTTCTTTCAACGCTTTAACTGCATCGGCTGCATCAAGGGCGCCGCTGCGAACTTGCGAAACCGCTTCCAGTGCACTGCTCAACAGACCAAACGCAATACCGTTGGTAAGAATAAGAGCGCGGCCGAAGGGCACGCCTTCGCTTCTCGCCTTGTCGAGCGCTATTTCGAAAGCCTGCTGGCTGACGAGATTGGCGCGTACAACCAGCTGCTCCAATTCGAGAACTCTCTCGACAGCAGCCTTTTCCGTAGGCGATGCATCGAGCACTTCCGCCAGAGAGAGGCCAGCTTCTACAGCTTTTTTTAGCGCTGCAACAGCGGTGCGTTCATCAAGAATGCCTTCACCAACCAGGGACTGAGCCAAAAGGGCCGACTGCATATTCTTGTCGGAGATGTATTGAAGAGAAGAAAGCACCTTGCCCATCTTCTGTCCGGTGTGAGCAGAGATTGTCAGGGCTTCGTGCAACGCTTCGCCGGTCACTAATTGTGATTCGATCAAAAGTTGACCGAGGCGCATTCTTTTGGCTTGACGATGCTGAGAAAGAGACGCGGTATTGTCGGCAGCACAGGCTTGAAATGATCTGAGGTTGTTCATTTGTCTTGCCGGTTCCATCCTAACTATCCTCTGCGTATTGCCTCTGGTCCCTTTCTCAAGGGCGGCGTTTTCCTCGACGCTTAGATACTAAGCCGGTCCGTCAAGGATTGAAATTCGCTATTACGCAATAGCGAATTAGTGTATAAAACGACGCCGTGCCAGAATTGATGCTGCTTTACGCAGTCAAAAACGAAAGATTAAATCGCAAAAAAAGAAAAAATGGCAAGGCGGCTCCCTCACTAACTGAACGGCATTGGTTCTAAACGGCTTGCCTTCAATAAAACGACGTGTTCGCAAACATCACTTCTTCCAGCGTCTTCGTCTTAAATCCCCTGGGGATTTTGAAATCATCCGGTTTGAAAACGGCAGGCTTAATCGATCTCGTATCGAGTTTCAATTTTTCCACTCTGCGCTTGGTCATGCGTATCGGCACCGCCTGAAAGTCCGGCTGATCGTAAACCTTGCAGAGAAATCGAACCACCTCAGGAGCGACTGGAATATTGCTGGCTACATAGTACTGGGAAGTCGGAGTCCGTCGCGTATCGCTGGTGTCGATGATCTGGTCGTATCTGATTGCACTAATGCCGTTAATCGTTGCCGGCCCAATTTTTTTCCAATGAGCGGGAATTACATCCGAGGCGGTCATAATACCCAGGCGCTCTCCCAGTGCGCGCTTGAAGGAGGAGAGAGGCATCGTGACAATGGTTTTCCTTTGCGGCGAATAGCAGGTGATCTGCCAGCCTGGCTTATCTAAAACCATGACCCAGGAGCGCAATTTGTCATCTATGCGAGCGCAGTCTTTAAAGACCAGCGCATCCAGATCTCCCCAGTCATGAAAGTTGTATGCCAATCTCCATCCGCTGTCCTTGGAGATTGCCGGAGCAGCGGCAAGAAAAAACGTGATTAGAAAAACAATTAAAATCGAGTGCATTTTAAGTTATACGCACTTCTAGAGTAACGCGCGAACCGCCGCCGGGCTGCGAGTCAACAGTCAGAGTAGTCGGGTAAAAACAGCGGATCAGGTCGGCTCGCTCTTTCATGCCGCCCATTCCCATCCCGCCTACATTGCTGGGGCGCTCTTCCGGCTTGTCCTGATCGAATCCTTTACCATTGTCCATCAGGATAAAACGAATAGTCTTCTCGTCAACCCGCTCGATATGAGCAATCACGCGCGAAGCGCCGGAATATTTCTCGACGTTGTTCAGACCTTCTTGAATAATCCGAAAGATATGAAGCTCTACCGGGTCAGGCATGTCCGGCAAATTTGCATCGCAGACCAGGTTGCAGACAATTCCTGTGCGTTGGCTCATCCGCTCGAGAAGGTCTTGCAGACACATTTTGAGCCCCCAATCTTTCAAGTGACGGGGAGCAAAGTCACTGCATATGTCACGAATTTGCCGCACGACGTGATCGACCATTTCAATGATCTGTTCTTCCGAAAGCTTTTTGTCGCCGGAGAGATAGCGTTTTAACATCATCAAATCGGCAATGACTGTATCGTGCAAATCCCGGGCCAGGCGGGTTTTCATCTCCTCCTGCTGGCTGACCATGCGATAGGCAAGATTTTGTTTCTCCAGCAAAAGATCTTGCACTGCACGCAGGAGATCCTTTTCGTCGTAAAGTCCGAATACTTTTAAGAGCTCGGGAATTTCGCCCAGCCCTGGCGTTTTTTGTCCCTCCGGCACTTCTATGACGGCAAGATCCTGGGTGGTGCTGGCGGTGCGGTTCTGCAAATCTTGCAATACATTTGCTGCCTCAAACGGCGTCAGCGCCTGGGTATTGATCATCCCTTGCAAGCTTAAGGCACGCTCAAGGGTCGGCTCATCGATCAAATTCAGTTGCAAAAGTACCTGTCCGATCGGCTTATTGTCGAGCATGCCTTTTTCAACGGCGGAAAGCAAATCAATCTCCGAGACCAGCCCCGCCACGATCAAAAGTTCGCCCAGGCGCACAGACTTGCGCTGTTTCTCTTGCTGATAGCCTTCAAGCTCTAGAGCCTCTTCGATAGACTTGCGCGTGCAAAGTGCAGTGCGCAGCGCGTCGACCGCTTGCTCTTGAGTTATCTTTCTTTCTCTCACCAGGACCTGGCAAGTCAAAGCTGCGTAAGCGACCGATTCGGGAATCACTTTGCGCAAAACAAGCACACGACCGAGCGGCAGACCGGACGCATAACTGGCTTCTACTGCGGCTTGAATGCCATTTTCGCTAACGGCACCGGCTTTATACAGCAGCTGACCGAGCCAGTTGGTCACCTGGTAATACTCTGAGCGCCAACCCAGCGTGCCCAGAGCTTCTTCAAAGCCTATGCCTTGCTCAAGTACGACTTTCAATGCCAGGGCAGCCACTTCCAGAGGCAAAACATTCTCGGTGACAAGTGACTGCGCCAGAAGGGCGGCGCGCGAAAGGTCCAGGCTGAGAACACCCGTATCAACAAGAATGCTTCCCAAAGGCGCACCGGTTTTAGTGGAAATGGAATTTGCTTGAGCCAGTTGGGCGTCCGACACCAATCCGACCTTCTTCAGAAGGTCTCCAATTGTCACCGACGCGCCGACTCTGTTCATTGACTCTTGCCCTGGGCGCCCTCTTCAGAAAGGTCTATGCGGCAAATCTTACTAGATTAGCTGCTAATCCCTAATTTCCCAGCTCCCGACTTCCGTAACCGTTTTGCACGGCCCAGGCTATCAGTTGCTCGCGATTTTCCAAATTGAGCTTCAATTGCAGCACTTCACACTGCTTGCGGGCAGTAGCGGCTGACGTCAATCTTTCGTCGGCAATTTCCTGGTACTTCATGCCGCGCCCCAGCATGTGCAGCACTTCCATTTCCGAAGGGGTGAGTTTTTTATGGTCGTAAGTCAATTCTTGAGAGACGATGTTTTTCTCACCGCGCATCACTCGTCTTATCGTATCAGCCACGGTTTTCAGACGTTCGGACTTAAGCAGATAAGCCTGAACGCCCTGCGACAGCACCGCCTGAATGAAAGCCAGACGGCTCTCGGCTGAAAAGACAACCACCCTGACACCCGGCACGCGCACGTATTCGTCGACCATTTGTTTGGGACCAAGACTGCCGGGCAAGTGGAGGTCCAGAACAATCACGTCCGGTCGAACTTGCATTGCCATTTTCAGCCCGTCGTCGCTGTTTTCCGACAAACCGACAATTTCGAAGCCTTCTTCCCGCGCCAACCCGCCGCTCAACCCTTCCAGGGTAGCCTGGTGGTCTTCCACTACGAATATACGGATAGTTGCGATACTCGGATCGGTCATAAACTCAGAAGCTAAAACTAACCCTAACTTCTAGAGGATGTGCCCAGTTTTTTGTCTTACTCCACTAGTCTGAAAACAGGCAGCAGAGTCTTCAAATTTTTGTGTTTTTGTGTCGCAAGCGGTAGGCTTCCGCGATGTCTTTATCTGCCTCTTGTGATTGCCCGAGCATTTTGCGTGCTTTTGCCCTTTGCTCAAGGATTAATGGTTGATTGTCCGTGGCAAAATCAAGCGCCTCCCCATAAGCCTCCACTGCCTTTACCCACTGTTTCTTTCTGGCATAGCACTGTGCCAGATCGTAAAGCTGCGATTCTCCGGCAGTACCACCACTGGCAACACTTTCAAGCACTTTGATCTGCCCGTCCAGGTCATCGAATTTCTTGTAAATCTCAATCATTCGAGCGGTGACAAGCATTCTGTCACCAGCACTTTCGGCGCTGCCGCTCGGTCGAGAAGCATTCCTCAAGATATTTGCCGCCTCCGCTTTCGCTTCAGCATCGCGATGCAGATTTTTCAAAATCTCAAGGCGCATCAGATGCGTTCTGCTCAGGTAAGGTTCTATGGCAATAGCACTGTCCACACTCTTTAGCGCTTCTGCCCAATTGTTCAGATAAATCAGATAGACGGTCATTCTGGTCCACGCAATGCTGGACTTGGGCGAGGCGGCGCATTCGCGCTTCAGTTTTGCAATGGCAGCTTTAGCATCCGACTGATTGGCGATGCGAGGCTGCAAAATAGACTGCATCTGATTTTCAATCTCGGCAGACACTTTGCTGCACTGGGCGGCTTTTGCACGATCACCCAGTCTCGAATAAGCAGCCAAAAGATTTTGATAGTCACCCTTGCTGTTGATTATTGTGGAGACCAAAAGCGGTTTGTTTTTCAACGTACGCTCGATGTCGGCAATGCCTTCCTTGAGCCTGCCCACACGCATCAATGCAAATCCGCGCAAGGATAGAAGGCTGCTGGCATGGTCCTCGACAAGGTCACAAGGCAATTCGGAAATACCACTTTTGATGGCGGCGCTTAAGTCAGCAATGGATTGCGCCTCCCGGTTGTATTGCAAAAGTGCATATCCTCTCACTGCTCGAATGCGCGGATCATCAGGATGTTTGGAAAGATAGTTATCGCAAGCGCTCACGCACTTCGGCCAGGACTCAGACAATAAAGCCTGGTTCACAGCCCGGGTGAATGTCCGGTAATCGGCATTTTGCGAATTCGGCTTGGCGCCAGCCGGCCCGTCCAAACACAGCAATGATGCCGTCGAAAGAAAGAGAATGCCAATACAAAATACAAGCGGCCGAAACGATATCACTACAGGCGCATGACCTCATCCAATTCTTTTTTATCAACAGCCCAAACGTTGACACCCTCTTTGTCACGAGATTTCTGTATCGCAGCTAGATCCTTTTTCGCTTCGGCGCTGCGCTTGAGTCTTTTCAGAGCCTGACAGCGCAACAATCGAGCCGGCATCAGGTAAGGCTCTACAGCGATAGTTTTATCAAGATACTTGAGTGCTTCGCTCCAATTTTTCATGTACATTTGCATGGCTGCAAGTTTGCACATCAAGATGGTGGATTTCGGATCCGACCGCAATTCATTCTCTAGTTTACCGGCGTTGAATTTGGCTTCAGCAGCGCTTTTCAGTGGCGGATAGAAAACGTGGTGATACTGCCTTTTCATTAAGTCGCCGGCACTTATGTAGCTCACCGACTTTTGCGTCTGTCCCAATTTTTTATAAGCGGCACCGATATTCAGGCAGTCGATTCTCTGGTTGAGAATATCCAGACAGGTGCGAGGCTTCAGCTCAAGCGACTTTTCCAGGTCTGCAATGCCTTCTTGAAGTTTGCCGGAGCGCATCAGAGAATAACCGCGCAAAGACCACAAATTGTTGGCATGCGACTCCGCTGCGGCCGTCGGCAGGCTTGTTGTGCCACCCTTGATCGCTGCATTCAAATAAGGCAATGCGTCTTTGTCTTGATTTTGCTGCAGCAGCGCATAACCTTTGACGGCATTACCCATGGGGTCAGCCTTGTGTTTGCGCAGATAGAGCTCACCGAGGGCCGCGCACTCGGCCCAGTTGTCCTCCACCATCGTCTTGTGCACATCTTTGAGAAATTGCGGCTCGTCGCTATTGGCGCCAAACGCCGGTACAGGATAGTTAGCCGAGAGGATGAGCAAGGTGAGAATTGGCGCCTGTGAGTGGCGCAGAAAATCTTTCCAGAAGTCTTTTTCGAACAACAAAATCTTTAGCGCTTCAAGCTCAAACACCAAATAATTTTCCCACACAACAGGGCTTGCTTTGAGTTGTACCCATTTCTCCTTGTTTTGACAATTTTGAAAAAACGCTCTTTTGCCGCTGGCATGTTTATCACCACTTGCAGCTTGCAGGAAAGAAGCTACATCCAGCCCATGACAATATCAACGATATACAAGCTTAGTGAATTGGGTCTTTCTAATTGGGCTGAAATCAGAGCTTACGGCTACCCCAAATTAGGGTTGGGATGTAACTTGCAACGGTGTGGTATTAGAAGAGGTGTCAAGAAATGAAAATGCGGAGCCCTGAAAGTGTCTCGGTGACGAATTTTCGGGGCTCTGTCTTGTTTGAATGTCAATAAGACATAACGGGGTTATGCGGCGCTGGGCGCTTCTCAAGGGGTTTTGCTTGGTTGTCTGCGTTTCTATACCTTGGCTATGCCAGCTAGCAACCCTATCTCAGCCATGCACAACGATTTGCCTTTCCTTTAGAAATTCGTAGTTCGATTGCACCATCAGGGTTTGATGATTGTCAAGCGTTCTTCTTCTTCTTCTTCTTCTTCTTCTTCTTCTTCTTCTTCTTCTTCGCTTGACTTCGTTTACTGAGGACAGATTAAGGACAAAAATGTAACGGGAAGATGCTGTTCGGGCGATTTTGCCCCACCCCACTTCCTATGTTGATGGTCCTCCTTTCACTCAACACTGACTCAGGTATTCCACGCGCTCTGCGCAGACTTTCAGGAATTGCAAAGGCAAAAAAATCGGCAGCATTTGCTGTTAAGCGTTTTGCCGCCTCGGTTTTTGGCGAACGGAAATGAGGAATTTTCGACCAGCAAAACTGCGTTCTAGCCTCCGCTAGTTCGCATCACCGAAACAACAACGGAGAAACTATGAGACCACGAACACTCATAGGGCTGATGTTTTGCACGCTCTTTTTGAGCGCGCCAGCATTCGCCCAACCAAGCACCGCACAACCAGTCATTCAAACTGCGCAAGCAGCTCAGAATGATGTCACGATTCCTGAAGGCATTACCCAAGAATTTGACGCCGCCAAAGGCGAAATCAAATTCGATGGCGTGCTCACAAACAAAGGGACGATCATCATCAAGTCGTCCGATCCTGCTCAGGCAGAAGCAATTCTGCGGGCTGGAAAAGTCGTCAACGAAGGCAAGATCATTTCTCAGATCCCTACGCTGACAATCAACACAGAAAGCGTCTTTGGCGCCGGTGAAGTCACTGCGCCTGAAACCGTCGCCATCACGGCCATCGGCAAAGATCTGCTGATCGCCAACGGAACCTATCGAGCAAAGTATTTTCGCCCGTCGGCTGAAGGAAAGCTGAGAGTTAATGCTCGCCGCATTGACGCTCAGATCGACCTCAAGGCCTATGAACTCAGCATCGGTGTTCGAGAAGGAAATCTCGACATCGTCAAGCAGAAGGTTGATGGTGACCCGATTTACTATAATCGGGGCGGCGATATCACTGCTGTCATGCCTGGAAACGGCTTCGACATCTATGTACTTGCTGCTGGAAACATCACTCTGAGTGGTGTCAATGCCATTGGACTGAATGGTGAAGTAAGAGACTTTGTGGCATTCGCAGGTCTTCATTTCGCTAACCCAGTGGACGATGGTAATAGCGAGTTTGGCTGTGGCGGCTTCGCCGGAGTAAGCTGCGCTCAAACAATTCAAAACAATTCAGGACCAGGGCAAATCTTTGAAGGTGCACCTGGTGGTCCCTTCCCGCCCTCAGGAACCATCACGATTAATGGTGCCATAGCCAAAGACATTTCGCTATCTGCCCGCGACATTGTGATCAATGGGACGCTCGATGCTCGGCAGGATAACCGGCCTGGTGGTCCTTCCATTATTTTAGACGCGGCCAACTCGATCACTGTGAATGCGACTCTCAAAACAGAGGCAACCACGGACCAGTCTAAATACGGTTCCGTTGCCTTGCAGGCGCCCACGATTAATGTGAACAGCAAGATCACATCTGATAGCGTGTTCATCGCAGCTTTCGAAAACAGCGTAGCAACAACTGGCAGCATAACGACTGCTGCAATTGAAGCACGCACTTCTGAGATCTACATCAATGCTGGTCACATCCAGTTTGAAGAGGTTGGTGGCGCCCTTCTTCCTTCCGCACTTCCTCATGACTCCGGCGAATTCACCATCAAGACTGGCAAGCTGACAGCGCATCGCTACGTTATGCTTTCAGCAACTGGAAACATCGACGCAGGCAACATCGAGCTTCTGCCGAACGAAGCGCCGGTTCCGTTGGGTGCTCACGACGTTCGTATTCATGCCAACGTTGGCAAAGAAGACGCACCGCCGCTAAAAATTGGCGGTGGAACCAATGGGGCTGCTAGCATTACGGTGCAAGGCACCACGGACCTTGGGCCTGGCCTGACGCAGAAGACCGGCACTATTTTCCTGACAAACGGCCCGAGCGGCGACATCGTTTTGGATGGAGCGAAAATCCACGTCACCAACGAGCATGATGGCACGCCTTCATTGATCGCCTATGCAGGCACTGGTCAGGTGACCGTGAAGGGCAACATCGTGCTCGACGGCACGGCAACCGCTCCGGCTGGTCAGATACTGCTTGTCGGCGATGAAATTCGCTCCACCGGAGCGACGATTTCTGTCAAAGACACTCTTGCTGATGCCTTCGAAAGACCTGCCAAGGTTGTTTTGTCCACTAGTAAGCTTACGCTGGCTGGCGACCTGACAATCGAGGCAAACAGCAAAGCACTGACCTCAATCAGAATCGTTCCGAAAGGCAGTATTACGCTTGATCCTCAAGAACACTTTGAAGGTCTTCCTCACTTCGTTGACAAGTTTCCGGTCAACGTGACTGAGGACCAAGTCCTTGTTGCTGGGGCAGGGAACCTGACAGTCAAGGCGAAGAGCGACGATGCGAAGGTGGAAATCACGGCCAAGCTGCTGAAGTTCAACAACGGAACCTCTCAGATCTTCGCAACAGGCGATGGATCGCAGATCAACATCGACTATCCTGGCGCAGCCTCCGGCGTAAACTCGCTTATCTTCTCTGGTGGCGCTGTTACTTTCAACACGGATAACAATCAGTCTCACGCCGGTACCATCAACATAACTGCTGATGGCGTCAAAGGCAACGAAGGATCGGCCTTAAATTTGCTCGCGCGTGGACAGGCTACCTTTAATGGTGGGCACGTCACAGTTAACGCTGCTAAGGTCACCTTGGAAGATTCAAGCAGCGTTATCGATGCCTCATCTATTGGAACTTCAGGAGAAGGTGGTGTCATAAACCTCACCACGACAGGCAATTTGACGGTTGCCGGAAGCCTGACATCAAATGGAAAGGACGCAGGCAAAGGTGGCAACATTCTAGTTCAAAGCGCTCAAAACGCAGATCTGACTATGGCGTCCATTAGCGCAAGCGGTGGTTGCAACAGTGGAGATGGCGGCGAAGTTAGCATCAGCGCTGACAACAATATTTCGGTTGGCGGTGCTGCAGCTGCTGAAGGCGGCGGAACATGCGCAACTCTTAACCAGCAAACCGGCTTACTGCCGTTAGCTCCCGGAGATGGAAATGGCGGAACTATCACGATCACAGGTCGAATTTCTGGCGATTTCTTCACCGGACCGCTGACAGGACTGTCCGTCGATGCGAAGAGTGGTGATGGCAACGGCGGAACGATTACCATTCACAACACGAATGCTGTAGACATTTCGCATCTTGTTGGACCTGGTGCCATTACCGCGCGCGGTATTGGCAACGGCAAAGGCGGCAAAGTCGTAATCGACAAAGTCGATAAGGAGCCATCTTCGATATCGATTAGCCGAGTAATTGCCGTTTCGGGCGGAGATGGGCTACTGTCCGCAGAGGACAATGACTTCGGTTCAATTGAGCTGAACGGTATTACGTGCCAACAGAGAACTACAGGCGAGAACCTGTGGCCAAAGGCTTACTGGAACTGTATTTCAACAGAATCGAACGCTACTCAAAGACGGATGCCTCGGGCAGCAATCAAACTGCATACGACAATGAGGACAAATTTGGGAACTCAAAATGTCGAAATCTATCTGATGAGAAATATCGATGTCTTCAAGAAATTCCATAAAGTAGCAGGACCAGCAGACACCGAGGGTGTGCGGGGTTGGTCTGAAATTACACTGAAAGTAAGTGCAGCTTTCAAAGATGAGCTGTACGCTAGTGGAAATTTCGATGCTTCGCCATTCTATTCTGGAACGATCATCCATGAACTAGGGCACCAGTTGGACGAAAACGTGTGGAGTGACGCATCGATAAACAATGCGGCTTGGTTGGCAGCAAATCAGACCGCAACGACAGCGTTTGATGCACCCGGCTTACCACCACCTGCACCCAACAATTGCCCTGCAGTTGTCGATGCAGACCGTACAGACCCCAGCGTTCAACTTAACGCAATCTGCTCGCTGTTTGATGGAGTACCTGCTGGTGAGATCTTTAAGACCAACTCACAGGGTCTTCATGACTATGGAGGTGGCTGGATGTTGTCTAAACGGGAGCGCTTTACACGCGCCTTCGCCAACGCCTATCAGCGCAAGTATCCTACCGACATTTTCCTGGATGAATACCAGAAATTTGTTGATGGAAGACTACAAGCTGAAAGAAACTACATGGACTTGATGATCGTAAACGGTCAACCGTAACTGTTTTTGATCTGAAATCTGCGCAAGCGGGGATTGCTCCCCGCTTGCTTTATGTTCTCGCTTCACTGTACTTGCTGCCATTCTGGTTTAAGAATGCCAAAGCCTCGCACTCTATATCTTGAAAGAAGTTGCGCGTTGTTGAATTCCACATCTACATGAAAAATGTTAGGTCCGCTGGCATGTGCCCCAACTACATGGAATGTATCGCATGAAGAACCGCTTGGCTTGCTATTGCAAAATATTCTGTAGGCTGTTGTTTTATCAAGATCTTTAAGGGATTTGTCCGGGCCATGCAAATAGATCCTAGCCTTTCGATCCTTATCCACCCACAAGCGGGCCTCTGAAGGAAGGTTTTTGAATTCCAACGGTATAAGAGGATAATTCTTAGGTGGATCGTCATTCTCGCCCTCGCTGATTTGCCCAGCTTGACCTCGATTATTACACTCTGCTGAAGACAGAGGGACGTGAATTAGAGCAAAAATTAGTAGAGCGATATATTTCAAAAAGCGCATTGTCTTGACCTCGACCTGAAATCTTGCATTTTATCGTCAATTTTTTGCTATCTAAGCAGTAGACCGGTCAGTCTAATACATTGGGTTACGCGCGTTACCAGACACTCAACGGGCGCGGCGGTTTCGGTATATGCAATAGGCGGCACACCCTGCGCCTGTCGGATGCTGCGCACTAGTCAAGCATTGCCGGGATTGATTTCGCCTCTTTACAATCAACACAATGCCTAAACATGCGCCCGAAAGCTAACGAAGAGCTGGAATGTCCTCATCTTTGTCGAATTCGACATTTTATATTCGACCTGCCCAGCGCCCTCTACTAGGCACTCTTCAGTGAATTTGCAGCCAATTTTCCCAATGAGAACCCCTTTTCGAAGGTGCTTGCTGACAGCAAAATTGCCCGAGCGTATTCAGTTCTTGGAGCCCACCGGCTTGCCGCTCTCGGTAGGCTAGAATTGGGAAACCATGACGCAGTCGCCCACTCCAGCGCCAACAACGCCCTTCAGCAATCCGCGGCAAAGACGCTTTTTGAGAATGGCTGCTGCCGCAGTAATTTCCGCTGGGCTGGCGCGTCTTCTGTCCGGCGGCATTGGATTTGATGAAAACAAATTGTCTTTGGAATTGGCGGCAGCCATACAGCAACTCTTTTCGTTTTCAGGCACTGTGAGAGATCATGCAAGCATCGCTTTGCCATCGGAGTGTTTAATGTTTTTCCTCTGCGCGATTGCGGCATTTGGTGCAGGAGCCGCCTGTTATGCGCTGAAAGGCGCGGTGCGTGTATTTTCTGCTTTTCAAATCTGCCTGCTTGCAATCGTTGCCCTCGGCGTACTGCATTTGTTCCTTCCCCTTGATCTAAAACCAGCGATGCTTGTGCTTTCGGTAATGCTCGGCACGATATTCGGTTGGCTTCTCAAAATGCTCGAGGAAAGAAGGCGAAAGTTAGAGACGCAGCTTGTCGAGCTCAAACTGCGAGAGAAAGAGCTTCTCGCGTCGCGCATGACTCTGGTGAAGCAAGATGAGACGGAGCGCCGATTGCTTGCCGCCGACCTGCACGACCAGGTTTTGAACGATCTGAAGGCCCTGAAGACTAAGATAGACAAATTTGGAAAAACTGGAGACAGCGAGCTGCCGGGGCAGATTCTGGCCGGCGTGGACAGCTCGATGGTGGAAATCAGAAACATTATGGACGCGCTGTCACCGGTCGTACTGGAACACTTCGGACTGGCGTCGGCAGCCGAAGAATGCCTGGAGCGCGGCGGGCAAAGAGCCGGTTTTACGATCGACTTCGACAACAAGGTTGACGCAAAAGTCTTGAAAGGGCTTTCGCAAGTGGAACAGCAATTGCTTTATCGCTTGATTCAAGAATCAATTACCAACACATGCAAGCACTCAAAGGCAAAGCGGGTGAGCATCTCGATGGAGAGCGAAACGGCTCAACTCTTGATTCGCATCAAGGACGATGGCACCGGCATAGAGCCATCGGCGATGGCGGACAGCCGTGGGCTGCGCTATATGAGACTGCGGGCCGGTCTGATTGGAGCGGCAGTTGCATGGCTGTCCCCCGACCCAAAGTCGGGCAAAGGCACGGTCGTCGAAATTCGCCATCCACTGGCGCCGGTCAATCTTTGACCCGGTTGTCATGAATTAACCTTTTTGCCAATTTTTTTTGCGCGTTTACGTCTTGAAAACCGCAAATCCGGCTATACACTAGACGAGAGTGTACTCAATCACTCGGTTCTTCCCCTCTAAACCGAATACTTATGGGCTTTGAAGACCAGGTCGCCGGCACCGGCGCCGAACTTACTAATCTGAAAAAGAAAGAAGAACCGCTCTACACCGAGTCGGAAGCGTCGCCCTGGATGGCGGAACTTTTGCCGGACAAGAAGAAAGAAGAGCACCTGGGGTACGAGCCGGTTCAGTACGCGCTCAAAGGCGCAGAGCCGACAGTAGGTACAGGCGAGCCGAAATTCGAATTGCAGGCTCCCAAAAAATTCGGCGGCAGCGGGCTGGCCCGCAATGTGGCGGAAGAACCGGTCGGCGAAAAGATGCCGATGTTTGCGCTAAAACCGACCAAACCCGAAGTGGTCCTTCAGAAGAATTCCAGCGAAAGTTATTTGCAGATGAGCAGTTTCGGCAGTGGCGAGCACGCGTTCGTCAACAAGAAGCTCAGTCCAGAACAAGCAATCATCGACAAAAAACTGGCATTAACCCAGTCCACTGAAGCACAATACACGCAGACTCTAACAAAATCGGAAGGTAAATTCGGCTTCGCCAATGCGGGATGGCAATCTGCACCTGCCTCTCAGGCGATGGACGACTGGAGCGCTCCTGCGAAATTCAAATTTGCGCAGGGCAGCGAAGGTCAAAATATAGTCAAGCTAAAGTCCGATCTGAACGGCGAAGTTTTTCCCGCAGCAGCCGCGCAATCTGGCGGCTCATTCCCCCTCGATAAGGGGCTTGTGAAAGCGGACAGGGGCTTCGTCGAGGAAGTAAGCGGCGGTTCTTCATTCGCCCAAAGATCGTTTACAACGATAGAAAAAGGCAACGCGCCTGTCGTCGAAAAGTTCAACACGCCGCCAATCGACAAAATCGGCTCCATCGGATCGCCCATAGCCGGCTCAAATACAGCTGAGCGATTCACAACTGCAATGGGCGAACCTTCAGGTATTCGCAAGCTCGACGTACCGGCTGTACAGACCCAAATCCCACTATCTACTGAGAAACAAGGTGGCGCGATCTTTCAGTCAAATGCAGAGCCTGGTATTCAACAGACACAAAAACAGCTCGCACTATCCGAACCCAAGCAAATCAGGGCAGAACAACAACAACAACAACAACAACAACAACAACAACAACAAATCGCCACGACCGGCATGCAAAGGTTTGAGCCGGTCAAAGAAAAGGTTGGACCAACAATCAACCAGCAAATTGGCACGCCAGTGCAATTGACTGCGCCAGTGGATGGAAAGGTCGCTCTAACGGCGCCAATTTTCAAACAAGAGCAAGTGTCGACGCCGATGCGCGCACAAACCCTGGCGCAACAAAACACATTCAAACTCGACCCGCCTGCGCCTGGCGGAGAACAAGCAGTCAACCGTTCCGCCACCTTAAAAGATCTCTCAGTTGCCGTCCGGACGGACATCCAAACTGCCACCACTGGCAATGGCGCAAGCGGCAATGGACTGGCAATTCGGCGGTCTGAAGTCGCACCTTCCTCCGTGAAAAAATTGACACAGGGTGCTGAGTCCGGCACGCAATTCGGCCTTTCTCGCACGGGATTGGAGCAAACATTGCCAGGCAAAAAACTGGTTGCAGAAAACACGTCGCTTACAGAATTGCCGAGCAAGTTCAGCAAAACCACGCCACTCACGCAAATCGAAAAACTTACAGCCGATACTCAACTGCGGTCACAGACGGACAGAATAGCCGCCAGCTCGCAATTGAAAGCACTGGCAGATCAATCGAACGTCAAGCTTAAAGGTGAAATTGCTACCACAAGCTTTAGACAAACCGACCATATCGCCGCAGTTAAGCCAGGACAACAGCAATTCGAAAGCGGTTTGCAGCCGCGCATAGCACCGCTGACCGGCAAGACCACACAAGATCTGGTCTCCGCGCTCAAGCCGCAAGACAAAGTAGCTGTGGCCCACAACCAGAACACAGATTTGAACGCCGCCAACGACCGCAGAATCGCAGCCTCCGTAATCAGAAACGGCGCCGACGCTCTGTCCACTCCGTATACCATCGACCGCGCCACACGCATGGGCAACGCTCATGTAGTCAGCGGCGACGTCAAAGTATTGAGCGGAAAGTTAGCTGCCACAAACAATAATGAAGTGCCCGCAGGCGACAAGAAGGTTGCGTCTGCATCGCAAATAGCGGTCTTGCTCAACAATGTGAAGGACGGCAAGGGTGATATTTCCCGCGCGCTGTCCTTCGAACACCTGATGAGCAGCCCTGTTAAGAGCACGCAAGATCGCTATGTGGGCGGGGAATTCCTGCTTGCAAGCATGATCATCGCTGCCGGTGCGGCAAGAAGAATGCCGGAACAGAAAGCGGAAGGACAAGTTCCGAATTCAGGAGCACGCGCAATTCAAGTAACACCTGAAGTTGCTCAAGGAAAACACGGCGACAAGAATGTTGTCGCGGCTCAGTCCACGCTCGACAATTCCGCCAATTCCGGCAAAATCGTCAAAGCTTCGCCGTTTTCTCAAGTCGTCGATA
>JBGAVL010000113.1:0-16513 GCA_044228145.1 Obscuribacteraceae bacterium (SeqCode)
GTACAACTGCCAAATTCGAAAAAGACGTGTATCGACTGCTGACAAACGAAGAGTCAGAGCCGTTTTTACCCCAGGATGACACAGGAGATATCTCCAGAGAGGGTATACGCGGTGCACTCTTCTGGCTGTTTGCAATTGCTCTTTTGATCCGGCTCTGGTTTTGCTTCTTTCACAGTCATGTCAATGCATACGCCGGCTTCGACGCAGTTGGATATATAAATGCTGCTAAGGCAATTTTCGAACTTAACACTCTTCCCGCAAGCTTCGCGAAAGACTGCCTTGCAACCCTGACGGGCAGCGCCTCTAACCTTGTCGTGACCGGCGTACACAACAAATTGATCGCCCTGGAGCCGGTCATGTTGTCGGGTCCGTCTTATCCGATTTTTCTCATTCTTACCAACATTTTGACAATTTCTCCTTACGATCCTGCCGACTGGGTCAAACCAGTGGCAGCGCAGTGCATGATTTCGGCTGTCACGGTCGTCTTCATTGCCGCTATCGGCAGGCAGCTTTTCGATCGCAAAACAGGCGCGCTGGCCGGCGCCATTGCCACTATCTATCCCCCTTTCATCATCAATTGCGGGCGGGCATGCACGGAGACTTTCGCAGTATTTCTGCTCTGCCTTTTCTCATATGTTTTTCTTTTTGTCGCGCAAACACAGTTGCGCTCGAGTGAAGACCAATCAGAACCGATTGTTGACCTTAAAAAAATCGTAGGCGCTGCAATCGTTTTGGGACTGGTCGCGGCCCTTCTGGCTCTGGCTCGCACTGCTTTATTGCCCCTAGCCATAGTCGCCGTCGTGATGCTGTTTTTCAGGCTGAACGGCAAAATGAGAATTGGAGTTATTTGTTCTTTTTTTGTTGGCTTTGCTCTTGTAATAATGCCCTGGTTCGCCGCTCAGAAATTGATTGTCGGGCGTGCCAGTCTGGTCGTCGATCGAGTCAGCCGCCTCAATTACGGCTTGGGTACTCAGGCAGTCACGCAGGGCTGGACGGGCTTTCCCATTCATTTCAAGCCAATCATGGACCGGACTGTGAACGTGCAGACAATGGCACATTTGAGCGAAGATCCGGGTCCTTACTTATGGCTACTGCAAGACAAATTGCCGCGCCTGCTGAAATGCGGTTGGAACGATTTCAAAACCTGGCTGGGTCTGTTCTCACCAGCGGCACAAGACGTGCTGCACGAATTCATCATTGCCTTTGCAATTGCCGGAATTATCCTCAGCCTGGAAGGCGTTCGAGAAAAAACCAATCAATGGCGCGGCCGAGTGACAGGCATAATTTTTATGTTGCTCGTACTGTTGATGCATCTACCCTACATTTTCTTCGTTACGGTCGGACGATATAACCTGACTGCTATGCCGTTTTTGATGGTTTTTGGTGCCTGGGGATTGCGCCGGCTCAGGCACCTGGGCAATTGGAGCAGTGAAAAAACGGATGTTTTGGAATTAGCTTATCCCTCGCTGTATTTGTTTTTCGTCATCTTTGTGCTGGCCGATCCTGCTGCCGTTCTGGTCAACGCTTTCGGTGAACGCGGCGCTGCTGAGATCGGCATAATGACCACAATCGGCATCAAGTCGGTACTGTTCTTTTTTCTAGTCGGTATGACTTATGCGCTTATCAACAAGACTCAATCAGGATTCTACTCGCGCTCTCTGGCGAACTTGATCTTGACCGGCATCACGCTCCTGTCCTTTTCCTCCGTATGCCTGCCCGTGAGAGCACACGGCAGATGGTATGAAAGACCCAATATTCTGGACAAGCCCGGTGAAGGCATAACTTTCGAACTTGTTGCACCACCTTCAGTGGCAAAGGCGGCTCGAGCCGGCAACGCCTACTTGATGGTGGATGCGGAAAGTCTGGACAGCATCACCAATGGACTATCAATATCTATCGACGGAAAAACATTGAACGGTCCTTATTTGCCGGGACTTTCCTTGCTGGACGATCAAAATCATTTTGAAAGACGCGGCAATCAATTGACCCGTGTCGCCGAGTGTTTATTCGAAAGTTTTTGCGAGGTCGTCGGCATGGCGAACAACGATGTTCGCCAGTGGTTTCTCATTGCTATTCCGCCTGAAACGGGTCCCTCCCTTTTGGCCGGCTCGGGGGCCACTCAGGCGGCAAAACAATCGATGCGCATTACAATCAAGCGAACTCTCCCCGGGCGGACGCGGCTTTTCAAAACCCTGACCCGAGACAATACAGAGCTTATCGTTCCGGAATGGCTGTATTACACGTGGGATAAGGCTTTCTACGGTGTCGAGCGACGCGGCGGTGTTTGCGACCCGCGCACGGATAGAAAAATCGATGCTCACAAAGGCGAGGCCGGATATTATGTGCGTTTGCTATTGCCTTCGCCTCCCGAATCTAAGACCAAGCCCTTTGCCACGTTGTCTTTTCAGGAAGTACATGAAGTAAAAGTCGAGCCAAAACTGTCGCTCACAAATCAATCTTTCCATTCGATCACTATGAGCCCGGTTCCCAACTACTCAGCTGCCGATGAATGGCTTTTGCGAGTGTCCGGGCGTTACAAAACAGTCGGCAAATTACCGCCCGGCGTTGAAGTTATTACCAAGTCACTGGAAGATGGTCAGGAATATTTCTACAACGCTCCCTGGGCGCCGAAAATTCTTCAACCGTCCAAAGCTTGGCGCAATTTTGATGTAGCTTGCCCGATCAAGCCGCAAGCATTTCCTGGACAGCTGCATCAGATTGAAGTGAAGTTGCATGTGTTGAGCCCTGCACTCAAAAACCTGACTCGTCCAGTCGAATCCGAGGAGCTCAATCGATCGAGCTGCCAGTTTGAAGACGTAAAAGTAGAAATCTTCAGCCTGCCGGCCAATCCTCTGGGCGAAAAGCATTCAGTCTATTAGTGTCTACCTGGGTGGAGGTGTTTGGACAAAATTCAACCAATTCACCGGCCCGTCAGATATAATCCGGCTCTTGAGACTTCGATGAGAGAAAGGCGCTGTTTAACATCATGAGACTGGACAAATGGCTGAAAGTATCCAGACTGATTAAACGCCGCACTGTGGCGCAGATGGCGTGCGATCAGGGGCGGGTATATGTCAATGAGCGCCCGGCAAAGTCGAGTTTAATCCTGAAAGAAGGAGACCTCGTCCACCTGGAATTAGGCTCGCGAGCAGTCACCGTCAAAGTTTTATCTGTCCCTCAAGGCGCTGTCGCCGCGCAGGATGCTTCCTCTTTGTACGAAATGGTGGAGGAACTCAGACGCCAGGCCGAAGTCCTGGAGTGGCTGGAATGACCCAGAAGTCGGACAAATATGAAATGTATCTGGCCGTGCAGCTGGACGATGTAAGCCGCAAGACCGTGCAAGGGCTGGCACTCTATGAAGAAATTCGCGGCGACCATGTCACCCTGGCATATGCCCATAACGGTGAGCCCTTTTCACCGGACTGGATACCTGGCGCCAGATCGGTCGGAGATTCGATTGAGTTTGAAACGCGCGGCTTTTCCGTGACAGAAGACATACAGGTCCTGGTCGTATCGATTGATGGAACGAGCCAACGCCCTTTTGATGGGGGCACGCTCCATGTCACGGTCAGCAAACGCCAGGGGGTGCCGTCCACACACGCCAATGAAGCGATCTTGAATGTCACCCTGGTGCCTTTCACGCGACAACTCAAAGGCTCTATTGCCTGGCTCGAACGCCGCAAACCAAACCAGCAGTTTTAAGCAAGCAAGTTTTTCCCGTTTACAACTTGATAACAACTCGAAGCAATCATCGCCTTATAGTTAAAACATCCTCAAACGAACGCCTGAAGCGGCTCTGCTTCACGGCATGCGAGGAAAGACTTTATATCGGAGGGGCGAGAGGGGGGGAACCCTCTCTCGTTGTTTCTGGGCCTTTTATTGGTATGCCTTTATTACGGGAACAAAGTACTGGGAAGAATCACTCTCACGGGTGCCCCAAATTTAGCTTCAAAAGACTAAGCTAAAGATATATGCTCGATTCAACCAGTAGCACCCAACCTGTTGGAAACAGCGTCAGCGAGCTTCGACGCGGCATCCTTGACGCGGCTGTAACAGCCGGCTGGCTGAAGAAACTGAAGGCTAAATCACTCTATTCAGCGGGCAAAGAAGAGCTCTTCCAAACTATTGCCCAGGTTTTTCTCGACGCCATTTTTTCAAATGACTTACGCATGCCTCGCGACTGCGCCGTTGTGCTCTGCGAACTTTTGGAAAGTATATTGTTTGAAAGCGAACCTTGCTTGAGAGCCATTTCCAGCTTATACGGTGAAATTTGCAAACAACTGTGCGGCGCAGACGATCTCAATGAAGATACTGATGTCTTGCTGGACCGCGCTACCAATCTGATGGCATTGACCTGCATGCGAATCAAAGGCAATCCGCCCTCGCAAGATTTGGAATACGCAGCTCGTGACGCTCTCAATCGTATTCAATGGCTTCTGCAAAAAAGCCTTGGCACCACGGACAGTGACAGCCGCGCTCCGCAGCCATACGGCGACCTGTCATTGCTCGATACAAACGGAGTCATTCTGGAGGCTGTCGGCGATTCGCTGCTCAAGGAAATCCTGGACGACGGACTGAATCTGCTCGAAACTTCAGCCGCTATTTTCGAATCGAACGGCGATTGCGCACTGAACATCAAAGCGTCAAAGTGGTGTCGCTTTATGGATGAAAAATCACGGCAACTGGCTCCCGGAGACAATCAAGAAGCCATCAAATCAGGCCGATGGCATTGCAATCAATCTTGCCGAGAAACATCGATGGCGGCAATAGCGAGCGGGATGCCGGTCGATCAGCCATGCAACGGGGGCATTCGCATTTTTGCCGTGCCGATTAAAGCCGGCAGCGATATTGTCGGCTCGATCAATATTGGATACGGAGATCCGCCCAAGGATGAAGCCGTTCTTGAAGAACTGGCGCAAAAGTACGGCGTGAGCAAAGACGAACTAGCCGTGCAAGCGCAAAAGTATCATTGCCGCCCCCCTTTCATTATCGAACAATCGAAAAAACGATTGCTTTCGGCAGCGCATTTGATAGGCGAGATAGTCGAGCGCAGGCGCAGCAGATTAGAGATTCAAAAACTGAACACCATGCTCAAAGAACGCATCAACGAGTTGGAGCCGGCAGAAAGAGAAAGGTTGAAACTTGCCGATATTGTCGAGCAAAGCAACGATGCCATTTTCAGTTTGGATTTGGAAGGCAGCATAATGAGCTGGAACAAGGGCGCCGAAAAAATCTATGGATACACTCCAGAGGAAGTGGTTGGCAATTCAATCTTCACGATCTTACCGAACGGCCCCGATGCGCAGACAGAAGAGATCAAACGTCTGGTCCTGGCAGGAACGCCTCCACAGATGTTCGAGACGCTGCACACAAGAAAAGATGGAGTGGAAATCCCGGTCGCCCTGACAATTTCCTGCATTCGAGACGAAAAGGGAAAAATTGTCGAAGTATCTGTAATATCGCGCGATATCACAGAGAGAAAAAAATCAGAAGAAGCGCTGAAAAAGTTTTCTCGCGATCTGGAGCGCTCCAACAACGAATTGAAGCAATTTGCCTTTGCCGCCGCGCACGACCTGCAGGAGCCGCTGCGCGCCATGTCCAACTACAGCGATTTGCTCACCGGCAGATATGCCGCAATGCTGGACGATCGAGCCGTCAAATATATAAACAGAATTGCCGAATCATCTGAAAGAATGCAAGCACTGATTCAAGATTTACTTCACTACAGCCGCGTGGACACGCATGGCAAACCATTTACCGTCGTAAACCTGGAAGAAGTTTTCCTTTCCTCCACAAAAAATCTTCGCATGGCTATTGAAGAAAGCGGTGCCATAGTAATTGCCGGCAAGCTCCCCAGAATTCAGGCAGACCGCTCTCAGATGCTTCTGCTTTTTCAGAATCTGATCAGCAATGCCATTAAGTATCGTGGCCAAGAAATACCGGAAATTTCCATCGACGCCAAGCTTGAAAATGGACTGCTCACGCTTCATTTCAAAGACAATGGCATTGGCATAGAACAAGAGCACTTCGATCGCATCTTTGTTATCTTCCAGAGACTGCACACCCGCGACGAATACCCGGGCACAGGAATGGGCCTGGCAATTTGCAAACGTATCGTCGACAGGCATGGGGGCACCATCTGGGTTGAATCACAGGTTGGCAGAGGCAGCGATTTCTTCGTCCAATTGCCTGAAATTCAGACCACGGAAACCACAGAGGAGTCCTCAGCCCATGAACATTCTGCACGTTGAAGATAATCGCGCAGATTCAGACCTTTTGAAAGAGGCTTTCGATTGCATTGGCATTGAAGCAACTGTGGAAGTGACGCACGATGCCAAATTAGCACTGAGCGGGCTGGAGAAAAATCTGGAAACACATGGCGCCGGCAGCCCGGATCTCATCGTGCTTGACCTCAACCTTCCCAAGATGGACGGCCGTGAGATGTTGAGAAGACTGAAAGAACATCCGCAATTGAGAAGAATTCCGGTGGTTATCTTGAGCACGTCCAATCTAGAGCAAGACATCTCGTATTGCTATGACAATTATTGCAACAGCTACATCGTCAAACCGATTCGTTTTGATGAATACAAGCGCGTCGCCAAAAACATCTTGGAATACTGGTTTTCCACCGTCGCCCTGCCTCCGTATTCGTCGCATAATTAGCGCACTATATCCGCTACTCACTGGTACAGCGATTTCAAACTAGTAATCTGTAGGGGCTGGGCCATGCATCGCCCGGGCTGGGCATGGCCCAGCCCCTACATTGCCTGTCTTACTTATCGCCGCCTGTGACTTTGACGTCAATCGGTGCGAATTCCGAATCTTCAATGATCAATTTGTATTGACCGGGTTTGCTGGTAATCGTTACAGGAGCCCGATCTCCGGACTTGATGAAGACTTCACCAGGAAACAAGCCATCAGATTCGAATTCCAGGGTTGTCGACTCAGAGTTCTTAATGACAATGTGGCTGCCTGCAGGAACCGTCATCGACTTGCCCGCGGATGCCCGAGAGAAGTCAATCTCAATTGCATTCTGCACTCCGCCTGAGCGGCTGGAATTGGTAGCAGCTTCGACGGCAATTTCGGTGTAGATGCCGAAAAGCAGACCGATGCTGAGAGCGAGCATGGCTCCGGATGGAGTCAGAGAGGCAAAGCGCAGGCGCATCAATTCCCTCACCACGTAGATGAGAGACCCGACCGCCAGAGTAAGAAATAGGAGTGTGATGTATTCGTTGACGAAAACACCACCCATCAGTGATCCCACTGCGGTAGGACCGCCACCAATCAATCCGAGTTTGACAATGCGCCAGAAGCCTACCGGTTTTCCCGCCAGTGGCGCTGCGATGCCAAATCCTTCAGTGGCGTTGTGCAGGGCAAAACCTACCACGAGCACGACGCCCAGACTGATAGAACCACCTGAAAACGATTGTCCGATCGCCAGGCCTTCTGCAAAATTATGCAAGCCGATGCCTATCGCAATCATGGTGGCAATCGAGTAGGGGTCCGACTCTCCTTTCATGGCTCCGCGGCGTTCTTCCAATTTTGCCAGCCCGACCAGACCATACATCAAGCCGAGAAAAACAATAGCGGACATGATGCCCAGTTTGTGCCAGTTGGCGTCCATGGCTGTTCGTTCGAGTGCTTCGATGACGTTGTAGCCGACATCGACTATCAGCAAGAGAAGTACGCCGCAAGCGGCCATCGTCAAACTGCCGCGCGTTTTCTCTCCGATGCCGCGCAAGAAGGCGACCGGCAGCCCAAGAAAAATCGTGGCACCGGCGATGATACCCATCGTGAGATTAGCTGATGAGTTTGTTTCCATTTAGATAGTCAAACCCCTGAAACTGCAGTGCGACTCTAGTCCATGTACTCGCGCAAACGGCGACTTCGATTGGGATGTCTGAGCTTGCGAAGCGCCTTCGCTTCAATTTGTCTGATCCGCTCTCTGGTTACGCCGAACAATTGTCCGACTTCTTCCAGCGTGCGCTGGCGTCCATCGTCCAGCCCGAAGCGCAATCTGAGGACGTCTCTTTCTCTGGGCGACAGCCCGGCCATTACTTCGATAATGTCATCGCGCAAAAGCTCTTGCGTTACCGAGTTGGCCGGTGTTTCCGCGTCGCGATCTTCAATGAAATCTCCCAGCTTGCTGTCGTCTTCCTTGCCCACAGGAGTTTCAAGTGAAACTGGCTCCTGAGCCATTTTCACTATCTCGCGCAGCCTGGGGACGGTGATTTCCATAGACGCGGCAATTTCTTCTTCAGTTGGTTTGCGACCCTTATCTTGAGCAAGCTGGCGCGTCATCTTTTTGAGCTTGTTTATTGTTTCCACCATATGCACCGGAATGCGAATGGTGCGCGCCTGGTCGGCAATCGATCTGGTTATTGCCTGGCGAATCCACCAGGTGGCGTAAGTAGAAAATTTGTAGCCGCGCTCATGATCGAACTTTTCAGCAGCACGTATCACACCTAGATTGCCTTCCTGAATGAGATCGAGGAAAAGCATTCCCCGTCCAACATATTTTTTGGCAATGGAGACAACTAGTCTGAGATTTGCTTGCACCAGCTTGCGTTTGGCAATTGCGCCTTCGGCTCCGCCTGCTTCGATTTTTCTTGCCAGCTCAATTTCCTGAGCAGAAGTAAGCAGAGGAATACGTCCGATTTCCCGCAAATACATGCGCACAGGATCGTCACCGGACAAGCCTTTGGACACTTCTTCGGTGAAAGTCTCAGAATCTTCTTCTACCTTTTCTTCCTCAATTTGGACGTCGCCTCCGAAAGGATTTTCTTCGCCTTCGTCATCGCCTGCGGCTCCACCGCCTCCACCGAGCAGATCGTCCATGCCACTGCGCGAACGCTCTCTGCCGGACTCTTCAAGCTTATCGAGCTTGTTTACGAAGGTATCTTCTTTATCCTTTTTATCCTTGCCTGGTGCCAAAGCCGCTCTCCAACTAGTGATTAACAACCGCAACTCCGGCAGAATCGCCGAATATCTCATCGATTCTCAAAGCCAGCTCGTTGAGATCAGCTAGCGAACTTGCCGTAGGCAAATCACTGTCCTGCAGTTTACGCAATCTCGATATTTTACCCTGCAATTGAATCAGCTCGTCCTCAGGAAGCGGGGACGCCAATTGCGCCCTCATTTGCCGGTTGGCTAATTCAAGGCGTTCTTTTATCAGTCGCGCAAACGAGTCCTTGATAACGACATCCGATGGTCTTTGCTGTTTGCGGAATTCTTCCACCTTAAGAATCACATCTATCAATGCCGCTGCCGCTGCTTTGTCTGGCGCGGCGCGATCCATAACGCGATCTGTCAGGTCTTGGACAGTAGCGAATTGATCGCCGACGCCCTGGAATGCTTCTTTGAGTGCCTTATGGGCAGGCACATTGAATGTAAGCTCCATCACAACCGGAAATGCCTGAGTGTAATCCTCTCTGTTGGTCAGAAGCAGTGCCAGCAAGTTGCGTTCCGCTTCAAGAACGCCTGCCAGTCCACCCGATCCGGGAGTGCCGACGGTGCCGCGATTGCGCATGTGCTTGGTGGCACTTGCGCTGAAATTTTCTTGCCTGAATGGTTTCGTTTTCTGTTTTATTTGTTCGCGCACCGAATGAGACAGCTCATCTTCTTTGGCGCCGATTTCCATGGCAAACAAGCGGATGTATTCACCTCTCACCATGTAATTCTTGATCTGCGCCAATATAGGCACGATGCGCATGGCTGCTTCGAGACGACCTGTATGCGTGGTTGTATCGGCATCTTTCAATGCTTGCCTCAATTCATAGTCAATCAGAGGCGGAGCCGTCTCCATAGCCCTGGCAAATGCTTCTTGCCCGCCTTCCGCACGCAAACACTCATCGGGGTCTTTGCCACCGGGGATGCGAATAACTTTCAGTTCGATCCCGACACCTTCGGCAATTTGATTGAGTGTTTCCACTCCACGCTCCACCGCTTTCACTCCAGCTTGATCGCTGTCGAATGAGAGATAAACGCGTTTGGACTCGGTATAGCGCACCAACATTTTCGCTTGTTGCTCAGTCAAAGCTGTTCCCAGTGTGGCTACTGCATTTTCGAATCCAAACTGATGAAGACTGATGGCATCGAAATATCCTTCTACAACGATGACGGCATCCTTTGCTTTGATGGCTTCTTTAGCGAGGTTATAGCCATAGAGGTGCTGCCCTTTTACGTAGATTGGCGTCTCCGGCGAATTGAGATATTTCACCTGATCGTCGCCCAGAGTGCGGCCGCCGAAAGCAACGACTCTTCCTTGATCGTCCATGATCGGAACCATCAGGCGATTGCGAAACAGATCGTAGACACCTGTCGATTCAGCGCGGCGGCGCACCAACCCGGCTTCTTCAAGAGTGGCTTCCGACACTTTCATTGTATTGTTCAAATACCTGAGCAAACCGTCCCAGGAATTCGGCGCGAAGCCCAGCTTGAAGCGTTTGATGATCTCTTCTGTGACACCGCGACCTTCCAGGTAGCGCCGAGCCGTTGCACCATCGGTCGGATCTTGAAGCAGCTGCGTGAAATAATTGCAGGCAGCGTCATTCAAAGCAAAAAATTGCGCGCGCCTGTCGTAGTGCTGTTTTTCCTCGACTGATTCCACCAACCTGATGCCATATCGGTTGGCTAAATCGCGCACGGTATCGATAAAATCCGTACCTTTAGCCTTTTGCAGAAAGGCAAACACGTCGCCGCCTTCACCGCAGCCAAAGCATTTGAAAATGCCTTTCTCGGGATTGACGTAAAAGGAGCCTGACTTTTCGTTGTGGAAGGGGCAGAGGCCTCTATACTCTTTTCCTGCCCGCTTGAGGACGACCGTCTCAGAAATCACTTCGACGATGCCCGCACGCTGGCGGACTTCCGCTATTACCTCTGTCGTCACACCTTTCACGTAACCAAAAACTCCTTATTTTTCAGGGAAGTCGCAAGCCTTTCTTACCTTTCGCGTAAGCGAATGCGCCTCACACAGGCAAAACGCAACGCCTGGGATGAATGCAGGTGAGCACGCACTTATTGCATGCAGACCTCAGTAAAGCGCCCGGGTGCCAATATGATAGGAAAGCGCTGCCTGTCTTTATAACATGCGACTTGCATCTGATCTAAGCGGAATCTTCTTAAGTTCTCAGGCAAAGATCTAAATTAACCTGGCAGGAGGTTGCGAAGCGATCCCAATATATATCGCATCGGCTACTATGACGCGCTAGTAGTTCTGCGCGTGCAAGGTGCCAAGCACCGAGCAGTGGCGAGCACCAAGCAGTGCCGAGTATCGGGCGTGCCCAGCGCCCAACACCGAGCAGTCCCGAGTACCCCGATGCCGATTCACACAAAGGGTGGTTCAAATCAATGAAGACACTGATCAAGAACGGTCGCATAGTCACAGCAGTCGACGATTACGTAGCCGACATTTTGGTGGACGGCGAAATCATATCTGTGATCGGAAAGACGCTCGACATGGAAGCGGATCGCGTCATTGACGCCAAAGACCGGCTGGTTATTCCGGGCGGCATTGATGCTCACACTCACATGGACATGCCCTTCGGCGGCACCACCTCTGCCGACGATTTCCAGAGCGGCACGCTGGCGGCAGCGCACGGCGGCACGACCACAATCGTTGACTTTGCCATCCAAAACAAAGGTCAGGCGATTATGGAAGCGCTCGATATCTGGCACGAGAAAGCGGCCGGCAAAACTGCCATCGACTACTCGTTTCACATGATCGTCACCGACCTTCCTCATGACCGCACCAAAGATCTGAAACGCCTGATACACGATGAGGGCGTCACCAGCTTCAAGCTATTCATGGCTTATCCTGGCGTTCTTCTAGTAGATGATGCCACCATTTTTAGAGCCATGGAATATTGCGGCAATGAAGGCGCACTAGTCTGCATGCACGCCGAAAACGGCATCGTCATTAACGAATTGGTCCAGCGCGCTCTCGCCAAAGGACACACGGCGCCGAAATATCACGCATTGACTCGCCCCACACAGGCGGAAGCAGAAGGCGTCAATCGCGCCATCGCTCTTGCCGAAATCGCCGAGTCTCCCGTATACATCGTCCACCTGAGTTGCTACGACGCACTCAAGAAAGTAGTCGAAGCACGCGACGAAGGCATTCCCGCTTTTGCCGAAACCTGCCCTCAATACCTCTTCCTCGATTACAGCATGTATGAGAAGGAAGGATTCGAAGGCGCCAAATACGTAATGACGCCTGCACTTCGCGAGAAGTGGAATCAAGACAAATTATGGACAGGTCTGCGCATGAACGACCTGCAAGTGATCTCGACCGACCACTGCCCCTTCTGTTTCAAGGATCAAAAACAGTTGGGCAAGGACGATTTCAGCAAGATTCCCAACGGCGGACCGGGCGTGGAAACTCGCATGAGCTTGATCTACAACGGTGGCGTCGTGCCGGGACGAATCTCCGTGAATCGTTTTGTGGAATTGACCTCCACCAGTCCCGCCAAAATCTTCGGACTCTTCCCCAAGAAAGGCACAATTGCCGTCGGCTCGGATGCAGACATCGTCATCTTCAATCCCAACAAAAAGATGACCTTGTCAGCCAAAACGCACCACATGAAAGTTGACTACAACTGCTATGAAGGCATGGAAGTGCAGGGCGTTACGGAAACCGTGCTCTCGCGCGGCAAAGTCGTCATCGAAAACGAAAAATACGTGGGCAAAGCGGGCGATGGCAAATACATCAAACGCAGCACCGTGTCGCTCAAACACAAAGAACCGGTGAGCGGCGCCACGCGATAGCATGCCGCCGCCGCGCATATGATGTCGGCACCGCCGCGAGGTTTAGAGGCGATGCACGCTCAAAAAATGAACTTGCCAGGTTGAGGGATTTTCTTGAGAAAATCCCTCAGCTTGCGTGTCCGGAAACGTCCTAAAATTGGCGCTTCGATTTTTCGCAATTGAAGATGCCGGCTGCCCAGACTCGGAAAGGCAAACAGGCGCCAACAAAATTTAATACACCTTGAGGGAAAAACTCGAGAAAATCCCTCAATTTACAAAGCTGAAGAAATCACCCCCAGATCCAGGAAATTTTTCCGGTGGAGCGCCAAACTAAGCCGGCTGTGCACGGTGAGCGCTCAAGATGTTTCGAGCTTGCAACATCCAGCGTCCGGCCACACGCCCCCCGAAAATCGCGAAAATGCCACAGGGTGCCACCTTTGCGCCCCCTGACAATTAATGAGATTGATTAAAAGCGGTATGAGCCCAAAACCTGGACAGAGTGACCCTCCGATTCGCTTTAAATAAGCTACACTCTGATAATTGGGTGCCTGGCAACATTTGGAGATCAGACATGGGTTTCACGCAAGAGTTCAACAAGAAGATCACGGAAGAGCGCAACGCTCACACAATGGACCTGGATCTTCTTGATACGACAGAATTGGTCTCGCGAGTACAAAACGAAGATTTCGCAGTTGCAGAAGCAGTCAAAGCGGCAGTGCCGGACATTGCCAGAGCCGTTGACCTGATTACTGAAAAACTGCACAAAGGTGGAAGACTTATCTATTTCGGAGCAGGCACCAGCGGTCGCCTCGGCGTTTTGGACGCCACCGAGTGTTCTCCCACTTTCGGCGTCGACACGGAGCTGATCACTGCGCACATTGCCGGCGGAAAAGAAGCGATGTTCCGCTCGTTTGAAAACGCAGAAGACTCCAAAGAAATGGGATTGCAAGACGCCACCGCTGCGAAAATCACGGACGCAGACATTGTCGTCGGTATCACCGCCTCCGGCAGAACGCCTTATGTAGTGGGCGCTCTTCAACATGCGCGCGAGTGCGGCGCTACCACAATCGGAATCGTCAACAATTTTGGCGGACTGGACGGAGTGTGCGACGTCACCATCACGGCTATAGTCGGTGCTGAAGCCTTGACCGGCTCAACCCGAATGAAAGCCGGCACCGCTCAGAAGATGATCCTCAATCTTTTGACCACCTGCACGATGGTTCGCCTCGGCAAAGTCTATGAAAACCTCATGGTGGATCTCAAACCCACCAATGAAAAATTGAGAGAACGCGCTGTTTCCATCATCTCCATTTGCGGCGAAGTGCCGCGACATATCGCGGAAGGAGCACTGGTTGCTTCACAGAACAGAGCAAAAACGGCGATTTTGATGACCAAGAGAAAATTGGGTCGCGCCCAAGCCGAAGAGCTGCTCACCAAATATGGTGGCTCTCTGCGCAAGGCTCTGGCCAATTCTCCGGCACCAGAAGGCTCAGCCAAGCCGCACGCAGAGAAGTGCTGCTGATTCCGATATCCCCGGTCCGGTCAAGCTGGTCGATTCAGATAGCCGGACAAACAAGAAAATTAGCAAAGGAGGCAGATCTGCCTCCTTTGTTTTTGCAAGACTATCAACATCCCCATCAGGGATTGCTCCCCGATGAGGTGTCAATTTTCCCAGGCAGTGGGTTTCTCAACTTTAGTAAGCACAAGCGAGAGCAACGGCTGGATTCTGCGCTCGCTTGGATTCGATACTAGTGGTTGGATGTTTCGGAGTTGTTAATCGGTGAATACTTCTGCAAAACATCATCCAACCGGACGCCTGTTTTTACTTTGTCAGTCTGTCGAAGCCTTCGGCAATATGGGCATGAACGATCGAGAGTCCGGGCAGAATGAGGTTTTCAGCCAGGGTGGTGACAGGCTTGTTCTGCACGTTGTATAGGCCGCGTTTCATTGCGCTCACTTGAAAATCAACAGTTTCACTGGCCAGGTCATAAAGGCCGCCTGCCGCCGCATTGATTTCCTCTTTGTTTTCGTTGTAAATCGCCTCAGGCACAGCGGTCACAACGCCGGTCTGAATCTCTTGCAGATCCATGGCGGCGTTAAACAAGTGGTAGCCCAAAGACTTGGCGTTCGACCAGATTCCTTCTTTCTCAGTGACCGTCTCCTTGCCGGGCGCTCCTTCATTACCGGCTTGCGAATTATCACTCATTGTCACCCTCCTGTTAGAGCGCGGCTCGGACCAGACATCCGAAATCAACACGCTTGATTGCTACAAGCGACAATCTAAAGGCAGCATCTGAAATTTTTTCGAAGACAAATTCTCGAACCGAAATTGATTCCGACGCGAAGATCATCTGGCTACTGAGGTTACTCCGCCCCTTCTTCCATGCAATATCCGAGACCTTTGACAGTCTTGATTAGTGAAGGTTTTCCGTCGATATCAATTTTCTTTCTCAGACGCAAGATACGCTGCCGCACCGCCTCGCCTGTCGCCTCACGGTCCAATTTGAAGACACGGTCGAGCAGATCGTCGGTGCTGAAAATTCGCCCTTGATGCTTCATCAACAATTCCAAAAGTGCAAATTCGCTGGGCGCCAGGTCTACATCACGCCCCTCGACTTTGGCGCGGCAGCGCTGCACATCGAGTTCCAAATGCCCGAGACTGATTACCTGGTTTTCCAGCTTGGGAAAACGCCTGAGCAGCGCGCGCACACGCGACATCAATTCCGCATAAGCGAAAGGTTTCGTCAAATAGTCGTCGGCACCTGTATCGAGCGCCTGAACCCGGTGCATCACATCTGACTGCCCCGTCAGAAACAAGATCGGAGTCTGCCCTCCATTTCGTCTATATTGCTGGCAAACCTCATAACCGCTCATCTGCGGAAGCATCCAGTCGACAATAGCGACGTCGTAATGCTCGAAAGTCAGCCTGTCGAGCGCAGACTTGCCGTCATGCACAACCTCGACAATGAAGTTCTGAGCCTCAAGCGCCATCTCCACTGCCGTCGCCAGGTCTTTATCGTCTTCAACAAAGAGAACTCTTGCCATAAATCAGCTTTGAAAGATCCCCTTCGTTTCTTTACTGACAACGCCTGCGGTTAATCTGTGCGCCGGTTTGTTTCGCCCTCCGGCTTTGCACATTATGCCACGCAAAAAACAATCTCCCAAAACTGCTTACCCTACTGCCCCCTGGGATTCGGTCTGGACGTCACGATGCGGTCACGGGCCTCTATTATGATTCGGACACAAAATCGATTAACGTCGAAATTTACTAGCGCACCTTTTTGTGTGAGGCAAATAGACGGTGACTTTTCACCGGCGCTCATTGTCGCTTAAACCACCCCTACCATAGCGGCAGGACAACATGAGCATTATTACCACGGGCTATCCCCGGGGCGCATCACTCACAGCGTCATATATCACACGAGACTTTAATAAGCGCACTATCGGTCCGGCAGAGCCACACACTCTGCCGGCATTTTTTACTGCTGTAAGCATTCCGGATGGCGGCGCCTGGGGCGGCGACAGAAGAAATCTGAGCAGGGCGGGCAAGACGGAGCTGCTTGCTACAGCTAAGAGACTGACTGCCGAAGGACGCAATTGATCACTCACACAGGAAAAGCACCACTCGCAGGAATAGCAACACTCACGTAGAAGCTGCACCACACACGAAGTTCGCACGCGCCAAACGCTACAACGGAAACAACATGGCAGAAACAGCATCACCAGTGGAAAATATCCCGAAGCAGGTAGTCGCGCAACCGGCAAACGA
>JBGAVL010000114.1:0-16486 GCA_044228145.1 Obscuribacteraceae bacterium (SeqCode)
GCGCCTATTCCGCACTTAGGCCCGGTAGTCTCTACTTTCAGCAATGTATTTAATTACTATCTTGTCTCCGATCGCCACGATCTCATTGAGCTCAGAACCATTCAGGATTGGATGGTGGCTCGCCGTTTGAAGTCTGTCTCAGGCGTCGGAAATGTCGTCAGCTATGGCGGTTTCGTCAAGCAATATCAGGTATTGATCGACCCGCATGTGCTCAAGGGCTATGGAATTTCTATTCCTGATGTTCGCTACGCTCTCACTCACAATAATATAAACGCAGGTGGAAACTTCATCGAGCGGGGCGGTGAAGAGATCATCATTCGTGGATTGGGCCGTATAGAGAACGAAGAAGACATAAGAAACATCGTCCTTAAGACGGTCGGTGGAACTCCTGTAAAGGTTGGGCAGGTGGCCAAGGTGCAGATCGGACCGGCCTTCAGGCGCGGCTCGGCTTCCATGAATGGCAAAGGTGAAGCCGTCACCGGAATGGTGTTGACGCGCAAGGGCGTCAACACAAAAGCAGTAGTAGAAAGAGTGCGTCACCGCATCGAGGAGATACGCAAAGAGCTACCCGCCGGCGTTACGCTCCATGCTTACTACGATCAGACAGAACTTGTGGAAAAGACAATCGAAACCGTTAAAGAAGTTCTGATGTTCTCAGGCGGTCTGGTTATCGTGATTCTCACCGCTATCATGCTGCATATCCCGAGCGGATTGATTGTGGCGGTGGTAATTCCTCTCTCCCTTTTGTTTTCATTCATTCTGATGAAGTACACAGGCTTGACTGCCAATTTGATGACCCTGGGTGCCGTCGATTTCGGAGTCATAGTGGACGCCGGCGTAGTCATGGTGGAAAACATTTTCCGCCAGCTTTCCATAGCCAATGAGCACAAAAAAGAAGGCGAGAAAATCAATCACTACCAGGTGATTATCACGGCCGCTCGAGAAGTCGGGCGCCCGATTGCCTTTGCGGTTTTGATTATTGTTTCGGTATATCTTCCGCTCTTCACGCTTGAAGGCGTGGAAGGGCGTATGTTCCATCCTTTGGCTCTGACTTTCATCTATGCAATTCTTGGCGCTTTGCTCGCTTCATTGACTGTCGTGCCAATTCTTTGCTTCTGGTTCTTGCGCGGCAATATCAAAGAGCGCCACAACCCCATGGTTGAGGCGGTTCACAAAGTGCACGAGCCTATCTTGCGCAAGGCAATGGCCAGACCTTATTTCACGATTGTGATTGCCGTAGGGATCTTGCTCGGCAGTTTTTTCCTGGTGCCTTTTCTGGGCTCTGAATTCATTCCCACTCTTGATGAAGGATCGATTCTGCTGCGCACCAAGTTGTCGCCCAGCGTTGCTCACTCTGAGTCAATGCGGGTGGCCGGCGAAGTGGAAGAAATGATCAAAAAGTTTCCCGAAGTGGAAGTGGTTGTTTCTCGCATCGGGCGCTCCGGCATGGGATCTGATCTGGAAGGCGTCGACAACTCCGACGTTTATATCGGCCTCAAGCCCAAAGAAGAATGGACGACCACCCATGATAAAGAAGAGCTGGTCAATGCCATGGCTCGCGAAGTCGAGGGCATACCGGGCCTGATCCACTCTTTTTCACAGCCGATTGCCGACATGATCGATGACCTGGTGGCCGGAATTAAAGCCGACCTGGGCATCAAGATTTTCGGCGAAGACCTTAAGATCCTGGACCAGACCGCTTCTAAAGTCGAGCATATTGTTTCGAAAGTGCGCGGCGCCGCCGATATGCAGCGCGAACACATTCTCGGTTTGCCGCAGATGACCATCAAGATCAAGCGTGATGTGATTGCTCGTTATGGACTGAATGTGGCGGATGTCCAGGACATTATCGAAACAGCAGTGGCCGGAAAAGTGGTCACTGATGTTGTCGAAGAAAATCGACGCTTTGGGCTCTTAATCCGCCTGCCGCACAATTATCGTGACACCGCCAACGATATAGAAAACATTCTCATCGATACGCCACAGGGCGCCAAAGTGCCCCTCAAGCAGCTGGCCGACATCAAAATGCCACGCGGCACTGTAATGATCAACAGAGAAGACGGACAGCGTCGAACGGCTGTATTGGCGAACGTTAGAGGCCGCGACCTGGGCTCGTTTGTTGAGGAGGCTCAGCAGAAAATCGCTCAGGAGCTGCATTTGCCCAAGGGATATCGGATTGTCTGGGGCGGACAGTTCGAAAACCAGCAGCGGGCGATGACCAGGCTGGCATATGTGGTGCCTGTCGTTTTGCTTTTGATTTTTATACTTCTTTTTGCGTCATTGAATTCGCTGAAAAATGCCGCACTGATCATGATGAATGTGCCCTTTGCCCTGATCGGCGGTATCCTTGCGCTTTTCCTGTCCAGGCAAACGCTTTCGGTGCCTGCGATTATCGGATTTATTTCTCTATTTGGTGTTGCCGTTCAAAACGGCGTCATTTTGGTTACTTACATCATGCAATTGCAGGCGCGCGGCTACAAGGTAAATGAAGCCGCCTTCGAGGGCGTTTCAGTGCGTCTGCGTCCGGTGATGATGACGGCTCTGGTTGCAATCATGGGTTTTATGCCGCTGATTCTGTCGCACGGCACAGGGGCAGAAGTACAGCGACCTCTGGCTACAGTTGTTGTGGGCGGGCTGGTTTCGGCGACATTGCTGACGCTAATCGTTTTGCCTACTGTTTATACGCTCATCAACAAAGACTCCGATGAAGAACAGCCCAATGCTTAGCGATGTTTCTTGTAGGGGCGAAGCTATGCATCGCTCTGGCGACGCATGGCTTCGCCCCTACAGAGCAGAAACAATGGAGGGCTAAAATTGATCGACAGGCTGATCACTTTTGCCCTTACTCAGCGATTGCTGACTTGCGCAGCCGTCATTGTTATGGCAGCCTTCGGCGTTTTTTGCATGCTCAGTTTGCCCGTCGACTCGTTTCCTGATGTAAGCAACATACAAGTCCAAATCATTACCGACTGCGAGACTCTGGCTACCGAGGAAGTAGAAAGTCTGATCACTTATCCAATCGAGTATGGAATGAGCGGCTTGCATAAAGTGACGAATATCCGCTCCAATTCAAGTTTTGGCCTGTCGGTGGTGACGATCATTTTTGAAGACGACACCGATGTTTATTGGGCACGCAATCTTGTTCAGCAGAGGCTCAGTCAGGTCGAATTGCCGGCATGGTCACCGCAGCCACAGCTTGGCCCTGTCGTATCGACCTTCAGCAACGTCTACAATTATTACCTGAAGAGCGACAGGCACAGCCTGACGGAATTGCGCACCATTCAGGATTGGTTTCTGGCCAAACGTTTGCGTGCCGTTCAAGGCGTAGGCAACGTCGTCAGTTATGGCGGTTATGTCAAGCAATACCAGGTGCAAATCAACCCGCGCTTGCTGGCCGGATACGGCATTACTTTGCACGAAGTGATAGTTGCCTTGACGCGAAACAATGTCAACGCCGGCGGCAATTTCATCGAGCAGGCTAATGAGGAAATCATTGTCCGCGGCATCGGCCGCATCGAGACAGTCAAAGACATCCAGGAAATTGTTTTGAAAACTGTAGACGGCACGCCCGTGAAAGTTTTCGAGGTCGCCAATGTAGTGATCGGGCCTGCCTTCCGTCGTGGTTCTGCGTCCATGAATGGACAAGGCGAAGTGGTTACCGGCATGGTCTTGACCCGCAAAGGGGTTAATACAAAAGCAGTCGTCGATAAAGTGCGCGAGCGCATTGAAGAGCTGAAGAAAGATCTGCCGCATGGCGTCCAGCTCGTTGCTTATTACGATCAAACCGAACTGGTCGAGAAGACAATCGAGACGGTCAAAGAGATCTTGCTCTTCTCGGGCGGGCTTGTAATCGTCGTTTTGACCGCAATACTCCTGCATATTCCAAGCGGTTTGATCGTCGCTGTGATCATCCCTCTATCGCTCTTGTTCTCCTTCATCATGATGAAGTACACAGGTCTGTCCGCCAATCTGATGACCCTTGGGGCTGTGGATTTCGGCGTCATCGTCGACGCCAGTGTGGTCATGGTGGAAAACATTTACCGCCAACTGGCCAACGCGCACGAGCATCAAACAGAAGACCGCCATACCAATCACTTCCAAGTGGTTTTGAACGCTGCCAAAGAAGTGGGGCGGCCAATTGTGTTTGCGATTTTCATCATTGTCTCGGTGTATTTGCCGCTCTTTGCACTGGAAGGCATCGAAGGCAAGATGTTCCATCCCCTGGCGCTCACCTTCATATACGCTATCCTGGGTGCCCTTCTGCTTTCTTTGACGATTGTTCCAGTCCTTTGTTATTGGTTTTTACGCGGAGACATCAAGGAAAAGCACAATCCCATCGTAGATTTGGCCAAGAATGTTCACGCGCCGGCACTGAGGCGCTCCATGTCTCACCCCTACGCCACCGCCTTTGTGTGCATTGGCGCCCTGGTCGACAGTTTTTGCCTGGTGCCATTTCTGGGCTCGGAGTTTATTCCCACTCTTGATGAAGGCTCAATACTTTTGCGCACCAAGCTCTCTCCCAGTGTGGCGCATACTGAATCAATGCGGGTCGCGCAAAGAGTGGAAGACGTTATGAAAAAATTCCCGGAAGTGACTGTTGTCGTTTCGCGAATTGGTCGATCGGGAATGGGCTCCGACCTGGAAGGCGTCGAGAATGCCGATGTGTATATAGGACTGAAACCGAAAAGCCAGTGGACAACCGCGCATGATAAAGAACAGCTGGTCAGCGAGATGGCTAAAGAGTTGGAAGGTGTGCCGGGATTGATCTTTTCATTTTCACAGCCGATTGCCGACATGATTGATGATTTGATTTCCGGTATCAAAGCCGATCTCGGCATCAAGATATTTGGCGACGATCTGGAGACACTGGACAAATTGGCCTCACAGATTGAGGAAGTCGTATCGAAAGTGCCGGGAGCCGCCGATTTGCAAAGGGAGCATATTCTTGGACTGCCGCAAATGACGATCAAGCTCAATCGCAATGTCATGGCTCGATATGGGCTCAATGTTTCTGATGTGCAAGATGTTTTGCAGAATGAAATTGCCGGAAATGTGATTACCGACGTCATCGAAGGCAATATGCGCTTTGGATTGCTGACCAGGCTCCCGCTGCGCCTCAGAGATACTAAAGAAGAAATCGAAAATTTGATCATTGATACTCCCAGTGGTGCGCGCGTTCCTTTCAAGCAACTGGCGGAAATTAAGATGCCCAGAGGCACCGCTATGATCAATCGCGAGGAAACCTACAGGCGAACAGCTGTTCTTGCCAATGTGCGCGGCCGCGATCTGGGGTCTTTTGTAGGAGAAGCACAGGAGCGCATTGGCAAGGAAGTGACCATTCCCAAAGGCTATCGGCTGGTCTGGGGCGGTCAGTTTGAGAACCAGCAGCGGGCTATGGTCAGACTTTCAATCGTTGTTCCGATTGTTTTGCTGGTGATTTTTCTTTTGCTGTATGCGTCCTTCAATTCTTTCAAGAATGCCGGTCTCATTATGCTCAATGTGCCTTTTGCCATGATCGGCGGCATTATTGCGCTATTTATCTCTCATCAGACTGTTTCAGTGCCTGCCATCATAGGTTTCATTGCTCTGTTTGGAGTGGCGGTGCAGAACGGCGTAATTCTCATCACCTACATCATGCATATGCAGAGGCGCGGATACCCGGTCGCTCAGGCTGCCGTGGAAGGCGCCGCAATCAGATTGCGACCGGTTTTGATGACTGCCCTTGTGGCAATCATGGGATTGGTGCCCAAAATTATTTCTACCGGCACGGGAGCCGAGGTACAGCGCCCATTAGCCACGGTGGTCCTGGGTGGGCTTGTTTCGGCGACGATTCTTACCCTGGTAGTTCTTCCTACTGTTTATGCTTTGATCAACAAAGATCCGGAGCCGGATGCCGAACCACAGGAGTCTGTCTAGTGGCATGACCGGAGGCATTAGAGTGCTGCCGATTGCTCTGTGTGCGCTTTTGCTTGCTGTTGCTGCCACTTCCGTGTTTGCGTTTAAATATCGCACTCCCGAGAAAAAAGATTCGCTGGTCTTGAAAGCGAAGACTCTCTTGGCGCATGAAGACATCGAGCAGGCTTTGCAGGAATTTCGCAAACTGACGAAGCTGGAGCCGAAGAACTTCGAGGGTTATCTGGGCATTGCCAACTGCCTGTATTACCAGGGCGATTATTCGAAGGCTATGGACGCCGCCAACACGGCACTCTCTCTGAATCCCAACGCATCTGATGCCTATCGCCGTCGTGCCAAGATCAATGAAAAACAACACCAGGTTGACGCAGCAATAGAAAACTACTCAAAGGCAATCTCAATTTCACCCAACACCCCGATCTATCTTAGCGAACGGGCGGATGCCTATTACAAGAAGGGTGATTTGAAAATGGCGATTGCAGACCTCGACAAGTACTTGACCCTGGTGAAAAGGCCAAATCCGATGATCTTTTACACGCGCTCTATCATCTATACAAAGCTGGGCAAGAAAGCCGAAGCTGAGGCGGAAAGAAAGCGCGCCGATAGCATTATCTATGGCGCCTTCTAGTTCAAACTACTTGAGAAAAGCCAGAATACTTGATACCAGTTGTGATGCCGGCAGTGTTTCACCGGGCAGGAGTTGATTCTGACTGAGCTCTGTGGAATTCAACGGTTACGCGCACTCATTCTGATGCTTTAATCGCGATACAACCTCGTAAGGGGCAAGCACAATGCGCCCGTCAGCATTTTTAGCTGGCTTCGACTTGGAACTTTGATTTGACGAGGCAGTGGGATTGTATATACAATAGGGGCACGGTAGAGACACCGTATGCAAATCTACATTACCGAAACCATCGCACGGAAACTCAAAGAAAAGCACAATGTAAGCGAAGCTGAAGTGATGCAATGCTTCGAAAACAAAACGGGCAAGTTCGCTCAAGACACGCGGGCAGAGCACCAGACCGACAAGCCGACTGTATGGTTTATTGCCGAAACTGACAATAAACGGCGGTTGAAAGTTGTCTTTGTTCGTTACTCAAAAACAGAATATGTCCTCAAGAGCGCATTCGAGCCAAGCGCTGAAGAAGAGCGCCTTTACGAAAAATATCTGAAACGAGGTTAGGGCAGTGGATGACAAAAAACGCAAAGAAATCGAGGCGCTAACTGCCGATCACGAGCGTTGGGACAATCGCGAGCTGGGCGCCTCAGAAGAGCATATGCGAGTATTGTCCGAAGAGGAAGAACGAGAAATTGATGACGGACTCGGGCTGCAACACATCTCAATTCGGCTCAATAAGGTCTTAATCGAACAGTTGAAGAAGTTAGCATTATTGGAAGCGATAGGCTATCAGCCACTTATTCGTCAGGTGCTCATGAGGTACGTGAGGGAAAACGAAGCCAAACTAGATATTTTGCTCTCCGAACAAGAAACTGCAGACAAAGCTGAAAAGCTATTTGCCGAGGCACTTCGATTGCGCAGCGAAATTCCAAAACTGGAGCCAATGTCCAATGAGCGGGTCGTCGCGGAATGCAATTACAGCAAACATCTTGGACAAGCTCGAACACTTTTTGCAGATACGCTTGAATGCAACGACGCCGTTCTTAAGCAACATGCCAAGCTGAGAATCAAACAGATAGCCGATCTCTGCCAGGAAGAATTGCAAGGCTTCCATGACAAAAAATACCCTAAAAAAAAGCGGGCAGTTTAGTTACAGCATCAGGCAGCTCCAACAGGTTCGACTTCTCTTTCTTTTTCTTGTGTCTCACTTGTCGCTGACGGCACTACTGGAATGACCATAGTTTTCTTTCGTTTCACTTGAGCTATCTGCACACCGCATATGGTCAAAACAATACCGAGGAGCTGCAGAGCAGATGCCGGTTCGTTCAGAACAACAATGGCAAGAATTAGAAGCAGCGGCCTTTGCAATAGAGAGATTATCGACACGCGAGTCGAGCCGATTATAGCCATGGCGCTCAGAAATGCAATGTTTGCCAGCGCGGCCGCTGAGCCCACGATAGCACCTACTTTGAGGGCTTCCGGACCGATTGAAGGCGTGATGAACATAAGAGGAATACAGAGAAACACGTTGATCGGAAACTGGTATGAAGAAACGACCAGCGGATTGATTGCCTTGCAGGCTGTTTCCATCTGCACTCTGTAAATGCTTGAAGTGACGACAGCGGCAAGAACGGCCACGATTCCCAGCGGGTTTCCTGCCAATGACTTGACCTCGAGCATGAGAACGACACCCAGCAGGCAGAGTCCGAATCCGGCCCAGAACCTGATAGTCAGCTTGTCTCGACCGAGAGACGAATTGATGATTGCCACCAAAGCCGGTGTAGTTGTGACCAGTGTCATAACCACGACGGCTGGAACAAGAGTAAGCGAAAGCAAGATCAATCCGTTCGTACAGAAAAGCAAAAATGCCAGCAAAGCCAGTCGTGGCAACTGTTTGACGCCCACCCAAACAAACTTTCTGGTCAAAAGAAGGACGACTGTCGCAGCAAAGCAGTTTTTCAAAACAAGAATTTGTAGTGGTTGAACACCGGCGGCATAGCCGAGTTTAACAATAATTGGTTCGGCAGAGGCGGCAAAAATAGCTGCAGTCAGCCACAGCGTTACGGCAGCTTCGCCTTTAAGAATGGAGGAGTTGAATGATTTCACTCTGGTTGAAATCTCCCAGCTTGAGGTTTTCGAGAGTTCTGCCGGTTTTGCGGAAGTCCTCGCCGACAACACAAGTTGCCAGGCTAATCATCGAGCTCAGGATTGGAGTCTCTTTTGCTGCCAGCTTTGCCAGCTGCTCGAAAGGCACCAGGCTGCAGGCAACGTCTTCGTAGAAGAATCTGTGATGGAGCTGGTAGTAGAAGAGGAATTCTTCTTCTCTATCGATTGCGTGCATATTAGTGAGCGCAATCGGAGCATGAGCCAGTGCGCCGAAGTCCGTCAGACCACGTTGCACGAGATTGTCTGCCGGAGTCAACCCCGGGAAATATGCGTTGACCAGAGGTGCACAGGCTTGCGTCTGAGATCTGGTCACCGATGAGAACAATGTCCAGCGCTTGATGCCGCGAATCCAGACTCTTTCGGGAGCGACCAGGCGGCAAGCGAAGAGTGAATCGGTTTCTACAATTTTGGGAAGGTCTTTGAGTCCTTTGTCTATGAGTTCGAGCTGGAATTCGCGCGCGCCGCCGAATTTGCCCGAGAAAAGAATAATCGTGTGGCTGCTATTCAGATGTGGTGCCAGACTGGCTGCTACTTCTCTGTATGCTGTAGCTACCGTGGCGACGAAAATGTTCTTGCAGCGGGCCGAAAAGGCGCGCGCATCGGTGTAGGCGCCTGACAGTTCAAACCTGCCCAGAATGCGGTCTTCAGAAAAGATCTGCCGGCTCAAGTCTAAATGTTCTGCTTTGACTTTGTCGCGCGTCAGCATTCTCACCGAGCAGCCTGCCGCAGAGAGATAAGCGGCCAGCGCATGTGCTGAATTGCCCATTCCGACAATTCCTGTGGAAAGAATTGATTTGTCAGCATGAGCGCGCAATTCGGGAATGGCAATGCCGGCTGCGGGAGAAACACAGGCAGTGCGGCTATTGAGCAGTTCGGCAATCAGTCTTTGCGACTCCGCAATGGTGGCCAATCGCGATTCCAACGTGGAAACGTCGGGTGCCGTGGATGTTTTTTGAAAAACGGCATTCGCTGAGATGTCACCCATACGTGGACCTCAGGTTTTAAAAAGCTTACCGCCAACTCATCAAGTATATGTGAGGAATGTCATCAGGAGTAATTAATTCGTACCCCTGTCAAGCGTGTGTCAGCGTTTGTACTGAAAGCTTTTGAGGAGATTCAGGCGGGCGCGAATCTCCCGAGCGCAATCGGACAACCGATTCGATTATTAGTCTTGTCTAACCTTTTGGGCTGGGAATCTTGACGATGAATTTGCTGCCTTTTCCCACTTCGCTCTGCACAAAAATCGATGCATTGTGAGCATCGCAAATCAGTTTGCAAATGGCCAGACCGAGTCCGGTGCCTTCGCCTTTGCTGACCGCTTCGGGAGTTTGCTCGAAAGCCTCGAAAATGCGTTTTTTGAACTCTTCGGCGATGCCCGGCCCTGTGTCGCTTACCGAGATTTCTGTATAGTCCGAATTTCGTGCCCAGGCAATTGAGATGTTGCCGTTTTTCGGTGTGTAATGAATTGCATTAGCAAGCAAATTCGTCAAAAGCTGCACCATCTTCTTCGGATCTGCAAAGAGTAGGATGTCCTCACCGGTTGTTTCAATCTTGATCTCTTTGGCTTGCAGTGCTGGTTTTACCAAGTCTAATGCGGATTGCACCAGACCATCGATGTGCGCGTTATCGCATTCCAGCTGCAGGGTTCCATGTTTTAATTTCTGAAAGTCGAGCAAGTCATTGACAAAATCCAGGAGCCTCAGCAGGTTTCTTTGCGCGCCGGATACTTCTTGCTCAGCCTCTTTGCTGATTTCACCGTAGGCCTTTTGCCCGACCAGATCGAGTGATACATGCATGGACGAAAGTGGGCTGCGTAAGTCGTGACTGACCATATCGACAAAGTCTTGCCTGAGATTCTCTACGATTTTTTCCTGCTCGATATTGTGAACGACGGCAAAAAGCTCCTTCGATTCACTTGAGTAAAGGCAAGACCACCGGGTATGCATAAGTCCTTCAGCCTGTTTGATTCGAAATTCAAGCGATTTGCTTTCGCCTTCGGCGAGAGCATCTTGAAAGCCTTTCTCTGCCAGAGTGCGATCTTCATCGGCGACAAAATCGAAGAACGACTCTCCTACGATCGCCTCAGGAGCGATGCCGAAGAATTCACGAGCAGACTTGTTTGCACGTAAGAACTTACCTTCCCGGCTGAGCGAGCAAATCAAATCGTTGGTATTTTCCACCATTGATTTTTCTCTTTCTTGCTCTTCCAGAGTGGCACGTCTTATCGCATGCAAAATCTCGTCGAGCTGGGAGAATTCACTGCCGTCTTGCAAGACCGGCAAGAGGTCTTCTTGCCTGGAAATTCTCAGACAATTGGCACTCAAGTGTTTGAGAGGAATGAGGATGTCTCTTATGTAAAAGGCAGCCATCACAAATGCTGCCACTATTGTTACGGCAATGGCACCGGTGAGAAATGTATTGAGGTTCTGAAACTGGCTGTTAGTCGCCTCCTGGCTGCCCTGTCTTTTGGCTTCCTCGTATTCGACTACATTGTCGGCGGCATTGAGCATGCGCTTGCATGAGTCTACCAAGGCGATCTCGTAGTTCCAATGCACATGTTTCCAATACTTCCAGCCCTTCTGTTGATTGTCTCTCAACTCGTTCAATGTCACCAAAACATCTGCGCCTGCCTTTGTCAGAACATCAACGCGGTTGCGCTGCAGTTCGTCGAGATCTCTTTTTGCACCAATTTGGTGCAGCTTGTCTTCCAAAATCGCGAACATTCTTTTGTCACCAGTAACTGTGGCCAGATGCACATGAGCTTCATTTGTACCTGGAATTAGTCTGGGCGCACCCTGGATCTGGTTTATGTAGCCCAGGTTTATGGAGTAGGCGATGAGAGAAATCGTCCTGGTGATGAGCTCGCAGGACTGCGACTGTTTGATGATATTTGAATGAATGCCCCAGAGTTGCGCAGTCAAAATGACAACAAAAACAATCTGGCAAATGAGGGGAAACAAAACCAAAAGACTGCCCCGTTGTTCGATGCTCAATCTTTTCATCAGGCATCAATCTCCGGAGAGCTCAAGAGTCTGGGCAGTCTGAGATAGAAGATGCTGCCCGTGCCCGGCGCGTTTTTCACGCCGGCCTCACCATTGTGCGCCTCGGCAATAGCCTTGACTATCGCCAAACCAATGCCGCTTCCTTTGACCTTCAGATTTGACTTCACTGAGGTCTGTTTGAATTTGTCGAATACATGCGGCTTTTCGTTTTCCGGCACGCCTGGCCCCTGGTCGATGACTTGCAGCTCGGCCGTGTCGTCGAGCAATTCAATGCCAATTTTGATGCTCGTATTTGGAGGCGAGAATTTTATGGCATTGGAAATCAGGTTGTTGAGAGCCTGGACAAGTCTGAGTTCATCTGCCCAGAGCGAACAATCCGAGTCCGTAAGCTCGAGTTTGATGCCTGCGGATTCGGCAAGGCCGAGCATCGATTCGCGGGACTTCAAGCACACGCCGCGGGCACTCACAACTGTCGAATTGAGCGACATTTTGCCGGCTTCCAGCTTATTGAGATCGAGTAGCTCATTGACTAAAACAGTCAAGGTCGAAAGGCTTGCCTCGGCTCTATTAATCACGTTCAGCGCCTTATCTGGCATTTCTCCTCTCTTGCCTTCCGCCAGGAGATTGAGTGAAATGCCGATGGATGTTATAGGAGCGCGCAAATCATGGCTGACAATGGATAGAAATTTGTCCTTCAAGCGCTGCACTGCCCGCAGCTCCGTCACGTCGTGCACGGTGCAAAAATAACGCTTTTCCTCTTTCGACCAGCGCACGCTCCACTGAAAGTCGGCGTAAGTTTCATCCGGCAGGGCAATCCTGTTCTCAAAGTCCCCGTTGCCCTCCCGGGCGATTTTCTGCAATGCATCCACAGTCGAGTCAATTGACTCTGCAGCCAGTATGCCGGCTACCGGTGCACCAATCAAATCGCCCTCAGCTCTTTGCCAGCGTTTTTCGGCAACCGCGCTCACGCCGACAAAGCGAAAGCGAGCATCCAGCGAGCAGATTACATCGGCGGCGTTGTGCAATATGGCTTGTTCTCTCAATCGGGCTTGCCTGTGCTGCTCGGCTGCTTGATGTAGGGTTTTGTCCAGCTGCGCGATTTCGTCTTTGCCGGGTTGCGGGCTCGTCAGCGCCTTACTTTGAAGAACATTTTCAGCTTGTGCCGAAATCAATTGCAGTCTTTTGGTAATGTCGCGCGAAAAAACTCTGGACAGTAAAAAGGACAGCAGGCAGCCTGCCGCCATTCCTATGGTGAGGAAGGTGATGAGCCTGTTTTCAATCTCTGTCAACTGTGCCGGCACGCGCGTTTGAAACTGCTCTTCCATCTTGTCGATTTTCCTGGTCAGGCTCCGATTTTCGCTGAACGCGCTGAGCAAGAGAAATGGGTCCATATGCTGGTTGCGTCTGCCTGAAGGAATGGAAGGATCATTGATTACTTCTTTGGCCAGAGCGAAAGCACGCGTGAGAAGCGCCAGAATCTTATCGAACTGTTTGCATACATCTTCGATTTCGGGCGATACATTCGACGTCTTTGCCAAATTCGCCTTCATGTCGATGGCGCGCTTGGACTCCTTGTCGATTGTGTTCAGTAAATACCGATCGTCTTTCTTACCGGGCGTAAAAATCAGGAGCATGGTGCGCAGAAGCGAAACGTTTATCTGATTTAACTCGACGATGACGGCGCGCTCTCTAAGGATTGTTTTCAATCCGGCTTGAGCGTGAAAGAGTTCTGTTGACAGTTGATAAACGAAGAAAAGCTCAAAGGCTACCGGCAATAGAACCAGCAGGATGCCTTTCTGTGTGACTGTCAGCTTGTTGAGCAAAAGCTTCTCGAAATTGTGATGCCGCAATCAATTTTAGTCGCATTGGGGCGTTTACATAATAAAGGTTCGGGTCTCGGAAGTTTTGAGAACAATCTCAATAGGGCGCAGATATTTATTGATAGATATTGTCATAATCTATTGAGCTTTAATTTGAAATTTTCTGGCATATGTGGACTTTCGGGGATTTGATTCAAAATTACGTCCATTTTTTGAAAGTTTAATTGGACAGGATTTGCAAGATAGTTGAGAATCAGTCTCAACAAATCGAATTAGCTTCCGGCGGCAATTTTGCTTGTCGGGGTGGTTGTTGTGCATTGCTAGTGTTTGGCACGGCGCGCAGTTTTTTGCGCGTCTGAGGAGATCGATATGGGAAAACTTTTCTACGGATCGCAGACTGGCACCACTGAGGGTGTCGCCGATTTGATCCAAAAGCATCTTTCAAGCTTAGTATCGGAGAGCAAATGTATTCAGTTTGCCAAAAGAGAGGAGCTCGAGGAGTGCGACTTTCTTGTCCTGGGCGGCTCCACCTGGGGTGATGGCGAATTGACCGACGACTGGCTGGACTTCTTTCCGCAATTGGATTTGATTTCTTTTTCGGGCAAGAGAGTGGCGCTTTTTGCTCTGGGTGATCAAACCGGGTATTCATACAATTTCGTCAGCGCCATGAGAATCTTGTACAACAAAGTCAAAGAACGCGGCGCCGAAGTTGTTGGCTGCCGTGTTTCTAAAGATAGCTTCGAGTTCGATCATTCCGAATCGCTTGTCGATGGTCATTTTGTCGGACTTGTCGTTGATGAAGTCAACGAGCCGGAATTGACCGATCAAAGAATCAAAGTCTGGGCTCAGGAAGTTTTGAGCGCCGTCTCAAACGCGGCGGTGGCGGTTTAATTGCCTGTATAGGGCGAGTCGATAGGAGGTGCTTCATGAACGCAACGATCACTTTCACCACTCGGACTCGTCCAAACAAAGCGGCGCAGCATGTAAAACCCCGGAGTGCGCGCCGCTCCTTTTTCTCAGAGATGCAAGAATTGCTCCTCTCCTGGTTGATGTCCTACCCGATCGAGATCTTATAGAGCCCTGAGAAATGAACGAAATTAGTCGTCACCACCAGTGGTTGCATACAAGATTCCCGGTCGGATCGGTGGATTCGCGTACGGCAGAGCTGGGTTTTACAAACTGGCTGGAAGGGTTTCCAGGCTCTTCTATTTTGCGTTTGCGCGCCATTAATATGAGTACGTCCTCAAGTCGACACATCATTCTTGCCCTTGCTTATGGATTGACTGACTTGCGCATTGCCAAACTAAATGGACTGATAACCGGGCTTTTGCTCAGAAAAATGCAGGCAGAAAGGCGCGCTGATACAAAACGCATTGAGCGCATTGAGAAAGTTCTTTACTCGCTGCATAAAGCGATAGACAAGGTGACCGGTTTTGAAGCCTCAAAAATCCACGGTGATGGTCAAATTTGCCGTGCCCGCACCAAATCCCAAAAGGCTTCCTAATGCTGGTTCGCCAGCTATTGCAGAACAGTACCGATCGACTGTTCCAAATCAGTGAATGCTTGCTGATATGAATTGACGGCATCCAGATATTGGTTGCGAATTTGAATGTTGGCTTGTTGTGTCAGCAATGTCGAAGTGATGTCTGATTGTCCCACTTCATAACTTCGTCTGGAAAGGCGCGCCACTTCATTGGAGTCGTTAAGCAATTTTTCTTGATAGGTGAGAATGCGTTGTCTGGCTGCCAGCACCCTTTGGTAAGCGGCGGAAACCTCTTGCTGAATGACGTTTTCCTGCGATATTACTTGCGAGTTCAAAGCCCTAATAGTGGCTCTGTACTTGCTGATGTCGCCCTGGTTCAGATCAAAAATTGGCAAGGGCTGAAATACTTGCACGAAGTATCCATGGAAAACGTTTTTCGGCAGCGGCTTATCGGGATCAAGCTGAGCCGGATCCAGGGGCGGACCATTCACTACCGAGCTGCCGACGCCCAGTGTCGGATTGGGCAGTACTTCGCCGTATGCCACTCTCAGTTGCGCCTTAGCGGCCTGGATTGCCTGGGCCAGCACTTTTAGCTCAAGGCGATTTTGCTTTGCGGCGGCAAGCAATGTATCAAGCTGCGGCATATCTTTGTTGAAATCAGGCAATAAATCGACTTTTTCCGCCCGCAATTGGAAGGGTGAAAGACGCGGCACTTGCACTGGGGTGTCGACTGCGCGTCCAAGAATAGTAGCCAGAGCCTGACGCGCCTGAATTACTCTTCTGGCGCCGACATCGCGCTCGATCGCGTTTTGTCCGTTCAATAGCCGCGCTTTGAGAACGTCGAGTTCTGGCACATCACCGGCCTGGAAACGTTTGGCTGCAACTTCATAGAGCCTGGCGCTCAATTCGTACAAATCGACCAGTGTTTCATAAGTTTCCTGTGCCACTACCAGTTCTGTATACGCTTTGCGAATATCTCCTCTGAGCTGCCAGAGCGCATTTCGAATTTCGAAGTCGGTTTGCTTGATCTGTTTTTTTGCTGCCAGAATGCGGAAAACGATCTTCCACGGCGGCTCGACCGGAATTGTCACTCCATATCGATAAGTGAATTCAGCTTTGTAGCCGCTATCCATAAATATGGTCGGGTTAGGCATTTCGGTCGCTCTGTACAGCTCCGCCTTGGTGATGCCCAGGTTGAAACGAACAGCAGCCGCCCTGGGGCTGTTTACCAATGTCTCGTTCATGGCCTGACCGATTGTCATGGAATCGCCCATTGGTCCGCGCAAATTAAGTGCTTCGGCTGGGGGCTGAGAAGGTGGAGTCTGCGCACCCTGCTCCGGGATGCCGGACGGATTGCTGTTGCTTCGACTGGCTGGCTCTATTGGTGGGATCACCGGAGTAGTGGTGCTGGGAATGGTAGTAGCGGGCTTGGGAAAATAGCGCTCCTTGGGATCTGCGGAGCTGCCCTGAGCGCCCGGGCTCT